>CALWGM010000075.1 GCA_944380065.1 uncultured Lachnospiraceae bacterium
GGAGGGCTACGATATCATCGGTACAGATGTCTCCGGAGCGGTTCGGGGAGATCGGTCCCTGAGCGTCGCCGGCGCGACTTCCATCGATAGCCCGGCCCCTGCGGTGGGCGGTGATGCTGATGCCGCCTCCTAAGTGCAGGATGATATAATTGGAATCTTCGTAGCTTCTGCCGGTCAGCTCGCTGTGGTGGATTGCCACCTGCTTCTGGTTCAGCGGATGGGAGCGGGCCGGACGGTAGCATCCCTTGATACCGGTCATTCTGGCTTCGTCACACATCTCATCGATCGGCATGGGGTTTACGAAAAATGCGGGTTTTCCGAGCATCTGCCCGAATTTGTAGGCGATTTTGATACCAAGCGTCGCCGGATGGTGGATACCTGCCACATCCCTGGTGGCGTGGTCATAGGCCAGATCATCGATCTCATAGGTGCCGCCCTCACAGGCATAGAGTCCCACGCCGCGGCCGACTACGGCGTCCACGGTAGAGAGATCGATTCCAGACTCCTTCAGTGCCTCCTGGATCAGTGCCATACGCTTCGGCTCCTGATCCGCAAATGTCTTACAGTCCGCAAATTCACTTCTGTCGTGATCCACAGTTTTATCCATCAATACCTGATTACCCTTTACCAGGCCGCATTTGGTGCTGCTCGACCCCGGGTTGATTGTGAGTATCACATAATCCTTCATTTTGTTTTCTCTTCCTTCCTGGTGAATTTATTTTGCCTTCTCTTTCTTGTAGGCAGCCAGTACGCTCAGCAGAGCGATGTCATTGTACAGGGTAACGTCTGTATCACTTCTGGAACAGTCCAGGATCGGAAGACGGAATCCCTGATACAGGGGACCGTAGGGTTGGCTGTTGGAAAGGCGCTGTGCCAGCTTGGAGCCGATGTTGCAGGCAGCGGCATCCGGGAAGATCAGGACGTTGGCACGTCCTGCCACCTCGCTGGGGCGTTTCACCTTCTTTTCGCCAACCCGCTTGTCGATGGCTGCATCTGCCTGGAATTCACCGTCGATCTTCAGATCCGGGCGTTTTTCCTGTGCAAGCTGCAGCGCAGCGCGTACCTTTTTGACCGGTTCACTGGAACCGCCGCTGCCGTCTGTGGAATAGGACAGGAAAGCACAGCGAGCCTCTTTGCCGGTTACCGCCTCAAAGGTCTCGCAGGAAGCGATAGCGATGCTGGCATGCTGCTCCACTGTAGGCTCGATGCAGACGGCTCCGTCTGACATACCGATACAGTTGCCCTGCTCTCCGTCAAATCCCGGCACTTCGAGAATGAGCAGGCCGGATGCAGTCGGGCAGCCCGGCTCCATACCGATGATGCTATTCGCCGCCAGGACAAATTCATAGGTCGTTGTATCAATGCCGGCAAGCGTACCGTCCGCCTCTTCGACTGCCTCCAGCAGAGTAGCCAGATATAAAGGATCTCCGATCCGCTTTGCCACAAATTTTCTGGTCATAACCTTCTCCGGCATAGCCTCATATTTATCCAGCAGTTCTGCCTTGTAAGCCTCATCATTAACATCCACGATGCGGATGCCTGCGATATCCAGGCCGTATTTCTCCGCTGCCGCCTGAATCTCAGCCGGATCTCCCACATAGACAATATCAGCCATGCCATCGTGGAACGCCTTCGCGGATGCGATCATCATATATTCATTTGTGCATTCCGGCACGGCAATTGTCTGTTTTACTGCTTTCGCTTTTTCATAAATAGAATCAATAAAGCTCATAATTCTCCTCCCTGGGATCTGCTTACATTTTTTCTTTTACTTTCAACACAAAGTCTGCCAGTGTGTTCAGAAGACTTGCCTCCTGAATCTCGATCGTTACATCCAGTTCATCCTCGATCTCTGAGATCATGACGATCATCTTCATAGACTCATTGGACAGATCCTCACGGATGTCGGTAGCCATGGTGAGTGTGGAAATGTCTACGCCGTAGGCATCTGCCGCGCATTCAAGCACGGATTGTGCAATCGGATCGGTGGACGGATCGATGTCGGCTGCTGCCGCTTTGCTCTCCTCAGCCGGCTCCCCGCTTTCATCCGGAGCACCCACAAGCATGAGCGTAGAGGGATCCGGTATTTTCTTAAACGGATCCGCATCATCCTCCAGCTCCCATACCACGACCTTTACATCCTCGTCCTGGATGATAACCGGTTTTACCCAGACCTGCTCCCGATCGATTCGTTTGTCAAACTCATCGTAGCGCTCCGGATCAATGTGGATCAGGCTGGAACAGAAATGATCCATCCCGTCGATCCGGATACCAATCGCCCAGTAATCGCCGTGCTGTTTTCTGAAATCCGGATCACCGAAAGCCCCTACAGTCGGCAGGACCTGGGTAATATAACCGCGCATGTCATTTAATTCCACCCATTCTGTATCAAGACATCCGCATTCGTTGCAGCACAGGTAGGGAGGAAACTCTATATGGCCACAGTCTGTACACTTACGTCCGAAAATTTTTCCTTCTTCCAAAGCCAGATAATAATTCTTTACAATCGGCTCCATATCTTTCTTTGTCATATCCATTATCGTTTTCCTCCTGCTCTTATTTCTGCTCTAAAATCGTACACAGTACATTCTGGCCTCCGCCAAATCCGCGGATCATGGCACGTTTCACCGGATTCTTTACCTGTGTTACACCACGGATGCCCCGCATCTGTTTTACCGCTTCATACAGATCATGCAGACCGGATGCAGAGGATGCGTGGCCGTACTGGCAGCGTCCGCCGTGTGGCTGTACCGGACGGTCTCCGTCGAAAGCAGCGCGTCCTTCCAGCATATATTCCCAGCCCTTATGCTCCGGGAAATACTCACAGGTCTCTGCCGCAAGCATCTCCGACTGCATGAAGAAGTCGTTAGTCAGGAACAGATCCATGTCCTTTCCGGTCAGCCCGGTCAGCTCCCGCACCTGCTTGTAGGCGTTCTCTGTCGCCAGCTTCTCCAGCAGAGGCGTATTGTACTCGATACAGGAATGTCCGATTCCGAGCACCTCGATTGGATGATCTGTATATTTATAAGCTATCTCTGTAGGGCAGACGATCACGGCTGCCGCACCGTCGCAGCGCTGCTCAAAATGGCAGGCACGCATGTATTTTCCGATCAGCGGATTATATTTTGAATGCAGATATTCCTCTGCACTTTCCATTCCATAGTCATGAGCCAGATCTTCAAAGTTCTTGTCGAACAGTCCGAGCGAATTCAGCGCAGCTGCACGGCGGCAGTTGATCGCCATATTTGTCATTACCCGGTCGATCGTTTCTTTGTCCAGGTTATTTTCCTTAAAATATTCGTCCAGCCAGGACTCTGAACTAAAGGGCAGTACACCGCGTGTAAAGAGGTTATAGTCTCTCGTTACCGTGGAGCAGAGCACTTCGTGAAAAATTGCATCGGTACCGAAACGGCGTTTTGTCAGGACACGCGTCGGATAGGCGATGGAGTACGGCATATCGATACAGCCGCTTAATACCATATCGTAGGTGCCGGATGCCACATAGTCGACCGCGGTCTCCAGTGCCACATAGCCGGTCGCGCAGGCCTCACTCTGATGCATGGAACCTTTTCCCTTCATGCCCAGCCAGTTTGCCACGTGTATGTTTGCGGTTCCGAAATTACTGATCCAGCCGGGGCCGGCCTGGCCGTGTACGAAGAAATCCACGTCTTTTCCGGTGATGCCCGCATCCTTCATGGCCTCTCTGGCAGCATAGCCAAACAGTTCTCCCTCTGTCAGGCCATCCACTTCCGGATCATCCAGAATACGGACAAAGGGAGTTGCTCCCACACCTATGATCGATACACTTCTTTTAAATGGTTTCAGCTTCGGAAGATTGTCATTAAAGCTCATATTCCAGTTCTCCTTTTTCTCTCTTTCATCTCTTACAAATCGGGAAATTCCAAATCTTTGAAAAATTTAGAATTTCCCGATCCATGACTCACCTTATCTCATCTTATATGTCGTATGCAGCAGCTGGTGCGCAAGTCTGCTGCCCGGTTCGCCCAGGAAAGAATCGTACAGCTCTTCGATAGCCGGATTCTCGTGGGATTTGCGAATCTCGCTGCCCGCATCATTCTTATACAGAGCTGCCGCCCGCATTGCCGGAACATCATGGAGTGCCCGTACCTCCGGGAACTGATGCGGCTGTCCGCCGCCGTTTACGCAGCCGCCAGGGCAGGCCATGATTTCAATAAACTGATAATCTGCCTCTCCAGCCTTCACTTTGGTCAAAAGCGCATTGGCATTGGCCAGTCCGGAAGCAACTGCCACCTTAACCACATTACCGTTCAGGTCATAAGAAGCTTCCTTGATGCCGGTCATGCCGCGCACGTCGGTAAATTCCAGATTCTCCAGCTCTTTACCGGTCAGTTTCTCTACTGCCGTTCTCAGTGCTGCTTCCATTACGCCGCCGGTTGCGCCAAAGATTACGCCTGCGCCGGTTCCCTCGCCCAGAGGCTCATCAAACTTCTCATTGTTGCCGTAGAACTCGAACTGAAGCTCTGCATCTTTGATTAGTTTTGCCAGCTCATTGGTTGTAATAACGATATCCACATCCGGGACGCCTGCGCCGCACTCATCCTCCCGGGTGATCTCAAATTTTTTCGCAGTACAGGGCATCACGCTGACAACCACAATGTTTTTCTTATCGATGCCTGCCTTTCTTGCAAAATAGGATTTGATAATTGCGCCGAACATGGTATGCGGAGACTTGCAGGAGGAAATATTTTCCAACATATCCGGATAGAAATGCTCTGCATATTTGATCCAGCCTGGGCAGCAGGAAGTGATCAGCGGCAGTACACCGTCATGCTCGATCCGGTCGATCAGCTCTGCAAATTCCTCCAGAATAGTAAGATCCGCACCCATCTTGGTATCAAATACCTTGTCAAATCCCAGGGCACGCAGCGCTCCTGCGATCCTGCCTTCCACATCCACGCCGATGTTGAAATCAAATGCCTCACCCAGTGCCGCGCGTACAGCAGGAGCCACCTGGACTACCACGTATTTATCCGGATCCGCCAGGGCTTCTTTTACCAGAGCGGTCTGATCCTTCTCAGTCAGCGCGCCGGTCGGACAAACAGCCACACACTGGCCGCAGTTTACGCAGCTGGCCGCAGCCAGGCCTTTGGAGGAAGCAGGCACGATTTCTGCATCCAGTCCTTCTCCCGTCGCCACGATTGCGGATACCGCCTGCATCTTCGCACAGACATTAATGCAGCGTTTACAGCGGATACATTTGTTGTTATCACGGATCAGGACTTTAGAGGACAGATCCAGCTCCACCAGATCTTCCTTCGGCAGCTCCGCCTCATTCCGGAAACCGTATTCATGCAAAAGCTCCTGAAGTTCACAGCTGCCCACGCGGAAACAGTCGATACATGCTTTGTTATGTATCTTTAATATCGCAGCCAGTGCTTCCTTGCGTTTTGCCACCAGATCCGGTGTCTTTGTCTGAATCTTCATGCCCTCTTTTACACGTGTCACAGAGGCATTTACAATCTCACCGTCCGCTTCTACGATACAGACGCCACTGTCATCCACATCACACACACCCTTTAAA
>CALWGM010000076.1 GCA_944380065.1 uncultured Lachnospiraceae bacterium
ATACCGTGGAAAAATCTGCGGAAATTTTAGTGAAGGTACGTTCCATGACAGATCAGAAGCGCCAGACCATTACGCCGGATCAGTTCCGCCATCTGGCTGTGGATTTTGGCGTGACGCTGCCGGAGAAATTTCTGTATGAGAAGCAGGAGGGTGTCCGGCAGATGCCGGAGAAATGTTCAGAATGAAATTAGTATAATTATATTATTTGAGCCGCGCTGGTATTGAGTCAGCGCGGCTCTTTTCTGTGGTTCCAGTGGATTTATATTGGATTTAACATTCGCTGCTGTCCCTGAGGCTATTATAGCGCAGTACGACTTTTTTGTAAATTCACGAAAACCTGCAGCATAAACAGAAACCGGTTGAAAAACCGGAGGTGGAAGGGTATGATATAACCATATGAGCTGAAAGGTTGAATAAATGGAGGAGGACGGATTGATGTTGAATATGCCGGAAGTAAAAATCGGAATTGTGGCGGTGAGCCGCGACTGTTTCCCGGAGAGCCTTTCTGTGGGAAGGCGTCGGAGACTGGTGGAGGCCTACCGGGCAAAGTATGGCGAAACAGATATTTATGAATGTCCGGTCTGCATTGTGGAGAGTGAGATCCATATGAGACAGGCGCTGGAGGATATCCGGAATGCGGGATGCAATGCGCTCTGTGTTTATCTGGGAAATTTCGGGCCGGAGATCGCCGAGACTATGCTGGCAAAGGAGTTTCACGGCCCGGCGATGTATATTGCCGCCGCGGAGGAGGAAGACCTGATCCAGGGAAGGGGAGATGCCTACTGCGGGATGCTGAATGCCAGTTACAATCTGGCGCTGCGGAATGTGAGGGCTTATATTCCGGAGCAGCCGGTGGGAAGCGCCGCGCAGTGCGCAGACCGGATCCATGAATTTGTGGGGATTGCCCGGGCGGTGATCGGCCTTTCCGATCTGAAGATTATCAGCTTTGGGCCGCGTCCTTTGAATTTCCTGGCCTGCAATGCGCCTGTCAAACAGTTTTACAATCTGGGCGTGGAGGTAGAGGAAAATTCCGAGCTGGATCTGTTTGAGGCGTTCCATAAGCATGCGGGGGATCCGCGGATCCCGGATGTGGTTTCGGATATGGAAGCCGAGTTGGGTGCAGGAAATAAAAAGCCGGAGATTTTAGAGAAGCTGGCGCAGTATGAGCTGACGCTCTCAGACTGGATCGAAGACCACAGAGGTTCCCGGAAGTATGTGGCATTGTCCGGGAAATGCTGGCCGGCCTTCCAGACACAGTTCGGCTTTGTGCCCTGTTATGTGAACAGCCGCCTGACCGGGAGGGGAATCCCTGTTTCCTGTGAGGTGGATCTTTACGGAACATTGAGTGAGTATATCGGCCAGTGTGTCAGCGGCGACGCGGTGACGCTGCTGGATATCAATAATACGGTGACGGATGCGATTTACCAGGAAGATATCAGAGGGAAATTTGATTATCGCCAGGATGAGACCTTCATGGGCTTCCATTGCGGGAATACCTGTTCTTCCAAACTGTCCTCCTGTGAGATGAAATACCAGATGATCATGGCCAGAAGCCTGCCGCAGGAGGTGACGAACGGAACGTTGGAGGGAGAGATCATCCCCGGCGATATCACGTTCTACCGGCTGCAGAGCACGGCGGACAACAGGCTCCGGGCCTATGTGGCGGAGGGGGAAGTCCTGCCTGTGGCAACACGGTCATTTGGCGGCATCGGTATTTTTGCCATCCGGGAGATGGGCCGTTTTTACCGCCATGTGCTGGTGGAGGGAAATTACCCGCATCATGGGGCGGTGGCCTTCGGCCATTATGGAAAAGCCCTGTTTGAAGTATTTAAGCTGATCGGCGTCGCCCCTGCGGAAATCGGCTACAATCAGCCGGCAGGCGTGCGTTATCCCACAGAGAATCCGTTCTGCTGAGGGATCCGGGCCGAAGGGCTGGCTGCAGCGATGTGTATTTTACTGCGATGATATCCGGGCATCGGCGCATGTTCAGGCCGGCGCCCGGCGCATCAGGAGAAGAAGATATGTATTATATTGGAATAGATCTTGGTACCTCTGCGGTAAAGCTTTTGCTGATGGGCAAAGATGGAACCATTGAAAACGTAGTTTCCAGAGAATACCCTCTGTACTTTCCGCATCCCGGTTGGGCGGAGCAGAAGCCGGAGGACTGGTGGGAAGCAGTTCGGGAAGGAATCCGGGAGCTCATCACACCGGTGGATGCCTCCCAGGTGGCGGGCGTCAGCTTCGGCGGGCAGATGCACGGGCTGGTGATCCTGGACAGTGAGGATCGGGTCATCCGCCCGGCCATCCTCTGGAATGACGGCAGGACCGGGGAGGAAACCGATTACCTGAACCGGGAAATCGGCCGGGATGTGCTGGCGGAATGTACGGCGAACATTGCTTTCGCCGGGTTTACGGCGCCGAAGCTTCTCTGGCTGAAAAAGCATGAGCCGGAAAATTTTGCGAGGATCGCAAAAATTATGCTGCCCAAGGATTACATTGCGTATCAGCTGACCGGCGTGCACAGCTGTGATTATTCCGATGCATCCGGGATGCTCCTTTTGGACGTGGAGCACCGGTGTTGGTCAAAGAGGATGCTGGACGTCTGCGGCATCACAGAACAGATGCTGCCAAAGCTGTATGAGAGCTATGAGGTGACAGGCACGCTGACGCCGGAAAGGGCGGCAGAGCTTGGCCTTCCGGTTTCCTGCCGGGTGGCGGCCGGGGCCGGGGATAACGCCGCGGCCGCGGTGGCCACCGGAACGGTGGGGGACGGGCGGTGCAATATTTCCCTGGGAACCAGCGGTACGGTCTTTATTTCCAGCCGCGAGTTTCGGATGGACTGCCACAATGCGCTTCATGCGTTTGCCCATGCGGACGGGCGGTACCATCTGATGGGATGTATGCTCTCGGCGGCTTCCTGCAATAAGTGGTGGCTGGAGGATATCCTGGGAACCGGGGATTACGAAGGGGAACAGGCAAAGATCGGGACACTGGGCGAAAACCGTGTCTTTTTCCTCCCTTATCTGATGGGGGAACGCTCTCCCCATAATGACCCGAACGCCAGGGGGACTTTTATCGGCATGACGATGGATACCAGGAGAGAGGAAATGACCCAGGCTGTCCTGGAGGGCGTTGCGTTTGCGATCCGGGATTCCTTTGAGGTGGCTGAAAGTCTGGGAATCCATATCGGACGGACAAAAATCTGCGGCGGCGGGGCGCGGAGCCCTCTCTGGAAAAAGATTATGGCGAATGTGCTGAACATTCCGGTTGACAGCATCGAATCCGAAGAAGGACCGGGACTGGGAGGCGCGATGCTGGCGGCGGTGGCCTGCGGCGCATACGCTTCCGTGGAGGAAGCGGCACAGAGGATCGTCCGGGTGGCGGATACGGTTATGCCGGATCCGCAGCTGGCGGCGAAATATGAAGAGCGGTATCAGAAATTTAAGAAGATTTATCCGGCGGTCAAAGCACTGTTCGGAGAGCTTTCCTGACGGCAGGAGAAAAGCTGTCCGGAAACCATGGCAGGGAAATGGTTTCCGGGCAGTTTTTTTCATTTTTCCCCCCCCCTCAGAATTCTGTTTTGGAAGATGGATAATGATACCTGTAACAGGAACATGAGCCGCAGAATGGAGGAATCTGAAAAAAGGATGGAAAACTGTAAGTCCGGAAGGAAAAAAGGTTAAATAAGGAAGAACAGAAGTAAATTATAAATTGACGCTAAGCCAAAATAAGTGTAAAATAAAAAAGGATTTTTTGGTGAATTTTGACGATAAAAGAATCCGGAAGGGAGAGAATTTATGAAGAAGTTATGGAAGAGAGTGGTCACCGTGCTTACGACTGCGATGCTCTGTTTTCCGGGTGCGGCGCTGGCTGCGCCGGGGACATCGGAGGAGACCCCATCCACAAATAAATATAATGTGGTGTTTGTGATCGATGAGAGCGGTTCCATGCTGGATACGGACGCCAATCAGCTGAGATATGAAGCGACGGATCTGTTCCTGGGTCTGATGTCCCAGGAGGGGAACTATGTGGGCACCGTGTCCTTTGATGATACGATTATTTATTCACAGGATATGATGCCGGTAGATGCTCCGGAAGATAAGGATGTGATTTCCGGCGCCATCAAAGAGCACAGTGCCACCAACGGCGATACCGATATCGGCGCTGCCATGGAGCAGGCCGTCAATATGCTGAAAAGCGACGGGAATCCTGATCTGCCCTCAACCATCATCCTGCTGACAGACGGCAATACAGACCTGGATAATGATCCCGGCGCTGTGTCGGAGGAAGAAGAAGCGTCTGTTGAGAAGAAATCGGCAGCGATCGCATCCGCCCGTGAGGCGGGGATCCCGGTTTATTCTGTCTGCCTGAATGAAAACGGCGAGGCGGACTTCTCCGAGACAAAACAGATTTCAGACGCCACCGGCGGCCAGGCACAGGAGGTGACGGACGCAGCTGACCTGACGAATGTGTACGAGATGTTCTACCGGCTGATCTACGGGACAGGAACCACCTGTATTCTTGATGGTATTGTTCCGGTAGACGCTACTTACACGGTTCCGGATATCGGGGTGGAGGAAGCCAACGTCATGATCGAGGGTCATGTGACGGATATCCAGTTTACCGACCCTTCCGGCAATCCGTACACGGATATTCAGACAACACAGGCAGGAAATATTACTCTGGAAAAGATCGTGGATCCGGCGGCCGGGGAGTGGACGGTTTCGGTGGACGGCGATCCCGGAGCGAAGGTAAAGATCAATCTGCTGTATAATTACAATTTCCTGATCCGGGACAATACGCAGCTGAGCGAGGAGTCCTATAATCAGGGTGACACGGTTCAGTTTTCAGCACAGCTGACGGATATGACAGCCAATCCGCTGGCGCTGACGCCGGAAAGCGGTTACGCGGCGGAGGTCCGGTTTGTGGATGAAAATGACCAGGATCTGGAAGCCCTGCCCATGAGCGTGGCAGACGGAAGCTTTGTCCTGGATTATGAGATCCCGGAGATGGACCGGGCATACCGGTATTACATCGCTGTTCTCCTGGAGTCTAATGAGGACAGCAGCGTTTATAAGCGGACAGCGACCCGCCAGTTTGTCAGCGGCAGCAATACGGCTCCGGTTTCCAACGGCGATGTGGAGGAAACTGTGAAGCTCTGGCCGTTTAAGGACAATACCTACACGCTGGATCTGACGACGCTGGCCACGGACGCCGAGGATTCCCAGCTTCAGTATTCGGTTGTCTCCACTTCCTTCATCAATAAAGCAGATGATCCGGAGGGAGATTACACCATTGAGGGAAATACCCTGACCCAGGACAATTACAGCCTGAGAAAGGGCGACTATGTGATCCGGTGTGTGGACTCCGGCGGGCTGTACTGTGACGTGAACGTGACGGTGACATCTATCCCCATCGGAATGATGGCCGTGATCGGACTGATCATTCTGATTGCGGTGATCGCGGCGGTGGTGCTTTTCGGAATTTACCGGGCAATGAAGACGCCCTTCTGGGGAGATATTTATGTGAAACCCAGCTATGACGGCGAGGAGGTCAAACGGACCAAAAACCGCGGGCGGATCAAGCTGAATGTGTTTAATATCCCGATCCCGGGCATTGATGTCAGCAAATCCTATTTCCAGGCAAACCGCGGGGAGAGCGTGATCTTAGTGACAGATAAGGAAGTGACGGTCGGCGGAAGGTCCGGCAGGGAGCACGAGATCCGTGCCGGCGGCACCGGTACCGAGGTGCGTCTGGGTGATGCGGATGACAGTGTGATCTATGTACGCTTTGCCAGCCGGTTAAGCGGCGGTGTCCGCAGAGGCGGCGCGCGGAAAAATACTTCCGGCAGCAGAGGAACCGGAAGACGCGGGACTCCTTCCGGCGGCGGAACAGCGGGACGCGGCACCGCATCCGGCAGAGGAAGCGCAGAGCGCAGAACCTCATCCGGCGGCCGCACGGCCACCCGGCAGGCGCCGAGGCGCGGCAGCAGCAGCGGCCGGAGCACGCGGGGAAGAAGTACCAGAGGATAAAAGCGAAGAGAAGGACATATCGCTGGTGAATAGAAGCATACTATTTAGATAACAGGAGGATTTGTAACATGGCGACTTATTCCAAATTATTACTGAGCACGGGGGGAGGTATTATTTCCCAGATCCAGCAGGCAGAGCAGGTGGAACATACCGCGACGCTTCTGATCGGTCTTGGCGGAACCGGTATCGACTGCCTGACAGAGATCAAAAAAGCGGTGAGAGAACGTCTCCAGCCGGATAACCCGGATGCTCTGGTTCCTACATATAACCATATCCGTTTCCTGGCGGTGGACACAGACGTAACGTCGGGAATCACAGGTTTTGATAAAAACGAGACGTTTGATATTGCCAATCCCAATGTAAAGAAGGCGCTGAAATCCAAAAGCGCCCTGGATACCAGGAGAGAGCTGGACTGGCTGGATCCTGAAAAGGTGGATGTGGCTGATATCGGCGACGCCGGAGCCGGCGGGTTCCGCCAGGCCGGACGTTATATGATGATGGATAAATCCAACCAGTTCCTGGCAAAGATCAAGGAGATGATCACGCTGGCGAAGAAGGATGCGGGAAAAGCATCTCTCTATATCCATATTTTTGCAGGAATCAGCGGCGGAACCGGATCGGGAACCTTCCTGGATGTATGCTATCTTGTGAGGAAGGCGATTTCAGAGGCAAACGGCGGCGACGGAGTGGTTTTGGGCTACTTCTTCCTGCCGGATGTAAACCTTGACCGGATTCCCACATCTGCATCCCTGGTACAGTCCTATGTGCCGAAAAACGGCTATGCGGCCATGCAGGAGCTGGACTACTGTATGAGACTGCCGGAAAATGGCGGATCCTTTACCCAGGTTTATAAAAACGGGACGCAGATCGACTGGAACGAGCCGCCGGTAGATCTGTGCCATCTGATCAGTGCCACCGATAAGTCTTTCCAGGTGGTAAATAATGCGTACAACAACTCCATGAAAGTAACGGCGGAGTATGTGATGGACTTCCTGACAAAACCGGATGAGGGAACCCATGCGGACGCCACAGAAGTGGGCGTTGTGGAGGCAGAATCAGGCGAGGGAGAGAGCAAATTCTCCATCAAGTCCCATCTGGCCAACTTTACGGCGATGGTGAATGCCGCGGACGGCGGGAAATCTTATGGATACAACCTGCGCTATCTGGTGATCGGGGCTTCCTGCGCCAGCATCCCCATGCGCAAAATCAATACGTATCTGGCGTCCAAGGTGTTTGAGCGGTTTGCCAGCCTTTCTTCCAACACCCCTTCCGAGGTTGAGGTGCAGGAGCTTGCCAACAAGGCAAAGATTGTCAATGTGGATTCTCTGCTGACAGAGATCACCAAAAATGGCGGCGACAGCAACCTGATTATCGCGCCGGATGTGCTGGGAATGGAGTTTACACGTGACAATGGCGATAAGGATCTGCTTTATCATTACACCGACCAGAAGGCGGAGAAGATGGGTGTGATTGAGAAAAACGCCCAGAGCATGATGGACGAGAAAAACAGCGACTCCCTGATCGGCCGTGTCTGCGCCCAGCTGGACGCCTGCGCGATGGATTTGAGCAGGGGACCGGCTTATGCCTACCGGGTAGTTCAGGCGTCCTTTGCCGGCAATATCCTCAACATTATCGACGGCGTGATTGAAAATGTGGATAAGCGGCGCAGCCAGAGAAACCACAATGTATATGAGCAGGCCGGTTCCTACAAAGACCTGTACGAGGAGTCCAGACAGTTCTGGTACGGGGAAAAGAATAAGAGAAAGAAACTGGCAAATAAAGCTTTTGACCAGTATGTGGTGGATATGGAGCAGTATATCATCGGGCAGATCGAGGTGACACAGTTAGAACAGCTTCTGACCGTTATGAAAAAGCTGCGGGAACAGGTGGCCAGAAAGGCAGATGAGTATTATCTGAAGTTCAGCCGTGTGATGGATAACCTGATCTCCACCTTCAAGGAGAACCGGGACGCGCTGAATAACGATCCGGATGGCGACGACAAGGGGACTTTCGCGATCCCGCTGCTTACCATCAGGGAAATCCGTCCTACACTGGATTCGGCAGTGGAGAAGATGGATATGTCCGGCGTATTAAGCCAGTTTGTCGCTTATATGTTCCGGCAGGATCTGGACGGGAAACCGGTATGGATCGATGAGGATGATGATAAGATTTCCAGGGCAGTGAAGGATTTCTTTATCCATAACGTTTTTGCGGGCTTTGCGTCCAGGACGATCACAGAGTTCCTGTCTGACAAATATGGAACCACCAATGCCGCGGTGATCACCAACAATCTGTATAAAGACTATATGTTAAAGCTGAAAGACCGTTCCGAGGCGCTGTTCCCCATTGACCCGGGTATTTACGGCGGGGACGATAATGAGATCGCTTATGTCTCTGTGCCTACGACGGCAAAGGTGGTGATCAATGCGGCGGAGCAGCTGCACGCCCAGTATGACGCGTTCAAGATCAAGAAGAGCGCCCTGAAGGACCGGATCTATATCATGCGGTGTTCTGTTGCGCTGCCGATTGGAGCCTACTCCAACGGGGAACTGTATGAGACCAGTTATTATTCCGATTATCAGTGCGGCAGACATTATTATGTGGGCAAAGGCGGCTGTGAACTGTTCAATGACTGGCACCAGCTGCTTCCGCTGCGTCCGCAGTCGCTGATTGATAACCGCGACAAGCTTCCGGAGCGTCTGCAGACGATCCTGCAGGAGGCCTGCGATGTGTATGACCAGGCGAAGGAGGCAAACCTGTTTGACGAAAATATGATCCGCAAAGTATCGGACGGCTCCATGACAGCTCTGGACGAGGCCATGGCCTATGTGGCCGCTGCGGAGACACGGGTACAGGCTATGCCCGGAAATGCCGCGGTGATTTATCAGGATGCCGCACAGAAGCTGAAAGCAGCGCTGGATGGGATCCAGTATGAATCCTCCGGTTATAACCTGCCGGCTGGCAGCGCGGTGACAGCAGATGTGGCAGAGCGGATCCGGAAGGATTATTTCGTGATTTCTCCGGCACTGCACACGGTTGTCAGAAGAGAGATGGAACGGCTGGCAAAATACCGGGCGAAATATGAGGAGCTGACAGGAAAGGTTGCTGGAACCAACAAAGAGCTGACCGAGCTGAAGGAATTCGCCAAGGCGCTCTTTACCGGGGCGATCGCCTGGGATATGGCATTCGGACTTACCTATAACAAGATGGAGTTTGGAATCCCGATGCCCCAGACGCTGACCGATTTTACCCAGCAGGATAAATACAAATATGCGATGCTTCCGCTGTATCAGGCATTCCTTTCCTACCAGGCGCTGGATGAAGCGGACCGGAAGAATATCAGCGCGGACGCAA
>CALWGM010000077.1 GCA_944380065.1 uncultured Lachnospiraceae bacterium
GGAAAGACTTCCCTCCTCCCGGCGACAGGAAAAGCGTAACACAGGTGTGGGGAAAAGTCAATTTATTTTCCGGCAAACCGCACAGCCCCGTCCGTACCCCAAAATACAGGAGCCGCAGGTCATCACATAGGATGTCCCCGGCTCCTGCAAATCCACATTATCTTATTTTTCTGCGGATACCGCAGATCACTGCAGCGCCTGCGGCAGAAAAGATCAGTATCCATAACACGGCGGTTTTTGACGGATCCCCGCTCTTCACAGCCTCAGTCTCTTTTTTCTCTCCCTGTCCAGACTGCTGGCTTTCATTCCGGTTTTGTCCTTCCTGCCCTGTCATCGGTTCGTCTTCGCCTGTCTGAGCCGGCTCATCCGGGGTATCGATTCCTGGTTCGTCCGGATTTTCCGTCCCCGGGTCATTCGGATTGTCCGCTCCCGGCTCGTCTGTCCCCGGCTCATCCGGATTGTCCGTTCCCGGTTCATCTGTTCCCGGCTCATCCGGATCGTCCGTTCCCGGCTCGTCTGTCCCCGGCTCATCCGAAGCATCGGTTACCGTATAGATAAATCTGCTGGTCTCACTGTCCTGATACCCCTCTTTCACCGCACAGGCTATCAGTGTGACCTCCCCCGGCTCTGTCAGCTTAACCGGCTCTGTATACAGAATGCGCGACGGACTGTCTTCCACGCAGGGGCAGCTCCCATCCAGCGTATAGTAGATATCCGCCCCCGGTGTTTCCGTATGAAGGCTGATCTCAGATCCTGACTTCAGTTCTCCGCCATCCGGGGACGCTTCCACCGGGGCGGCCTGCGGCGTCGGCGATTCCACAGGAAATTCCAGCTGCTCTGCAAGATCAGAATCCTTCAGCAAGAGGTCTATCCGCGCAGTTCCCGGTAATCCCGCAGACACCTGGAATACAGCGACTCCGTTCTGGTCGGTTTTTACTTCTTCCCCGGACACTGTGACGGTTCCCGGCGTATGGTTTACGATCTCAATGACCTGGTTTGCCACGGCAGGCTCCAGCTGTACGGTTATGTCCGCGGTCTTCCCGTTTTCCAGCGCCGGTACTGCCTGGACGGCCATCTTCTCCGGTCTTGCCGCGGCAGTTCCACTGGCGCTTGCCGGTTCCTCCATCTGCGTCCCGGCATAGTTCCTGGCCGTATTTACCGTCAGTTCATATTCTCCGGACATGGTTCCGGACTCCGGCACAAAACGGAATCCGTCTGCATAGCTGCCAGACGCGTCCCCGCCCGCTTCCGGATTCAGCGCCTCCCAGGTTCCCGGAATTTCCCGTCCGTTCTGGACTACCTTCCAGGAACTGTTCTCCTGATCCGGAAGAGACTCCAGCTCCAGATACTGGGTAAAGAATACTTCTATGCTGTCCGTATAGAAATGTACCGTTTCCACCTCCGGCGCAGCCATGGAGACAATGGGTATATTCACCTCTGTCTGCGGCGGCGGAACCTCCAGCCAGTCGCTGTAAGCAGTCAGATAGCCGTCTTTCTCATATTTTACCTGCCACCAGCCAACCGGCACGTCCCAGGCATATCTTCCGTCCTGGTCGGTAGTCAGCGGATTTTCCTGATTATAATTCCAGGCGTCCCAGACTATGGCCGTTTCATCTTCCCTGTTTTCTTTGTAGAAAATGGTAGCGGTCACATCTTCCACCCGGTTGGAGGGAACCGCTTCATACACATAGCCGGACGGATCAATAAGAATTTTCATTTTCATCCTGGGCGTTTTGGCTACCGTGGGCCGGAGATTTGGATCCGGCTCATCCCCGCATAGGATCCCCAGCTGATGCAGGTCATAATCAATTTCCGCCAGCTGAGCCTGAGTCCGATTCGTCAATATCGTGTCCGCAAACTCATTGACCGCAATCACCGGGACAATCGCGGCGATTTTCGTTTTCGCCATAATATCTGTCAGCGCCAGATTCGTCACCAGAATCGACATCTGATTGCTCAGTGAGTCGGCATGTCTCTGAAGATCGTCATAAATCGTGTTGATTTCATAGGCAGCCTGCGGACAGTCGGCCACATCCGGCAGACGCATCATCAGATCCACAAGAGTATTTACATCCTCCCCAAGCTGCCAAAGCTTCTGGGCGATTCCAAACAAGTCCCACAGTTTACCACCCACGTCTATTGCGGGAGCCAATTTATCCAGCGCATCTATCATTCCCTGCGCCCACTTCGCATTTTGCCGGTACTTCAGCCACTCGGCGCTCCCCTCCGCAGCAGACACCGCCTTTGCATTCTGCCTGTCAATATATTCCCTCAGTTTCGTTTTCGTAAAGTCTTTCTGGTAATGAACCTCCCAGGCCTCGATCATCTTGTCTGCCGTATCGACGCCGATTCCCGCGATTTGCCCCGCCGGCTCCAGATCCGGCCACGGCAGCCCGGAATTTTCACTGTAATCGACTTTCGCCGTATAGCGCTCCTTCGCGTCATAATCCACAATATCGACCATCTTCATATCTTCCAGAGAAACGCGGAAATAGATATCGTCCGCCTCCTGCTCCGAAAGTCCCGGCACCTGCTGAAAGCCTTCCGCCAGAAGCTCCTCCGGGCTGATATTGCCAAGGTCTTCTGTTGTAATTTCTACTGTCCCTATATCCTCCGGGAGTTCCATGCTGTAATTCCCGTCTCCATTTTCTGTCACTTCCATTCCGGAGGACTCCATCGCTTCGTCCCAGATAGCCGCCAGCTCATCGTCCAGAACCGCACCCTCCATGGAAATATCGGCGTATTCCTGGTTGGCCGCAGATTCTGCCAAGATCCACTGGCTGACGGACGCTGCCTCCTGCTCCCATGTTATCTGGCTGTTTTCAGACGCATCCACAAAGGATACGCCAACCTCCACCGGTACGTTGGCTTCTGACGTCACTTCCATTGTCGCCGCCCAGGCTTCTCTGTCCGCAAGATATACACCGTTCAGGATATGAATCTCCCCGGAACGATCCTTTATGATAAACTCCACATTCCTGACAGCGTCTTTCCCCGAATCCGAAAATTTAGCCAGGAATGTGACATCCCCGGGAACCTGGTACAACGTTACCGTACTGAACCCGGCGCTCTCGTTTAAATACTGTTCTCCCCTATTTTCTCCGGACTGTACACTGATCCGGTCCAGGACCACGCCTCCGGATCTGCAGGAAACCTGTCGGTACGGCGACTGCACCAGCCCGCCATCCTCTGTTTTTACCGCCGCATAGATTTCATGCTGCGACCAGTCCCCGCTTCCCAGGAGCGTAACCGGTATGGTGAGCACCGTGCCATGGTTCTGCTCTGCTCCCACAGATGCAATGCAGACCCCGTTGTCGTAAATTTCCACCGGCAGCCCGGCAAATCCCTGCGTGTCCACAGACACCTGGATCTCCCTGTCATTCGTCCGGGACGGCGCATACAGGTCAATATCCCGTTCTTCCTCCGGGGAAATTTTTATGGTCCCCAGAGAAAAGCGGTATTCTGTTCCGCCCGCCGTAAAGATCAGACTGGCTTCCGAATAGAACTCCTCCGTCAGCGTCCCAAAATCCAGATCCAACTCAACGGAATCCTGCAGCCAGGTTGCATTGCTCCTCCAGCGTCCCGGCGAAACCTCTTTCATGGAGTTCAGCTCCGCCCCTTCCGGCAATGTGATCTCCAATACCGATTCTTTCACGTCACTGTAAGATTCAGAAAGAAATCCATAGTGTGCGATCAGGGACAGGTCTCCCTGCGGTTCGGAAAGATGGGGGTATATGATATAGAAACACTCTCCCGTATCCACATAGGGATTTTCCTCCGGCGGCTGCCCGACCCTGAAAATTTCCGGATCTTCGCACACCGACAGGATTCCATCCTGAATCTGAATCTCCGAAGCCTTTTCCAGCTCCCAGCCTGCCAGCCCCTTCGCCTCCAGATCGTCGATACAGGCTGCCGGAGCAAAGTTTTGACCGCCCTCCACGGCAACGAGCCGGTAAACGCCGCTCTTTAAGCCGGTGAATGTCCCGCTTCCCGCCGCCGTTGTGATTTTTTTCCTCAGCACCCCGTCCTCTCCATACAGGAAAAGATCCGCTTTCGGGCTGTCTTCCCCGGTCAGAACTTTCACGCCACCTCTTTCCGCAAGCAGCACTCTGACAGTGTTTTCCTTCCCCTTCTTCAGGGTCACGGCTGCCCGGGCATCTTCACACTCCCCGGAACTGTCCGCCACTTCGATCCGCAGGGTATCACCGTCATTTACTTCACCTGCATCATAGAGATAGACTTCCGGATATTCCATAAAAAATTTTTCCAGATATTTGCCGGTACTCTCATTATAGATATGGATAGTTTCCAAACTCCCGTCCGCAGGATATGTAAAGCCATCCCCATCCTCCGCCGCAGTCTGTCTCTGGATATCCAGGGTGATGGTATAGGCGTCTGACTGCTGCAGTTCCACATCCCACTCCGTATCCTCCCGGATTTCTTTCTCCCCGCTGTAGAAAACACGTCCCTGCGCAGCCTCTAACGTTACGGCTCCGCCTGGCAAAAAGAGCTCATAATATCCTTCCTCATCCGTCACTGCGCTGGCAGTCTGCGAACCGTTTTCTGATACTGCGGTCACCGGAATGTAAGAAAGCGCATTCCCTTCATAACTTACGGTTCCTGAGATCTTTCTCGTTCCATTTCTCTCTAAAATGCAGGATACGGTCTGTTCTTTCTCTTCACCTGCGGTCATCTCCTGCCTGTCCGGCCGCAGATAGCCGGCCATCTGGGCGGCAGACGTCAGTTCGACCTGATAGGCCAGTTTCTGCCCCGGCAGGATTCCATCGATGGTATTCCCGTAGGAAAGGTACTCGTTCGTCTCGCCATCATACCAGTAAATCCGGGCGTCAGCCACCTCTTCCTCCGCGGAGGTCAGTACTTTTACGGTGACGCTGCATATTTCCGGCAGCCCATCCGCCTCCACAACTGTTTCTTTCCCGGACTCTACCTGAATTTCATCCCACTGTCCCAGGATTCTGCCATTTTTCCATATTTTTACTGTATAGCTGCCCGGTTTTAGATCCCGGAAAACCATACTGTCCCCGCCCAAGAAATATTTCTGCGCGACCGGTTCATTTCCGGCTGTAGTAAGCTCCGCCACGCATTCCAGATAAGCTTCGGCGTCCACAGAGTCCGGAATCGTGATTTTCACGGAACCCGGCTGGTCTGTCCCGGGATCCTGATCCGGATTGCCGCCCAGTCCTGCCAGCACCGGATACCCGTCGTTTTCTCCCGACCGAAATTCCCATACGGTCTCATAATCCAGGCCTTCCATGCCGCCTTCCGTTTTCATCTGCTCTGTGGAAAGTCCCGCGCACCAGAAATCCTCAAGCCCACTTTTGTCCATGTCGTAATAACAGTTTGTGAATACCTCATTATATCCTGTGTCCTGCTCATCCGCACCGTAAAATCCAAAAGCCGTTTCTTCCTCTGTTTTCACGGCTGCTGCTGCATAACAGCCTGTCAGAGATACATTAAAGCCGATTCCCAGAAATCCCGCGGTATGATTTTTTTCCCCACTCTCAGACAAAGGAATCTTCTCCCTGAAAATCAGGCTGTTGACAAAACAATTTTCTGCCGGAGTAGAGGACAGCACTCCTGCCAGTCCGCCGACATATCCTCTGGTTCCAGTTATACTCAAGCTTCCCGTCATATAGCTTTTGTTGATTTTCCCGTAATATGACGCTCCCACCAGGCCTCCGGCAGAAACATTGCCATCAAGTGCAGTCAGGGAAATATTTCCCTGATAAAAACAGTCCGCGATTTCCGTATGCGACGCCTCTCCGATCAGGCCGCCTATACTCCACGAGCCCGCCTGTTCATGCTGCGTGTAGACCGGAATATCTCCCGTGGCGAAACTACCCTGTATTCTGGAATCATTCGACATACCAACCAGTCCGCCAAATTCTCCTCCCATCGCTCTGTCCGTCGGCCCCACTGCATGACATTCTATCGTATATACCGTTTCCGGTTCCATCTCCTCCGCTCCGCAGGCCTGTATGACAGCCTGCGCCATATGTGTTCCGTCAATAATAAACTCAATCTGATAAATTCCCGGCACGTGGGCATAAAAATCAAACTTTCCATCCGATTCATACATGCTCACCAGGTTTGCATCAATGGCCTCTCCCGCTATTGTCCAGACTCCCGGTTTCGGATCAGGAAACTCCTCCGGTTTTAACGATATATACTCTGCCGCAATGGTTACGCCATTTGGATTTTCACTCTCTGTATCATATATATTTGCCAAAATATAACTGTCCTGTTCAAGCTCCATCCCGGTAATCAGGGCATTTCCATCCATATCCAGGACTGTACAACTGGAGCTGCATCCTTCCAGAATGGCATCTGACATATACCCGACCAAACCGCCACATTCATAAGCACCTGACGACGCTCCCAGAACAGCCCCGCCTTCCGAATGGCAATTAACCATACGTGCCGGCTCCCCGCCATAATCTCCATGTACGGAATTTGAATCTCCATGCAGATACCCGGCAACCGCTCCGGCACTTGCACCTGCCACCTCCCCTCCATCCGCAATTTGTACTGTCAGATTCCTGATCTCACCCTCAACATAGCCAAAAAGCCCGGCCTCCGAATACTGGTTTCCCCTCGGCACATGCAGTCCGCTGATAGTATGTCCCTGACCGTCAAACACACCCTGGAAATCAATCGGTTTCCATTCCCCGCTCAACGCAATATCATTGGACAGCACATAAGACGCATCCGGATCCTGGCTGATCCACTCCAACTCCGCCTGGCTGGTGATCCGGTATGGATTGTCCCCGCTCCCGTCCCCCGACGGCTTTTCCTCCGCCTGCGCATGCAGAGAAAAGGATGGCATAAGCCCCGCCACAATTGCCGCGGCAAGCACACCTGCCAGTATTTTTCTTCCTTTTTTCTTCCTTTTCATGATCATCTCCTGTCCGCCGCCGTTTATCGGCGGCACAAATATAAAAGATTGCCTTTGTAGCACTATTATATCCTGAATCTCAGCAGGAGTGGTCCTAAGGTTTGTGGGAAATAAAGAGCAAATCTTTCTGTTTCCATCCCGTCTGCTTCCATGGTATAATGTGATTACTTCATGAAGGAAACATACGGTCCGCAGCGGCGGGTTCGTCTGCGGAGCCTTTCTCTCCGGTGCATTGAAGGGTTTTGTCTCTGTAGAACACGGCCTGGTTCTGGCCATCTGGGGACTGTTCAATCAGGACGATAAAAATAATTTTTAGATTTCAGATAATTGAGGTTTTCCTTCACCCAGGGATTGTTGGCGACCACTTTATTGATCTTCATTTCGATTTTCATTTCCGCTGTGGACAGCGCCATTTCATTTTCCAGTAATCCGTTTTTCATCCGGAAACCGGTGATCTGATCCCATGGCAGGAATAGATTCTCCGCAATCTCCCAGTCGCCCTGCACGGGGAACAGGTTTATCCCGCGGTCACTGAATCCGAACAGATAAGAGGTCGCCTGTTCAAATGCCACGACATTCATTGCCCCTGCAGGAAGGATCCATTTTACTTTTGATTTTGTATGCCCGCATAAAATATGATTCACATACGGGTAACCCAAAATCCCCAGTTCACTTTTTACTTTTTCCAGACTTAACATCCTGAGCACCTCCGCATTTTTATCTCAATTATAGCATGTATGGCATGGTATCGCCAGGATCGGTATACAGCCTATGGCACGATTTTATATCAATTTTCTGTATTCATCTCCTCCCACAGCATGGTATAATTCACTTAGTGAATGAATCATTCCAAAGGAGGTGCCCGATGAAAAAATTATTCGCTGCAGGTTTGATCCTGATTCTTTTACTGACCGGCTGCGGCAAAAATGGAATTGCCAAAACTTATGAACAGTCCGAGCAGGACGGCATATTGGTGACCTATTACGCCATGGACGACGGAACCTGGCAGGCTGAGGGCAATTGCTATCAATACCGCCTCGAAATTACCGGCAGAATGCCGAACGCCGCCACAGACAGTACCTATGTATATCTGAGCAATATAGAAGATATATCTTTTGAACAGGCGTGGAAGGCTTCCGGGCTCAGCAGTTCCCTGGACGATTATTTTTCTGCTGAGGAAGCGGTTTGCGTTGAAATGAGATAGAACCGTTGTCTGCTTTTAAACGGACGATATGGTAATGGCCTGCATCGTCATGCAGCATAAAATTTCAGGGAGGAAATAGAGACATGGGAAAATATCTGAATATCGGAAATGATGGTTTCGCCGCCATCCGCAAGGGAATTTACGTGGATAAAACAGAGCTGATTTCTTTTATCAATGGGACACTCGGTACCACCAATAAACTCACCTGTGTCAGCAGGCCACGGCGCTTTGGGAAATCCTTTGCAGCCAAAATGCTGTGCGCCTATTATGACAAAAGCTGCGATTCCCATGCGTTATTTAAAGGATTAAAAATAGCAGAAGACCCGTCCTTTGAACAATACCTGAATCAATACGATGTGATTTATCTGGATATCACCGAGTTCACCTCCGACGCTTTTGTGAAAGGAACCATGGCGGATGTCGTCACCAACCTGGAGCAGCAGGTGATCGATGAACTGTGCACGGTTTATCCTGACATCCCCAGACAGGACAGCCTGCCCCATATGCTGTACAGCATCGCAGACGCAACCGGGAACAAATTCATTTTCATCATTGACGAGTGGGACGCCCTGTTCCGTGAAAACCAGCGGGATACCTTTTTGCAGGAATCTTATCTCCGGCTCCTGCTGGGACTGTTCAAAAACAGCGGAAAAACCGATAAGATGATCGAGGCTGCCTACATGACCGGGATCCTTCCAATTAAAAAATACGGCACCCAGTCTGCCATGACGGATTTCCGGGAATATACTATGACCGCGCCGAAAAAGCTGGCAGAATTTGTTGGTTTTACCGAACAGGAAGTTCGGCAATTATGTACGGACTACCATATGGATTTCAGTGAATTCAGAAAATGGTATGACGGATATTCATTCAACAGAGTGAAATCCGTATACAATCCTAATTCTGTGATAGAAGCAATCCGAAACGAAGAAATTGACAACTACTGGACGCAGTCAGAGACTTACGAATCCCTCAGGCTCTATATCGAAATGAACGAGGACGGATTGAAGGAAGCCATTATCCAGATGCTGGGCGGGGCAAAAATCAAAATCGACACCGCAACCTTCCAGAATGATATGACCACGATCCGGTGCCGGGATGATGTGCTGACCCTGCTGGTTCACCTGGGTTATCTGGCCTATGATATAAAAAACAGATCCGTATCGATCCCAAATGAGGAAGTCCGCCAAGAATTTGTGCGGGCGGTCACCACCGGGAAGCATACGGAAATTGCCAACCTGATCCGCGGCTCAGATCAGCTTCTGGAAGCCACCCTGAACATGGATTGCGATGCCGTAGCTGCTGCGATTGAAGAAGCCCATAAAGCCGGAACCGCCCCTGCTTTCTATAATAATGAGCAGGCTCTCCGCAGTGTGATCCGGGTGGCCTATATCAGCTGCATCGATGAATATCTCCGGATCGATGAACTGCCCTCCGGCCACGGCTATGCCGATGTGGTGTTTTTCCCGAAGAAAGCTTCTGCTCTTCCACTTCTTTTGGTAGAACTGAAATGGAACAAAACTGAGAAGAGCGCCATCCGTCAGATCAAAGAAAAGGATTATCCGCAGATACTGAAGGACTATGGCGGAGACATTCTTCTGGTCGGGATTAACTACGATGCCAAAAGCAAGAAACATACCTGTGAGATTGAAAAATATCAATTAAATTCCAAATCAGGAGGAGGTATACACACATGAAATTAAGGAAACGGGGTTATGTGGGAACCACATCGCCCGAGATCACCGAGCGGGAAACCATGCACGGGGCATTGGCCAGACAGGCCGCAGCGGAGGGCTTCGTCCTTTTAAAAAATGAGGATCACACCCTGCCGCTGAAAAAGGGCTCGGCTCTGGGACTCTATGGCGCCGGGGCAGTCAAAACCGTGAAAGGCGGCACCGGATCCGGCGATGTGAACAATCGCAGGAACATCAGCATCTATGAGGGATTACGGGAAGGCGGTTTTGTCATCACTGCACCTTCCGCCGCCTGGCTGGATGATTATGATTCCTGCTACGCCCAGGCGCGAAACAGCTGGCGGGAAGAGATTCTTCGGAAAACAGCGGAGGAATTTGGCGGAAACTTCTTTTACGGATATTCCGCGACTCCTTTTTCCATTCCCGCCGGAGCGCCCATCGACGCAGAAGCAGCGAAAGGAGACGGCGCAGATACGGCGGTCTATGTTCTGTCCCGGATCGCCGGGGAAAATGCAGACCGGCACGATGTGCCCGGCGACTACTACGTGACAGACGGGGAACTGGAACAGATCTCCCAGGTCTGCTCTGCCTATGAGAAGGTAATTTTAGTAGTCAACACCGGCGGCCTGATGGATCTGGCGTTCACCGATTCCCTGCCGGCCATCAAGGCCATCATCCAGTTCGTCCAGGCCGGGCAGGAGGGTGGCCGCGCCCTGGCAGACGTCCTTTCCGGCGAAGTGACGCCTTCCGGAAAAATGGCCGACACCTGGGCGCTGGACTACAAAGATTACCCCAACGCGGAATATTTCAGTTTTCAGAGCGGTAATGTATATAAAGAAGAATACAAAGAGGGAATCTATGTAGGCTACCGTTATTTTGACACTTTTGAGGTCCCGGTCAGATACTGCTTCGGCTACGGCCTCTCCTATGCAGATTTCGCCATAACTGCCGGGGAAATCCGCACCGACGGGCTGAAGACCACCGCTCCCAGGATCACCGTACAGGCGCAGGTCACCAACACCGGAAATACTTATTCCGGAAAGGAAGTCGTACAGATCTACGTATCCTGCCCGCAGGGAAACCTGCCGAAGGAATACCGCCGTCTGGCTGCGTTTGGCAAAACCGCGGCCTTATCCCCCGGCGAATCCCAGACATTAGAGATTTCCTTCCCTCTCTACCAGCTGACCTCCTACGATGAGGCTTCAGCTTCCTGGATCCTGGAGGGCGGAACCTATGGTATCTGGGTGGGAAATTCCCTGAATGACGCAGCTCTGATCGGAACGGTCACCCTCGATCAGACAACAGCCATGATCCGGTGTAAAACGATTTGTCCGCTGCAGGAATCCTTAGAGGAGCTCGTTCCCGATGCTGAACAATCTGCCTCCCGGGAACAGGCATGGCTCGGTCTGGCCAGGGAGAAAAACCTGCCCGACATTGCCATCCAGGCGTCGGATATCCTGACAGAAACTGTCGCTTACTCCTCTCTGCCCGACCGATTCCCCGGCGAAGCCGGAGAATTGGTGGACGCCCTGTCTGTTGACCAGCTGATCGCGCTGGCCACCGGGGATCCGTCCAAAGACCAGCAGGGAGAAAGCGCCCTCGGATCCGCCGGACAAACGGTTCCCGGCGCGGCTGCCGAGACCTCCACGGCCGCCCAGGAAGATCCCTGGAACATCGCCAGCATTGTCCTGGCGGACGGCCCGGCCGGACTCCGGCTCCGCCAGACTTATCAGGTGCGTGAAGACGGATCCATCGACGGCGGCGATTTTCTGGATGGGTTTGAAAACGGCTTTTTCGCAGAGCCGAAAGATCCGCAGGGAACCACGTACTATCAGTACTGCACCGCCATTCCGGTGGGTACGCTGTTAGCCCAGACCTGGAATATGGACCTGGTTCGGGAAGTGGGTGAAATGATCGCCCGCGAGATGAAGGAATTCGAGGTTTCCCTGTGGCTGGCTCCGGGCATGAACATCCACCGGAACCCGCTCTGCGGCCGGAATTTTGAATATTACTCCGAGGATCCGCTTCTGTCCGGCATGATGGCCTCCGCCATGACCCTGGGCGTCCAGAAGATCCCGGGCTGCGGCACCACCATCAAACATTTCTGCTGCAACAACCAGGAGGATAACCGGATGGGCTCTGATTCCGTCCTGTCCGAGCGTGCCCTGCGGGAGATTTACCTGAAAGGCTTTGAGATCGCGGTGAAAAACTCGCAGCCCATGTCCATTATGACCTCCTACAACCTGATCAACGGCGTCCACGCGGCCAACTGCTATGACATCTGCACCCGGGCCGCCCGGGATGAGTGGGGTTTTGCCGGGGCGATCATGACCGACTGGACGACCACCACTGACTCCACCGCAGGCGAGATCAGCGCGGCGGGCTGCATGCGGGCCGGGAATGATATGGTTATGCCCGGCGACCTGCGGGATCACCGCAGCATCCGTCAGTCCCTGTCAGACGGCAGCCTGGATATCCGCCAGCTGAAGCGCTGTATTTATCATACAGTGAAACTGATCCTGCAGACCAACCAGTACGAAAACGCCAGAAGTTATCTGGATCAGTTCGGCCGTCTGGACAGCTGGATCACCTGCAGACGGAGTCCAATTTCAATGGGTTTTCCGGGAAAGAACGATGATGAATGAATTTCTGATTGCTGATATGCACTGTGACACCCTGTCTGCTTCTCTGGCCGGATCACCTTCCGGCCGGGAAGCGGATCTGCGTACCCAGGATACACAGGTCAATTTTGAGAAAATGAAACAAAGCGGCTATCTGCTCCAGAATTTCGCGGCGTTTGTCGACCTGGACAATGCAGAGAATCCGCTGGAAGAGGCCCTGCGGATGGCGGATCTGTTTTACCGCCAGTTAGACGCCCACAGCGATCTCATCGCCCCGGCCGTCAGCTGGAAAGATATAGAACGCAACCGTTCCGAGGGAAAAGTGTCCGCCATTCTCACATTAGAGGAGGGCGGCATCTGCCGGGGCGATCCCGCCTTTCTCTCCATCCTGTACCGGCTGGGCGCACGGATGATGACACTGACCTGGAACTATGAAAACGAACTGGGATTCCCCAACTTTGATCTTCACCGTCCGCTCCCGGGGATTTCCCCTGACCAGGAGAGCCATGATCCTGTCGCTCCCGGAGATTCCTTTTTTGAGGATCTGTCCGGCTTCGGCCTGAAAAAGCAGGGCTTCTGTTTCCTGGAAGAAATGGAGCGCCTGGGCATGATCATTGACGTATCCCATCTCTCCGACGCCGGATTTTACGATGTGCTGAACCACACCCGGAAACCGTTCGTGGCCAGCCATTCCAACGCCCGCGGCCTCTGGCCCGCGAAACGGAACCTGACCGACGATATGATCCGCAGACTGGCAAATCGGGGCGGCGCTGCAGGCATCAATTTCTGCATGGCGTTCCTGGGAAGGCCGGAGCCCGGAGCGGATTTTTTAGACCAGGCCGTCCGGCATATGAAATATCTGACCAACCTGGGCGGAGAAGATTTCGTGGGACTCGGTTCCGACTTTGACGGGATCGAGCCTTATGGGGATTTCCGGGACTGCACCGTGATGCCGCAGCTCATTGACCGCATGAAAAAAGCAGGTTTTTCCTACACTCAGATAGAAAAAATCTGCTCGAAAAATGTGCTCCGCGTATACCGGGAAGTGCTGGGATAGCCAGCCCCTTTCGCCGGCAGAGCCGGGACGCTCCCAGTTAGGAGCCCAAGCTCTAAAGACAGTGAAAATCCGGGATCAGCGCAGCTCTGCAAACAGATCTGCAATCTCCGCTTTCTTTGCGGCGGTTTTCCCCTGCACCATCCGGGGCGAACCGCCGCCTTTTGCGTCCAGCCGCTCCTTCATCATTTCCATCAGCTCCCGGGCGTCCAGCGCTGCGCTGCCTGCCTGGAAACGATACCCCTTCTCATCCGTTCCCAGAAACAGTCCCACATACCCCGGGAAACGCGCCGTCATGGCGTTGAAACTGTTTTTCGCTGCCACCTGGGAAATCTCTTCCTCCACAAACAGACAGGCGTGGGCGCTGTCCGGCAAAGCAGCGATCTGATCTGCCAGCCGTTTTTCCGCAAATGCACTGACCCGACTTTTCAGATCCGCAATTTCCTTCGCCTGGCCTTCCACACAGCCCATGACCTTATCCATAGACGTGGAAAACCTCCGGGCCAGACTGTTCATGATCTCCGTCTGCTCCTGGAAATGCTGAAACGCCCTGCGGCCGCAGAGAATGTTCAGCCGGATACCGCCCTTGTACTTCTGAAAAGAAATCACCTTGATCAGCCCCACCTCCCCGGTGCGGGCCACATGAGGCGCGCAGCAGGCGCAGACATCCACCGGATCCTGCGCCTCCCCGATGGTGATCAGACGCACCTGACCCTCGATCTCGATCTTGCTTCGGTAAGTCAGATCCGGCAGTTCTTCCCGGGAAGGGTAGCTGGCCGTCACCGGAAGATTCTGATACACCATTTCATTGGCCAGAAGCTCCATCCGGGCAATCTGCTCCGCCGTCAGCATCCCATCCAGATCCAGTGTCACCGGCGACTCATCGCTGAGATGAAATCCCACATTATTGTAACCGAAGTGACGGTGGATCAGCCCTGTCAGGATGTGCTCCCCGGTGTGCTGCTGCATCCGCATAAAACGCTGCTCCCAGTCCAGTACACATTCCACCTGTGCACCCGCCTCCAGCGGCTGATCCACCAGATAAAAAATCTCCCCCTGCTTCAGTTGACCATCCAGCACTCTGACGGTCACATCACCGTTTCTCAAAATTCCTGTATCTGCGTACTGGCCGCCCTCCTCCGGGAAAAAAATCGTATCCTTCAGCCGGATCCAGTTTTTTCCGTCTATGGTTTCGCAGGACAATACCTCTGTCTGATTTTCTCTCCGATAACTTTCATTTTCATATAATTTCATCTGTCACACTTCCTCTTTTTCTTATGCTTTTCCACTATGTGCCGAAGCAGCGAAACCTGCCGGTGTACGCTTAATCATCCTCCACCTCTATCAGGTACAATCTTTCCACCAAAGCAGCGAATCCTGTCGGCACACACTCAATCATAATCCACTTTGATCAGACACAGTCCCTTCGCCGGAGCCGTGAATCCCGCCAGCGCACGCTTTTTCGCCTCCAAAAGCTCCTCCATGCTCTCCGGCGTCCGCTTTCCATATCCCACTTCCAGCAGCGTCCCGGTCAGGATCCGCACCATGTGCTGCAGGAATCCGGTTCCGTGATAAGTAAACGTCAGATATGGCCCTTTCCGGCGGATATCAATCTGATCTACTTTGCGCACTGTGGATTTCTTCATCCGCGGGTTGCTGCAGAAGCTTGCAAAATCATGGGTTCCCATCAGGTATTCCGCAGCCTCCCGCATCCGCTCCACATCCGGCCGCTGCTCCGGCACATAGACATATTTGCGGTCAAACACCGGCTTGACCGCATCCACATAACAGGTGTAACGGTAGGTTTTTCCAATCGCATTGTATCGGCTGTGGAAACGGTCTGATGCGATCCGCACCTCCCGGATGCAGATATCATCCGGCAGATAGCGGTTCATATAATCCCGGATCTCCTCCTCGTCCATCTCTGTTTCCAGCCGCGCGTTGGCCACCATGGCCTGCGCATGCACGCCGGCGTCCGTCCGCCCGGCGCCGATCACTTCCACTTCCGCATCCACCATCTGCCCCAGCACCGACTCCAGTTTCCCCTGGATGGTCATAGGCGTATTCGGCTGATGCTCCCAGCCATAAAAGCGGGAGCCGTCATAACTGATGATAAATTTATAATTCTTCTTCACGAAATCTTCCCCTTTCACTCAGTGTTTCTATTATAACGGAATCTCCCTGCAAAGTAAATTTCATGTGAGTGATATTTTTACTGGCCGCCGCATCATCCAGCTGATATAATAAGAGCACTTAGTAAGGTATTATAACATTCACAGGGAAAACGCTCTGAGGAAGAGCAAAGGGTATCAGAGGAAAGCCTCTTACAAGGTTACCTCTATGGGCATGAAAATGCCGGAAAGGAGAAGGTATGGCAAAATACAGATGCAGTGTATGCGGGTTTATTTACGATGAAGAAAAAGAGGGCGTTCCGTTTTCTGAGCTGAAGGAATGTCCCATCTGCCATCAGCCGCAGGAAAAGTTTACACTTTACGAAGAAGCGGCTTCCGCCGCCGTCCCGGAAGCGAAGGAACTGAGGTTAGAATATCCCAAAGAGTTTGTGCGCCGTGACGACAGCTGCCGCTACATGAAGGAAATCCATGAGATGGCGGTGACCGGGAAAAGCATTTCCGCCGCCATGGGGACGGAACTTCCCATGCCCAACTGGGATGATATCCTGATTTTGGGCGCCCAGCTGGATCCCATGCCGCTCAATGAGGACGCTGCGGTAAACACCACCACTGTGATCGGCAGACACGCGAAGAAACCGCTGATCCTGGAGAATCCGGTGTACATCTCCCACATGTCCTTCGGCGCGCTTTCCCGGGAGGCGAAAATCTCTCTGGCAAAAGGCTCTGCCATGGCCCACAGCGCCATGTGCTCCGGGGAAGGCGGTATCCTGCCGGAGGAAATGGCGGCCGCCGACAAATATATTTTCGAGTATGTGGCGAATCTGTACAGCGTCACGCCGGAAAATCTGCGCCGCGCGGACGCCATCGAGATCAAGATCGGCCAGGGAACGAAGCCTGGCATGGGCGGACATCTCCCCGGCGAAAAAGTAACCCGGGAAATCAGCCAGGTGCGGAATAAACCCATGGGAAAGGACGTGATCGCGCCCTCCCGCTTCCCCGGCATCCACACAAAAGAGGATCTGAAAACACTGATCAGCCAGCTGCGCTACGCCTCCGACGGACGTCCCATCGGCGTCAAAATCGCTGCCGGGCGGATTGAAAAGGATCTGGCTTTCTGCGCGTTTGCGGAACCGGATTTCATCACCATCGACGGCCGGGGCGGCGCCACCGGATCCTCGCCGAAGCTTCTGCGGGATTCCTCCAGTGTTCCCACCATCTACGCCCTTCACCGGGCACGGAAATATCTGGACAGCATCCAGTCCGATATCAGTCTGGTCATCACCGGAGGCCTGCGGGTATCCTCGGATTTTGCCAAAGCCATTGCCATGGGCGCCGACGCCATTGCCGTGGCCTCCGCGCCGCTGATTGCCATGGCCTGCCAGCAGTACAGGATCTGTGGAACCGGCATGTGCCCCATGGGGATCGCCACCCAGGATCCGGAACTGCGGGAACGGCTCCATGAGGACGCCGCGGCCGCCAGAGTCGCTAATTTCCTGAATGTCTCTCTGGAGGAACTGAAGATGTTCGCACGGATCACAGGCCATGAAAACCTCCACGATCTGTCTGTGGAAGATCTGTGCACCATCAGCCGGGAGATCAGTGAGTACACAGATATTCCCCACGCATAACACGATACCCCCTGCAGAGTTCTTCCTGCAGGGGGTATTTTCTCATGTCCGCCCATCTTCCGGCCGTGGACCTGGATCTGTATTTTTATCTGTGCTCCTGATGCTCCTGTTCGTGACTGCCCCCTTCACCGTGGTGGCCATGCCCTGTCCAGCTGCCGGAATCCGGCGTGCTGCTGCCGTCCGAACCAGATCCGCCAGCGCTTTCGCTGCTTCCATCTGTTTTTGTACCGCTTCCTGATAATTCCGCAATCCGGTCATAAATCTCCCGCATCGTCATACTCCGCGCCTGATCTGCCGTGACAGAAGGATCCAGTTCCTGCAGTTCCCGGAAAGCCCGGTATTTTCCACAGGAAAATCCCTGCTCGTGAGCTGTCTCCGCCTCATCTGCATGGGCGGAATAACAGTAGGTGTTCGCTTCTCCCTCTGTACAGATCTGCATCTCAGCCAGCAACCGCACCGACTGGGCGTTATCCGTCTCTCCGATCACGCCGACCGTCAGGACTTCATCCCCGGACAGCAGAGCGGTCATCTCCTCACTCTGCAGAATCTGACTGACCGCCTCCACACAGTCCAGATGCTTCACATCCACAGACTCCGCTAACTTCTGCCCGTCATCATTCCAGGCTTTCACAGAGATCACCCGGTCAAACCGGTTCACGCCCAGCTCCATGGAGGGATTGACATCCATACTGATCACTGCCGTAGGCGTAAAATACAGCCAGCTGCCTCCGATCAGCAATACCGCCGCACACGCAGCCGCCGGAATCCACTGACGGTAATCTGCCCGCCGCGCCCGGGTATAGCCTTTTGTTTTCCGGTAAAGATATTCCTTCGTCTTTTCTTTCAGCTCTTCCCCTGCCTGTACCTGATTCAGGGCGTCCCGCAGCCTGTTACTCATATCCCTCACCTCCCAGCTTTTCCCGGAGCATATGTTTGGAACGTGTCAGAAGCGTATAAATGGTATTCACATTTTTCCCCAGGATTCTGCTGATCTGCGGGGCGCTGCAGCCCTCATAATAATGCAGATAAATCACCTCCCGGTATTTCCGTGGAAGCGAAAGCACCGCGTCCAGGACTTCCCGGTGTTCTTCCGGCATCTCAGCCGGCAGCTCCATCAGCACCTCCAGCGAGGTGGTCCGGCTGCGAAAAAAGCTTTTCAGCAGATCCTTACAGGCGTTGATGGTCACCCGCACAAACCACGCTTTTTCATGTTCCTCATTTTCAAAAGAAACAGAACTAAGGACATACTTCAAAAACACCGTCTGAAATATGTCCTCGGTATCCGCCTCATTCTTCAGATAGATCATACAGAGCCGCCGAATAAGATCTGCATACCGGTCAACGGCCCGGTTCACTTCCTGTTCACTTCGCATTTCTGCTTCACCTGTTTCCTGTTATCTGCCGCAGCCGTGGCCTCCATGTCCATGATGGCCGCCGCCCCCATGATGATGACCATAAACCGAAGTCCCGGTTGCCGTTACAGGGTTGCCACAGACGCCATCCCGATTCCCATCTGTGTAACTGCAGCTGTTTCCGCAGATATCGCAGATTCCGTTACTGTCGGCATCTGTATCATGACATCCTGTTTGATCTGCCTCAGAGGTTCCGCAGACTTCCCCGCAACCGTCACAGATTCCGTCATGATCCGCGTCTTCATGATAACAGCTGATTTTCCCGACATCCGCAGTCTGGATCACGCCGGATATCTCCCCGCTGGCCGCAGCCTCCGCGCCGGCCGACGTTTTTTGTTCCTGTCCCTGCCCCACATTCACTGCAAAAGCGCTGGTAGCGCCCACACACAGTACAGTAGCAGCCGACAGCACAATCACCCATATTTTTCTCATAAGGATTCCTCCATTCTTTCCGTATTTTTTTCCTTTCGCTTATAATACGATCGAAATGGAGGAATCCATTCAAAATCTGAACTATTTATTTTCTATTTCACCGCGCTCAGACGGATCACATTCCAGGAAGCCCGCTTCAGAATGCTGGTGACAGTACCTCTGTCTGCCTGTGTACGGTCATCCGCGATAGCCGGCGACACCTTTTCTTCCGTCAAACTGTTGACCGCCTTCAGATCCTCATGCTCCAGAACGATATGCTCCAACAGCCTGCAGTCCCCAAAACTCCGCACATCCACCGTCAACTCCACATCCTCTTCCAGATTGCGGTTCACCGCAAAGATCGTCACCTCGCCGATCTCCTCGTGCCAGACTGCCACCGACTCAATATCTGTGATCTCATCGTGTGTGGCTGTGGCATGTTTCGTCCCGGAGATCACCGGGTGCAGGGCAACCCCTCTTCCGTACCGGGAGGCATGCAGGAAAGGATAGAAGATCGTCTGTCTCCAGGCGCCGCCCGCCGCGTCTGTCATCACAGGCGCGATCACATTCACCAACTGCGCCAGACAGGCCATTTTCACACGGTCTGCATGCTTCATCAGAGTGATCAGCATCAGGCCAACCAGCAGAGCGTCCTCAAAATTGTAAATATCCTCCA
>CALWGM010000078.1 GCA_944380065.1 uncultured Lachnospiraceae bacterium
CCATCAGAGGAAGTCCTGTACCGAGAGCCATCGTCCAGTTGCTGGGATCTTTTACCATCTTTCCCAGAGTAAACGGGCTCTTGTAATTGTGTAATTCTTTTACCAGCTTACTGGACTCTTCCAGTTCAGTACCTTCCATACCATCCGGAGTCGTTCCCGCCTCTTCCGGTGTATCTTTGATCAGGAAAAAGCTGATCAGCGCCACGATCACGGTCAGTACAGCCAGTACGATCTGTGTATTTTCCACACCGATTGCCGCATATGCAATCGGCATAACAGGTACATACACAACCTGCATCAGAACAACGCCGATGGTAGAGATTCCAAGAACTACCCCCTTCTTTGTCGGCCACCAGTTAGCAGTCAGTGTCATTGCACAGGTGGAAGAAAACGCGCCGGAACATGCGCCCATAATAAACATCAGTACCAGGAACAACGGCAGACTGGTTGTCCTGCCGAAAACAATCAGACAGATTGCCATTCCGATCAGCGTGATGCCTGCCAGTCCTTTGGCATTTCTTCTGGAAAGCCTTGCAAAAATCAGGATCCCGATACCATCCAGTAAAGAGGCAAGACCGGAGACAACATTTAAGAGGTTGTTATCCCATCCGCGCATCTCTGAGATTACAGGAAGTACTGTATTTGTCTGCCCTCCCACGAAACATGCGGAAAACAACATGAGCACACCGGTAAAAATGATCATGCCAATTTGCTTTGGCCCATACCAACTATTCTTTTTTTGCTTCATATCCAATTCTCCTTCGTTTACACAACCGTACCTGTTACCATCTGATACGGTCCCTCATTGTAGTAATTTTATCAAGTATCTGCAGGTACCCTTTGATATGCTAAGTATATCAAAAAAGTATTGTGCACTATTTGTCTGCCTCAGTACAAAAAGGCCGCCTTTTTTGTATATAAATAACGAAAAAACTTAAGCTGTTTCAAAATCAAATCCCTGCCATACTGGCCTTCCGGTATATTTTTTCACTGCTTCCTGACCACTAAGTACACGGATCGCGCCTGCTGCCATCGCTTCGGTCTCGAAGCTTCCCGGATAGCTGTAAACCGGTGCAATCCACCCGACGCCTTCTTTGATCCTGTCTGCAAGGTCAGTGTCGAAAACCATGCCACCGGTCATGAGGATGGCATCCACCTTGCCGTTGAGCGCGCCTGCCATCATGGCTGTCCACTTGATGATGGTGTAGATCATGGCATTATAGCAAAGCTCTGCAAATTTATCTCCGGCTGCGATCATTTCCTTTACCTTGCGCAGGTCGTCGGTACCCAGCAGATCGACCAGGCCGCCTCTGTTGGAGGCCAGCTCATTGATCTCTTCAATGGTCTTTCCTTTTTTCAGGAGGGCTACGATATCATCGGTACAGATATCTCCGGAGCGGTTGGGAGAGATCGGTCCCTGGGCGTCTCCTGCCCTGTTTCCGTCGATGGCCCGGCCCCTGCGGTGGGCGGTGATGCTGATGCCGCCGCCCAGGTGCAGAATGATATAATTGGATTCCTCATATTTTCTGCCCGTCAGCTCGCTGTGGCGGATCGCCACCTGCTTCTGGTTCAGCGGATGGGAACGGGCCGGACGGTAGCATCCTTTGATGCCGGTCATTCTGGCCTCGTCGCACAGCTCATCCACCGGCATGGGATTCACAAAAAATGCAGGTTTTCCGAGCATTTTCCCAAATTTGTATGCAATCTGGATGCCAAGCGTCGCCGGATGGTGGATTCCTGCCACATCTCTGGTGGCATGATCGAATGCCAGGTCATCGATCTCATAAGTGCCGCCCTCGCAGGCATAGAGTCCCACACCACGGCCTACTACGGCGTCCACGGTGGACAGATCGATCCCTGACTCCCTCAGTGCTTCCTGGATCAGAGCCATCCGTTTCGGCTCCTGATCCGCAAATGTCTTACAATCCGCAAATTCACTTCTGTCGTGGTCTATGTTTTTATCCATCAGTACCTGTTCACCCTTTACCAGACCGCATTTGGTACTGCTCGAACCCGGGTTAATCGTCAATATTACAAAATCTTTCATCTTCTCTCCTTTGCCTTCGCTCCCATCACACTGCAAAATGCGACATTATCATAAATCCGCTCCTCGGTATCTCCCCGCGAACAGTCCAGCACCGGTTTTGCAAAGCCCTGATAGATCGGTCCATAGCTGTGTCCTGCCGCCACCTGCTGGATCAGTTTTGTCGCGATGTTGCAGGCTGCCGCATCTGGGAAAACCAGCACATTGGCTTTTCCTGCTACCTCGCTCTCCCGTTTTACTTTTTTGGCTGCCACACGCTCCACAATGGCTGCATCTGCCTGAAACTCACCATCGATCTTCAGATCCGGGCGCAGAGCCTGCGCTTTTTCCAGGCCTTCCCGTACACGGAATACAGAAGGACTGTTACCGCTTCCGTCTGTGGAATAGGAAAGAAACGCACAGCGGGACTCCTGACCAGTCAGATCGCTGTAGGTATCGCAGCAGGAAACAGCGATACTCGCCAGGACGTCCGCCGTGGGTTCCGTATTCACTGCACCGTCCGCCATGCCGAAAATATTGCCTTGAGAGCCTTTGTATTCATCCAGCTCCATGATCAGCATCCCGGAAGGAGCCGTCACGCCGGGAGCCAGTCCCAGCACACCTTGTGCCGCCATAACAAATTCATAGGTCGTGGTATCCAGACCTCCAAAGGTACAGTCTGCATCGCCGACTGCCTCCATGACCAGCGCCATATATAAAGGCTGGCCCATCCGTTTCGCCACGGATTTTTTCCCCAGAACCTTTTTGGGCAGGGCGTCATATTTTTCCAGCAGTTCAGTCTGGTAATCCGCATCCGCAATGTCCGCGATCTGCACACCGGAAAGGTCGATTTCATTTTCCTGCGCAACCCTCCTGCAGGTCTTTGCATCTCCCACAAACAGAATATCTGCAATGCCGTCTCCCGCCGCCTTTACGCAGGCACGCATCATGCTCGGATTTGTACATTCCGGGACAGCCACCCGCTGCTTTCTTTTCTTCGCCGCTTCATAAATCGTATCAATAAATCCCATTCTTCTGCCTCCTACTCTTTGATCTGTATCTTTGCCAGAAATGCTTCTGTGTCATGATCCAGCCCCCGGATATAGAGGGCTTCTTCCGTCAGACTGCAGGCAAGCACAACCTCCTGTCCTTCTTTCAGTTCCCGGCTGTACTGGATCCACAGAGATTTCATGCCGCTTTCGGAAGCGCCGAGCGTATCCAGCACATCCTCTGCCCAGTCAATATAATGAGTATTGTTGAGATGACCGTTCAGATCAATCTCCCCCGGTGTCACCGTACGGCGGATCTTGCAGTCTGCCTGCTCCGGAAAGTTCATCCGCATTTTCGGCAGCGGCTGCTCATTTTCCTGCGTGACCACAGGGATTGCCTTCACCTGTCCGGTTCCCTCCGCCATCTTTCTGGTCTGACTGTCCATCAGGGCGAACAGGGATGCTGCGCAGGCCAGCGGTTCGCCCGATACCGTGCAGAACGCATAGCGCCTGCTGTACATGCCTCCCCGGGGCTTCCCGGGCCAGAGCCGCAGCAGAAGCTGTTCGCCCAGCTGAGGCATACGCAGAATATCGATCGAAGTCCAGGAAATCACCCAGATCTTTCCCTCTGCTTTTAGACCCGCCCGGCTCAGGCCGTAGGATTCCAGATGTGCCTCTGTGGCCCGCTCCATCCATCTGGCCAGATCACCGGGGCGGATCCGCGCTGCGCCAGCGATTTCTTTTTCGGTATCAATCAAAATCTGGTATGCGCCCTCCGGGCATATCAGACTGCACTCCGGAAAATTCATATTATGCTCACTCCATTTTTTCTTTTACTTTTTCCACAAAATCCTGGATCGTATTTAATTGACTTGCCTCCTGAATCTCTATAGTTGCGTCCAGCTCATCCTCGATCGATGAAATCATAACGATCATCTTAAGAGATTCGTTGGACAGATCCTCCCGGATGTCGGTAGACAGCGTAATCGCGGACGCATCCACCCCGTAAGCTGATGCCGCACATGCGATCACCGTCTGCGCAACCGGATCATCAGCGGCGTCACCGGCCGTCTCTGTCGCTGCCTGTTTGGCCGATGCCGGCTCTTCTGCGGGTGCTTTTTCCTCCGCAGTCTCCTTTATCACCGAAGTTTCAATCACCGGTATTTTCTTAAACTCGCTGTCTCCTTCCAGCTCCCATACCAGGACTTTTGTATCCTCATCCTGAATAATGAGCGGCCTGACATACACATCCTCCCGACGGATCTTTTCCGTAAACTCCGTGTATTTCTCCGGATCAATGTGCAACAGGCTGGTGTTCACCGGATCTGCTCCGGGGATCACGACCTCTACTGCCCAGTAATCACCGTGAGCCTTTCGAAAGTCCGGGTCTCCGAAGGCGCCGACGGTGGGAAGCGCCTGTTTTACCACACCTCGCACATGATTCAGATTGACCCATTTTGTATCCAGACAGCCGCAGGCATTACAGCACAGATAGGGTGGAAATTCGATATGACCGCATCTGGTACATTTCCGTCCCAGGATATCTCCCTCTTCCAGGGCATCATAATAAGTCTTCACGATCGGTTCTAAATCATATTTTGTCATCATAATGCATTCCTCCCTCTATTTCTTCTCCAGCATGATCGCCAGCACGTTCTGGCTGCCGCCGAACCCGCGGAGCATTGCGCGGTTCACTGGATGGTTTACCTGTGTGGCATTCGCGTCGCCTCGCATCTGATGCACTGCCTCATACAGATCGTGCATTCCGGAGGCGCCAGCTGCATGGCCGTAATGGCAGCGTCCGCCGTTGGTATTTACTGGTCGGTCTCCATCGTAGGCAATCCGTCCGTCGATCACGTATTCCCATGCCTTTCCTTTCGGCAGATACTCACATTCCTCCGCCGCCAGGAATTCGGACTGATTATAGAAATCGTTCGTCAGGAAGAGATCCATGTCTGCGCCTGACAAGCCGGTCAGCTCTTTTACCTGCCGGTAAGCGTTGGCAGTCGCCTGCATCTCCAGCCGGGGATTGCCGATCTCCAGGCAGGAATGACCAATGCCCAGGATTTCAATCGGATGATCCGTATACTTGTATGCCAGCTCGGTAGGGCATACGATCACGGCTGCAGCTCCGTCACAGCGCTGCTCAAAATGGCAGGCCCTCATATATTTTCC
>CALWGM010000079.1 GCA_944380065.1 uncultured Lachnospiraceae bacterium
GAAAGATATTCATCAATCCGTACCGGGAGTTCTTTGTGTTTCAGGGCAGTCATCTGTTCCAGGCACAGATAGGAGGCAACGGCCTCTAAAATGTGCGAGGCGGAGGTGATATATTCTGCGGGGATAACGGGATAAACGGCCGCCGCAGCTTCCAGCTCCTGAAAATCAATCTTATAATTGCCGCATTTCTTCCGGATCGTCCGCCAGCCTTCTTCCCTTGACGGAAAAGAGAATACGTGGCCGAACAGCAGGTAGCCGATGATGAGGTTCCCCATGTACAGCGGGGAAATGTTCTCGGTCAGCCCGGCGTGGCACTGGTAGGTATAAGCGGTATGGCGGGCAGCGGCCGTCTCGCAGGCGTGTCTGTCGCAGCGCGCACAGTTTTCCAGGGCTGCGGGATCTGTGCGTATGATCCGGCAGAGCGGGGAGACACTGGCCGGGTAGGCGGCCAGTTCCCTCAGGGCATCGTCAAAGACCGTGATCCGGATCCGGGTGATGGTATAAAAATCCTTCAGAAGATGGTTCAGTTTGGTCAGGTTAAAGGTGGAAATCACAGTAACATCTCCTTTTTTATCTACTTAGCAAGTATAGCAGAGGATGGGACATCTGCCAATGCCCGATTGCGTCTGGTTTGCACTCCATCTGCGGGAAGCAGATGCGGACGATTTCTAAGTAAAACGGACAAAATGCTATATATTCTGCCGGAAACCGGGAGTATAATGAGTACAGAAAAACGGACAAATCCGTGGAAAACAGGAAAGGAGAAGGTACGCATTATGAAGAAATATGATTTCAACAGGGGATGGACAGTGAGGAAAGCGGAGGCCGGTTTCTTTCCCCAGGATCTGGCGGGGGAGCCGGTGATCCTGCCCCACGACGCCATGATCTGGGAGAAGCGGAGTCCGGACAGTCCGACGGAGAGCGCCGGGGGCTGGTATCCGGGCGGGGATTACGAATACAGGAAGACCTGGTATGTGGGGGAAGCGGAGGCAGATCAGACGTTCATTCTGGATTTTGAGGGGATTTTTAACCGGGGTTACGTGTATGTCAACGGGGCGCTGGCGGGAAACTCTTCCTTTGGGTATGAGGAACTGTTTGTGGATATCACACCGTATCTGTATTTCGGGGCAGAAAATGTGATCACAGTGCTGGCGGTGAACTCCGATGTCCCGAACAGCCGGTGGTATACGGGCTCGGGAATTTACCGTCCGGTGACGCTGTATACGGGGGGAGAGATCCGGATCGGGGTGAATGACCCAAAGATTTCCACGCCGGAGATTTCAGAAAAAATGGCAGTAGTGAAGGTGGAGACCGCCGTCCGGTATGACGGAAAGACGCGAAAGAGTATTACACTGAAAACCGAGATTACAGACGGACAGGGACAGCCGGTGGCGGAGGAGACCTCCCGGCTCTCACTCTTGGCGGAGGACGAGACGGTTCAGACCCAGCGGATTTATGTGAGACAGCCGCAGCTGTGGTCTGTGGACCATCCGGCGCTGTATCACTGCAGCGTAACCCTGTACGACGGGGAAAACGTGCTGGATACGGCGGAAAGCACCTTCGGGATCCGCAGCCTTGCGCTGAATCCGGAGGACGGACTGCTGATCAACGGGGAGAAGATCCTGCTGCGCGGCGGCTGTATCCACCATGACAACGGGCCTGTGGGGGCGGCAACCTTCGCGCGGGCAGAGGAGCGCAGGATCGAGCTGCTGAAGGAGGCGGGATTCAATTCCGTGCGTCTTTCCCATAATTCTTCCTCGAAAGCGCTGCTGGACGCCTGCGACCGGATCGGCATGCTGGTGATGGAGGAGTCGTTTGACACCTGGACACAGCACAAGAAGCCGTTTGACGCTTCGCTGGTATTTGCGGACATCTGGGAAAAATATTTTGAAGGAATTGTAGAAAAAGATTTTAACCACCCCTCTGTGTTTATGTATTCCATTGGCAATGAAATCCAGGATGTCGGTACAGAGGATGGGGCAAGATGGAGCCGCAGGCTGACAGAAAAGGTGCGGGCGCTGGATCCGACCCGCTATGTTACCAACGCGGTGAACGGACTGGTGGCCGTGATGGATCATCTGCCGCAGGTGCTGGATGATCTGGGAATCGTCCTGGAAACAGAAGGCAATACCATGTCGGATGATGTGATGAACGATACCATGACCGCCCTTTTAGAACATATCAACAGGGTGTCTGTCCATCCGGATCTGGAGAAAAATCTGAAGGAATCCTATGAGACGCTGGATCTGATCGGTTTAAATTATATGAGGGACGCCTATGATCAGATGAAGGAGTATCCGAACCGGGTATTCTACGGCTCGGAAACCTTTCCGCCGGATATCGACCTGAACTGGAAAAAGGTAAAAGAGCTTCCGGCCTGCCTGGGCGACTATACCTGGACCGCCTGGGATTATATCGGGGAAGCCGGCGTTGGTATTGTAACCTACGATATGCCTGTTACATTTGCCAAACCGTATCCCGCCTATCTGGCTTACTGCGGAGATTTTGATATTACAGGATACCGCCGTCCGCTCAGCTATTTCCGGGAGATTGTGTTCGGGCAGAGAAAGGATCCCTATCTGGCGGTCCGGCTTCCGGAACATTACGGACAGAAGGCGGCTCATACGCCGTGGGCGGCTCCGGAGTGCGTGGCTTCCTGGACCTGGAACGGTTATGAGGGCAGACATTGTCTGGTGGAGGTTTATGCGGATGCACCCCAGGTGGAGCTTTTTGTCAACGGTACTTCTTACGGCAGGAAGCCGGCCGGGGAGGAGAACCGCTTCTGCGCCGTATTCGATGTGGTGTATGAGCCGGGGGAGATCAAAGCGGCGGCGTACGGTGAGGACGGCTCCGGGAGAATTTTCGCCCTGCAGACAGCCGGGGCAGAGAAACAGATCCGCCTGACTGCAGACCGGAGCAGTATCGCGCCCTGCGACCTGTCTTATGTGACTGTCGAGATCACGGATGAAAACGGAGTCATCCAGGCGGATGCGGCCTGCAAAGTCCGGTTGGAGATTCAGGGAGACGGCGTGATCCAGGGATTTGGAACCGGCGATCCGCTTTCCGAAGAGAATTTTTTTGATCCGGAGCGGACGGTCTTTTACGGACGGGCGCTGGCGGTGATCCGCGGCGGAGAAAAGTCCGGAACTGTCAGGCTGACGGCACACGCAGAAGGAATGCCGGAGGCAGCGGTTGAGATACAGGTGAAAGAATAGGACGAATGGACAGGGAGGAAACCGAATATGGGAGAGATGACCTTTGCGCTTTGTTTCTGCAACCGGGGATTTATGCCCGGGGAACTGATTTATGGGGCGCGTGAGGATATGATCCGGGCAGTGACGGACGCCGGATATCATTATATCGCCATGGACGCGGAGCTGACCCGCTATGGCGGGGTGGAGACCAGGGATGAAGGGCGGCTGTATGCAAAATGGCTGAAGGAGCATGAAGGGCAGTATGACGGCGTGATTTTTTCCATGCCGATCTTCGCGGATGAAAACGGGGCGGTGACTGCCCTGCAGGATGCAGGGGTTCCGATCCTGCTGCAGGCTTACCCGGATGAGATCGGGAAGATGGATTTTGCGCACCGGAGAGACGCTTTCTGCGGGAAATTCTCAGTCACCGATGTGTTTACCCAGTATCAGATCCCGTTTACGGTCTTAAAGCCCCATGTGGTGCATCCGCTTTCGGAAAAATTCCGCGAAAATCTTCGGGATTTCGCGGCCGTCTGCCGGGTGGTAAATGGGATGAAACGATTTACCATCGGCTGTATCGGCGCCCGCACAACGGCGTTTAAGACCACCCGGTTTGACGAGGCCGGGCTGCAGAAACACGGAATTACCGTGGAGGCTTTCGATTTGTCGGAGCTGATTTATAACGTGGGGCAGCTGGCCGACGATAACCCGGAGGTGCAGACAAAGCTTCAGACGCTGGAACAGTATGCGGATTTTTCCGGGGTACCGGAAAGCAGTCAGCGGACGCTGGCCAAAATATCGGTGGTGATTGATGCGTATATCCGGGAGTACCATCTGGACGCTGTCGCCCTGCGCTGCTGGAATGAGATGGAGACCATACTCCGGGTATGTCCCTGCGTCCTTCTGTCGGAACTGAATGACCGGGGAATCGTGGCTTCCTGCGAGATTGACCTGACGTCGGCCATTTCCATGCGGGCGATGGCCCTGGCCAGCGGACAGCCGACAGCGGTTTTGGACTGGAACAACAATTACGGGGACGAGGAAAATAAAGTGATTCTGTTCCACTGCGGCTCCACGGCGCAGCAGCTGATGACAGGAAAAGGGACTGTGACGGAGCATAAGATGTTTGCCAAAAACGATCCCGGTTCCGGCTGGGGGACGAATGAAGGGCGGATCCGTCCGATGAAGACAACGCTTTCCAACTGCCTGACGGTGGATGGAAAGGTGGTGATCTACGCCAGCGAGGCGGAATTTACAGACGATCCCATCGAGACGGGATATTTCGGCTGCGCCGGAGTCTGTGAGATTCCGGATATGGAGAATAAGATGATCCGGCTGGCCAGGGGCGGATTTAAGCATCATACCTGTGTCGGCGTCGGACATATGAAGGAGATCCTGAAAGAAGCGTTTGTGACGTATCTGGGCTATGAGTGGAGAGATATTGACCGGGAGTAAAGAGGTGGGAAGTATGAGGATTGCGGGACTGGATATCGGGACGACCGGATGCAAGCTGACTGTGTTTGACGGCAGCGGCAGGTATCTGGACAGCGCCTATGCAGCCTATCCGTCAAGCCGGGGATCGGGCGGCCACGAAATGGACGCGGAGGCGCTGATGGACGGCGTTTTCTCCGTGATGGAGGCTGCAGGGAGAAAGTATCCGGATATTGCCGGGATCGGAGTGACCAGTTTTGGTGAGACATTTGTGCTGACAGACCGCGCGGGGGTTCCCCTGCACCGGGTGATGCTGGATACAGACCGGAGAGGGGCGGAGGAATGCCGCCGGATCGAAGAACAGCTGGGCGGCAGGGAGATTGCCGCGGTCACAGGTCTGCGCCCCCATGAAATGTACAGCCTGCCGAAAATGATGTGGATGAAAAAATACCAGCCGGAGATTTTTCAGAAAGCGTCTCATCTTTTTCTGATGGAAGATTTTGTAGTCTTTGGCCTGACAGGAAAGGCGCAGATCGACTATTCCCTGGCTTCCCGTACCATGGCGTTTGATATTACGGCGATGGAATGGAGCGGCAGGATCTTTGAGGCGGCCGGGATCGACTGCAGCCTGATGTCAGAGCCTGTTCCGCCGGGGACTCCGGCCGGGAACATTACAAAAGCAGTTTCCAGACGGACAGGGCTGTCGCCGGAAACGGTAATCGTTTCGGTCAGCCATGACCAGGTGGCAGCGGCTGTGGGAGCCGGCGTGTTTGATCCCTCGCAGGCGGTGGACGGCGCAGGGACGGTGGAGTGTATGACGGTCGTCTATGATTCGCTCCCGGATGCAGGGGTCATGTATGCGGGAAATTATGCCGTGGTTCCCTATGTGATACCGGGAACTTATCTGACCTATGCGTTTTCCTATACAGGCGGCGCCCTGCTCCAGTGGTGTGCAGATACGCTGGCGAAAAAGGAAAAGGAAGAGGCCGTCAGGGACGGGATATCGGTCAATGCTTATCTGGAACAGGAATATCAGAGACTCCGGGGGACGGAGCCGTCCGGACTGCTGGTTCTGCCGCATTTCGCGGGCGCGGCAACCCCGTACATGGATACCGGATCCAAAGGAGCCATTGTCGGCCTGACGGTGGGCAGTACGGTCAGCGATATGTACCGCGGATGCATGGAGGGAGTCGTCTATGAGATGCGGCTGAACATGGAGCATTTGCAGAAATCCGGATTTGCCGGCCGGATGCTGAAGGCCACCGGCGGAGGAGCCAGGTCGCCGGTCTGGATGCAGATGAAGGCGGATATCTTAGGGCTGCCTGTTGCGGCGCTGGAGACGGCGGATGCGGGAACTGTGGGGAGCGCAATGCTGACCGGGATCAGCGCGAGCTGCTTCCGGGATCTGGAGGACGCGGCCTGCCATATGGTCCGTCAGGGAACGGTTTATCAGCCGGACCGGGACAGACATGACAGATATATGAAATACTACAGACAGTATCGCAGTCTGTACCAGGCGGTAAGGCCGCTGGTACAGTGAAAGGGGAAACCATGTTAGTTACACTGAAACAGATATTGGATTTATGCGAGGCAAGAACCTGTGCTGTCGGCTCCTTCAACACGCCGAACTTAGAGTCTGTGATGGCGGTGATCGGGGCGGCGGAGGAACTGCAGGTTCCGGTGGTGATCCAGCATGCGGAAGTACATGAGGAGATCATGCCGTTGGAGGTGATCGGTCCGGTGATGACAGAGGCCGCCAGGAGGGCGAAGGTGCCGGTCTGTGTACATCTGGATCACGGCGAGAGTCTGGACTATCTGTGCAGGGCGCTGGATCTGGGATTTACTTCCATTATGTACGACGGCTCCAACCTGTCTTTTGAGGAAAATCTGGCCAACACCCGTATGGCGGTTTCTTTTGCCGGGCGGGCAGGCGCTTCGGTGGAGGCGGAGATCGGTACTATGGGAAGGCGGGAGACCGGAAGCGGAACGCCTGACGGTGAAGCGGATCCGGGGAAAATCTATACTGACCCGGAACAGGCGGGATTGTTTGTGCGTGAGAGCGGGATTGACGCGCTGGCCTGTTCGTTTGGGACGACGCATGGCGTCTACCTGACAAAGCCGAAGCTGGATTTCGGCGTGGTGGAACAGGTGCGCCGGGCAACGGGCGGGATCCCGGTGGTGATGCACGGGGGTTCCGGAGTTAGCGGAGAAGAATTCCGCCGGGCGATACAGGCCGGTGTGCGAAAGATCAACTACTATACTTATATGGCCATGGCCGGGGGCGCGGGCGCGGAGGCCTATCTGGAGAGCGTCCGGGAGTCCGGGACGCGGGATGCGGTGCTGTACCACGATGTGGCGCAGGCGGCCGTCAGGGCCATGCAGGAGAACTGCCGGGCAGCCATGCAGGTATTTGCCATGAGATCATAGCGGTGAACAGAACACAGGGAAATGCATACGGGAAGAAATGTCTCCGCGTGCATTTCCTTTTTTGTTGACTTTTTCCGGCAAATCCAATAAGGTTAATATTAGAATGTGAAAGGGTATTGGAAGGAAACAGTGGCGACAAAAGAATTACTGAAAGAATTATATGGCAAGATCTGTGCAGGCAGGGAACTGCGCCCCAGCCTGATCGAACTGAAAATGCAGCTGAAGGCAGAGGACAACCGGCGTCAGTTCGGAGCTGTCTGCGGAGGAAATTATGATCCGGTCATGAAATGCCTGGCGGATGAGGACCCCAAGGTGAGGAAAAACGCGGCGGCGGTTCTGGGACTCCTGAAGCTGCAGGAGTCTGTGGACGTGCTGATGGACGCTTATCTGGCGGAAGATCAGCTGTTTGTGCGCCCGGAGTATGTGAAAGCCATGGCCGGAATGGACTGCGGGGAGTATCTGGACGATTTCCGGGAGCGATTGGAGGAGCTTTCCGCCTGTGACGCCCCGGAAAACGAGAAGAAGCACATCCGGGCGGAAATGCATGAGCTGCAGGAGCTGCTGCTGGCGAAGGGAGGCTGGAAGAAGCATGCTTTTACGGGTTTTGAGTGTGTAAATGAGGTGATTCTTACCACACCTGCTGTGTTTCGGGACCTGCTGGCCGGGGAGATCTCATCGAAAAAGATTTTGCTGAAATCCGGGATCCGTACTGTGACCGCACATATGGAGGAGCTTTTGGGCTGCCGTCTCTGGCGGGAAATGCTGTTTGTGATCCACGGGCCGCAGAATGCGCCGGAGACTGCGGAGGAATTAGGCGCATGGCTGACCGGATCGGATCTGATGGAGATTCTGGCAAAAAATCATTCCGGGGAAGCCCCCTGGTATTTCCGGATCAGCGCCGGGGAACGCCGGACAGAGGCAATGGGCGGCGACTTTATCAAAGCGGCGGCGCAGGCTGTGGAGGAGGCGTCCGGGCGGCGGCTGGTCAACTCGCCTTCCCACTATGAACTGGAGATCCGGCTGGCAGAGAAAAAGGACGGCGGTTTCCTGCCGCTTTTGAAGCTGTACACCCTGCCGGACCATCGGTTTGCCTATCGCCGTTATGCCGTGGCGGCCGGGATGAAGCCATCCCTGGCGGCCGGGCTTTTGGCGCTGGCAAAGCCCTATCTGAAGGAATATGCCCAGGTGCTGGATCCGTTCTGCGGGGCGGGGACGCTTCTGATCGAGCGGCGGTTCCTGACGCCGGTCCGGAATTTGTATGGAATCGATGTTTTTGGAGAGGCTGTTGCAAAGGCCAGGGCGAATACAAAAGCGGTGGGATTCCAGGCGAATTATATCAACCGGGATTATTTTGATTTTACGCACGCATACCTGTTTGACGAGATCATCACGGATATGCCTGCCGGAAATGGGAAAGCGGAAACGGATCTTCTGTACCGGCGCTTTTTTGAGAAATCGGCGGAGCTTTTGGCAGAGCATGGCCGTATCGTGATGTATTCCGGGGAGATGGGACTGGTAAAGAAATATCTGCGCCTGCAGAACCGGTTCCGGCTCCTGCAGGAATTCTGTATCCAGGAAAAGCGGGGAATGTATCTGTTTATACTGGAAAAAAAGGACTGATCCCGGCTGACCGGACCGGAGAAAACGGCGGGATCTCTTCGGAAAAGAGAAACAAAAGCAGAGGGGGAGATAAAGTGAAATTGCGGATGAAAAGACTGCAGGCAGTTTTGCTGGCGGGGATACTGGTCTGTTCGGCAGCCGGACTTGCCGGCTGTGGAAAGGAAGAAGCAGGGGAGGTTTCCGGTAAAACGCAGTCTGCCATGGAAGAAGACGGGAGCCCGGAGGCTGGCGAGCAGCAGGAGGACAGCCTGCCGGAGACAGATCCGGTGGAGGCGGCCGATGTGACAGCAAAGCCGGAGGTGAAAACGCTGACCATCACGGCTACCGGGGACTGTACGCTGGGGAAGACGCAGGATCAGAGCTACGACGGTTCCTTCAACGCCTATTACGATTCCTACGGACCGGATTACTTTTTTGAGAATGTGCGGGAGGTTTTTTCGCAGGATGACCTGACGGTAATCAATCTGGAATGTGTGCTCACCACTTCTGATGACCGTGTGGAAAAGACGTTTAATCTGAAAGGCGAACCGGAATACGTCAGCATTCTCACCGGAAGCTCCGTGGAGGCCTGTTCGCTGGGAAATAACCATACCTACGATTACGGGGAAAGCGGATTCCAGGAGACGAAACAGGTATTGGAAGAGGCGGGGATCACTTATGCCTACACACAGCAGCCCGGGATGTATACCACGGCAGACGGCGTGAAGGTGGGCATTGTGTCCGCCGGGCTGCTTTCCCAGTCGGCAGAAAGACTGGATATGCTCAAAGAAAGTATCCGCAGCTTCCGTGAGGAGGGGGCGGATGTGGTGATTGCCTGCTGCCACTGGGGGATTGAGAAAGAGTACTATCCCAATGACTACCAGCAGACGACCGCCCATGAGCTGATCGACGCCGGGGCTGACCTGGTGATCGGCAATCATCCCCATGTACTGCAGGGGGTGGAGGAATACAACGGGAAGCTGATCCTCTACAGCCTGGGAAATTTCAGCTTCGGCGGAAACAAGAACCCTTCGGATAAGGATACCATGATGTTCCAGCAGACCTTCACCATCGAAGACGGGGAGGTAAAGACGGATCCGATTGACGCAAGGATCATTCCCTGCCGGTTGAGTTCTGCCAGCGGGTACAATGATTTCCAGCCGCAGATTGCTTCCGGGGATACCAAGCAGCGCATCATCGATCAGGTGAATGCATATTCTGCGCCGTACAGTGAAGTGTCCTTTGATTCGGAAGGAATTTTGCAGATACCGTAAGATATGGTTGCAAGTTTCCTGTTTTATGGTATACTTTTGGATGGACAGGGCGCAGGGCGCTGCCTTACTTGTCCTGTCCGGAAATGAATACGACAGAGCCACAAAGGAGGTTACTTATGTATTGCAGCAATTGTGGAACAGAGCTCAGAGAGGGCGTTGCTTTCTGTCCCACCTGCGGACAGCCGGTCAATGGAGGCCAGGCAGGCGGCACACAGTCAAACAGTGCGCAGCAGGGAGCAGCTTCGAACCCCGATCCATATACATACGGCGGAGGGACACAGAGTTCCGGCCAGACGAATGCGGATCCCTATCAGTACGGCGGCCGGAATTCCTATAACGGCGGGAATGGGTACCAGAAGGATCCCTACCAGTATCAGCAGCAGCCGCCGCGCCAGGATGTGGATGGATTCGCGATTGCGTCCCTGATCCTTGGTATTATCTCGTTTTTCCTGTTTCCGATCATTGGCGCGATCCTTGCCATTGTATTCGGCAACAAGTCTATCCGTGAGAATGGCATGAATACCATGGCGCGCGTGGGCAAGATCCTGGGTATCGTTTCCCTGGCGATCTATATTGTCGTGATCATCATCATGGTGATTGCCTTTACGATGATCGGGGTGGGGAGCCTGTATTATTTTTAAGAATATCTGAGTGAAGAAGAGGAGAACTGTTATGAAAACAGTAGAAGATTATGTGACCAGCATCCCGGATTTCCCGGAACCGGGGATTATTTTCCGTGACATTACTTCCGTGATCCAGGATCCGGAGGGACTGCAGCTGGCCATCGACGGCATGGAGAAGTTCCTGGACGGCGTGGATTTTGACCTGGTGGCGGGAACGGAGTCCCGCGGGTTTGTGTTCGGGGCGCCGATCGCCAGGGACATGAAAAAAGGCTTTGTCCTGATCCGCAAGAAGGGCAAGCTTCCGCGGAAAACTATCTGCCAGGAATATGACTTAGAGTATGGCACTTCCGCCGTGGAGATCCATGTGGATGCGGTGAAACCGGGACAGAAGGTGGTGCTGGTCGATGATCTGATGGCGACGGGAGGTACGATCGAGGCCTCCATTAAAATGATCGAACGGCTGGGCGGCCAGGTGGTCAAGGTGATTTTCCTGATGGAGCTGGCCGGGCTGAAGGGCCGGGAGCGCCTGAAGGATTACGATGTTGACTCTGTGATCATTTATCCCGGCAACTGATGGAAAGCCATTTCCCGGGGTATTTGTGAAGTTATTGTGAACAGGAACAGACAGTATGGAATCCACTTTACGGATGGTGTTATAATAGACCCCATGATCCGTCAAGTGGATTTTTACTGTACAGGAGAGTTTTGATTTGTGCTGATCCGCGGGAGGATGTCTTTTCTGGGATCTGACGGCGCGGCAGGCGGAAAGGGGATGCGGCAGATGTATGACAAGGTGACGCAGAAGGATATTGAGCGCATGGAGGAGGAGATCGAACACCGGAAGTTAGTAGTGCGCAAAGAGGCGCTGGAGGCGGTCAAGGAGGCCCGCGCCCAGGGGGATCTCAGCGAGAATTTTGAATATAAGGCGGCCAAGCAGTTTAAGAATGAAAATGAAAAGCGGATCCGTTATCTGGAGCGGATGATCAAAACCGCAGTTGTGATCTCAGACCAGTCAAAGAGCGATGAGGTGGGGATGAATAACAAGGTGACGCTGTATTTTGAGGACGATGAGGAAGAGGAAGAGTATACCATCGTCACTACAGTGCGGGCGAATTCCCTTCACCGCTGGATTTCCAACGAATCGCCGCTGGGGAAAGCGGTGCTGGGACATCGGGTGGGAGACCGTGTTTTTGTAAAAGTCGGGGAAAACGGCGGGTATTATGTAGAGATCCGCGCGATTGAAAATACAGGGGACGACGGCTCCATTGGCCTGCGGAAGTTCTGAGATCCCGGCGGGAGATCGGAAAAGACAGATGAGAAGGGGGATTCCATGGCAGAATATGCAGATATCATCGTGGATATTTCATTAGGGAAGCTGGATCGGACGTTTCAGTACCGGATCCCTCCCGCCCTGACCGGACAGATCCGTCCGGGCGTTTTGGTGGAGGTTCCATTCGGAAACGGCAGCAGGAGGATCCGGGGATATGTGGTGGAGGTGACCGGACGGCCTGAGATTGAAGAAAGCCGCATCAAGGAGATCCTGGCGGTTGTGGACCGCAGCGTTCCCATCGAATCTCAGCTGATCGCCCTGGCAGCCTGGATGAGAGAGAATTTCGGAGGTACGATGAACCAGGCCTTAAAGGCTGTGCTCCCTGTGAAGGTAAAAACTGCCGGGAAAGAAAAACGTCTGATTTACCTGCTTCTGGATCCGGCGGAAGGCAGAGAACTGCTGCGCCGGCTGGAACAAAAGCACCAGACTGCCAGGGCCAGGCTGCTGGGGGCGCTGCTGGAACAGTCGCCGCTTCCCTATGAGACGGTAACCGGGAAGCTGAATGTCACGGCAGCAGTGATCCGGGCTATGGCGGAAAAACAGGTGATCCGCGTAGAGACGGTGCGGACATACCGCAATCCCCTGGACCGGATGAAAAAACAGGAAAAGAGCGTGGAACTGAATCCCGTCCAGCGGCAGATCGCAGATGACATCATTGCCCGCTGGAGGACCGGCGATACAAAGCCCAGCCTGATCCATGGCATCACCGGAAGCGGAAAGACGGAAGTATATATGGAACTGATCGCGGCGGCGGTGCGCCGGGGGAAACAGGCGATTGTGCTGATCCCGGAGATCGCGCTGACTTTCCAGACGGTCATGCGTTTTTACAGCCGTTTTGGGGAACGGGTATCCATCCTGAATTCCCGGATGTCTGCCGGGGAACGCTATGACCAGTTTGAGCGGGCGAAAAACGGGGAGTTAGATGTGATGATCGGCCCAAGGTCGGCGCTGTTTTCCCCGTTCCCGGATCTGGGATTCATTATCATTGACGAGGAACACGAGGCGGCCTATAAAAGCGAGACGGCGCCCTGTTACCATGCCAGGGAGACGGCGGTTGCCAGGGCCGGGATGTGCGGGGCGATGGTGGTCCTGGGATCGGCGACGCCCTCTGTGGAGAGCTACGCCAGAGCAAAATCCGGAATCTACCGGCTGTATGAGATGGGGCAGCGGATCAGTGACCGGCCCCTGCCGACGGTCTATACGGTGGACCTGCGGGAGGAGCTGAGGCGGGGGAACCGTTCCATCTTAAGCGGCCGGCTGCGGGAACTGATGGAAGACCGGCTGCAGAGGAAGGAACAGATCATGCTGTTTTTAAACCGCCGGGGCATGGCAGGGTTTGTGTCCTGCCGCAGCTGCGGACATGTGGTGAAATGTCCCCACTGTGATGTGTCCCTGAACCTGCATAATAACGGCAGGCTCATTTGCCATTACTGCGGCTATTCCATGCCGATGGTGAAGCGGTGTCCGGAATGTGGTTCTCCCTACGTGGGCGGATTTAAGGCGGGCACGCAGAAGATCGAGCAGTATATCCGGCAGCAGTTCCCGCAGGCGGGTGTGCTGCGGATGGACCTGGATACCACCAGGCAGAAGGACAGCTATGAACAGATCCTGTCTGCTTTTGCCAACCGGGAAGCAGATATCCTGATCGGAACGCAGATGATCGTAAAGGGGCATGATTTCCCGAACGTCACGCTGGTGGGCGTGCTGGCGGCGGATCTGTCGCTGCATATCAGCGACTACCGGGCGGCAGAGCGTACCTTCCAGCTGCTGACACAGGCGGCAGGCCGGGCTGGACGAGGAAAACGTCCCGGCGAGGTAGTGATCCAGACGTATCAGCCGGAGCACTATGCCATTACTGCGGCGGCGAATCAGGATTATCAGACATTTTATGGACATGAGATGCTGTTTCGGGAGATGATGCATTATCCTCCGGTATGGAACCTGCTGGTCATACATATCGCTTCTTCGCAGGAAACACTGGCCAATCAGGCGGCAGATGTGTTACAATACAGAACAGCGGCCATGATCCGGCAGAAAGATCCGGGGCATGGCGGCAGGCCGGACGGGGCGCGGATCCAGGTGATCGGGCCTGCGGATGCGGCTGTGGCGAAGGTCAGCGATACGTTCCGGAAAATTTTGTATGTCAAGGCTGCGGATTATCAGGATCTGGTATGGATCAAGGATGGGCTGGATCCGGAACTGAGGGAAGACGCCCTGCTGAAAAAAGTCAGTGTGCAGTTTGATTTTAACCCCATGAATGGTTTTTAGGGGGTTTTATGTGAGTGAAAGGAGTACAGAATACGATGGCATTGAGGACGATTCGTCTCTTGGGCGACGAGATTTTAACAAAAACATGCAGGGAGGTAAAGAAGATGACGCCCCGCCTGCAGGAACTGATTGACGATATGCTGGAGACCATGTACGAGGCAAACGGCGTGGGGCTGGCGGCCCCGCAGGTGGGCGTGCTGCGCCGTATTGTGGTGATCGATGTGGGGGAAGGCCCGCTGGTGATGGTAAACCCGGTGATCGTGGAAAAATCCGGCGAACAGACCGGGGACGAGGGCTGCCTGAGCTATCCGGGAAAGGCCGGGCAGGTGACGCGCCCGAATTATGTAAAGGCCAGATATCTGAATGAAGAGATGGAAGAATGCGAGGTGGAGGGCGAGGAGCTTCTTGCCCGCGCCATCTGCCATGAACTGGATCACCTGGACGGCCATATGTATGTGGAGTTTGTGGAGGGTGAGATCCATGATGTGGTATATGAAGACCCGGAGGAGACGGACGGCGGGGAGGAAGATAAATGAGGATTATTTTTATGGGTACGCCGGATTTTTCCGTCGGTACCTTAGAGGCCCTGATCGGAGCCGGTCACGAGATTGTGCTGGCTGTCACGCAGCCGGATAAGCCCAAAGGACGCGGGAAATCCCTGCAGGCGCCCCCGGTAAAGGAGGCTGCGCTGGCACACGGGATCGAGGTTTTCCAGCCCCGGCGGATCCGTGAGGCGCAGAACGTGGAATATCTGAGGAAATTCCAGCCGGACATCATCGTGGTGGTGGCGTTTGGCCAGATCCTTCCCAGGGAGATCTTAGAGATGCCGCCCTATGGCTGTGTGAACGTGCATGCGTCCCTGCTGCCGAAATACCGGGGCGCAGCCCCGATTCAGTGGGCGGTGATTGAGGGAGAGAAGGTTTCCGGCGTTACCACCATGCGCATGGACGAAGGGCTGGATACCGGAGATATGATTATGAAGGAAGAGGTTGTCCTGGATCCGAAGGAGACCGGGGGGAGCCTTTTTGAAAAGCTCAGCCGCACCGGAGCCGCGCTCTGTGTGAAAACACTGGCTGCCATAGAAGCGGGAACTGCGGTCTATACGCCGCAGGATCATTCCCAGGCGACCAAAGTGGGGCTGATCCACAAACAGTTTGGGCTGATTGACTGGAAAAAACCGGCAAGGGAGATCGAATGCCTGATCCGCGGTTTAAATCCATGGCCCAGTGCATATACTAAGCTTCATGGGAAGACCTTAAAAATCTGGGACGCCGATGTGGCGGACGGGGATTCCCAAAAAGAGGCCGGCGCTGTGGCGGAGGTGACCAGGGACGCAGTTTTTGTGCAGACCGGGGAAGGCCTCCTGAAACTGAAGGAAGTCCAGCTGGAAGGAAAGCGGCGGATGGCCTGCGACGCGTTCCTGCGGGGATATTCCCTGAAGGACACGGATCAGTTAGGCGAATAGAAACGGATTGGAAACAGGAAGGAAAGAAGTAGATTTTATGTATGGTTATGGATATTATCCCCTGTATGGTTTTTGGGACTGGACGTACCTGCTGGTCATCGTCGGCGCAGTGATCTGCCTGGCGGCCTCCGCGAAAATGCGGGGGACGTTCAACCGTTATTCCCATGTGCGCAGCCGCTCCGGCATGACAGGAGCCCAGGCGGCGGAGCGGATTCTTTACAATGCAGGGATCCGCGATGTGAGAGTGATCCATATTCAGGGGAATCTGAGTGATCATTATAACCCGAAAAATAAGACGCTTGCACTGTCTGACACCGTGTATGGCAGCACTTCGGTGGCAGCGGTGGGCGTTGCCGCCCATGAGTGCGGGCACGCGATCCAGCACCAGTTGGGGTATGTGCCTCTGCGGGTGCGCGGGGCGATGGTACCGGTCGTCAATATTGGCTCGGGTCTGGCCTGGCCGCTGATTATCATCGGCATTTTGTTCGGCGGCGGAGGAAACATCCTGGTGACCATCGGGATCTGGATGTTTTCCCTGGCGGTTTTGTTCCAGCTGGTGACGCTTCCGGTGGAGTTCAATGCTTCCCGTCGGGCGCTGGGCGAGCTGGAACGGACAGGGATCCTGGGGCATGAGGAGCTGAAAAGTACCCGGAAGGTGCTGACTGCGGCAGCCATGACTTATGTGGCCAGCGCAGCGGCGATCATCCTGCAGCTGCTGCGTCTGATCCTGCTGTTCGGCGGAAACCGCCGTGACGAATAGCGGGCCGGCGGGAGAAGGAAGCGGGCGGCGGTCGGGTCAAAAGGCCGGACGGCTGCGAAAAAGAGGGCAACTCCTGGAAACAGGAGTTGTTTTTGAATCAAAGTCCAAGAGAAAGGAAGATAGCATGTCAGAACAGATCAATCCGAGGAGCCTGGTGCTGGATATCCTGCTGGCGGTGGAACGGGACGGGGAATTTTCCCATATTGCTGTCCGGCAGATGTTAGATAAATACCGTTACCTGCCCCATCGGGACCGTGCTTTTATCAAGCGGGTCAGCGAGGGGACCATTGAGCGGCAGATCGAGCTGGATTATATCATCCGCCAGTTTTCAAAAATCAGGGTGAAAAAGATGAAGCCGGTGATCCGCGCCATCTTAGAGAGCGGGGTGTATCAGCTCTTTTATATGGATGCGGTCCCGGATTCCGCTGTGTGCAACGAGGCGGTGAAGCTGGCGGTAACGAGGGGGTTCGCGGGATTAAAGGGATTTGTCAACGGCGTCCTGCGCAGCATTGCCAGGAACCGGGAACAGATCTGCTGGCCGTCCCCGGATACCGAACCCGTACAGGCAGCATCGGTGCGCTATTCGATGCCGGAATGGCTCACAGAACGTTTTTTCCGGCAATTTGGCCGGGAGAGGAGCATACATATTTTTGAGTCGTTTTATCAGAAGCACAGCACCTGCGTCCGGGTGGATACGGCGCGCCGGAAGCCGGAAGAAGTGAAAAAATCCCTGGAGACCCGGGGAATCACAGTGACCCCGGCAGAAGGGATCCCGGAGGCTTTCTGGATCGACGGCTATGATGCCCTGGATGAGATCCCGGAGTTTGAGGAGGGAATTCTCTATGTCCAGGATATTTCTTCCATGATGGTGGCAAAGACTGCGCTGGAGAATTGTTCCGGGGACGGCCTGTTTGCCCTGGATGTCTGTGCGGCTCCGGGAGGGAAAAGCATCCATATGGCACAGCTTTTCGGAGAGCGCGGCCGGGTGGAAGCCAGGGATCTGACGGAATATAAGGCGGAGCTGATCGAAGAAAACCGGGAGCGCTGCGGTGTGGAGAATCTCTGTGTCAGGGTCTGGGACGCCACGGTGTTTGACCCGTCCATGGAAGGGGCGGCAGACTTAGTGATCGCGGATCTGCCCTGCTCCGGTCTGGGCGTGATCGGCAGCAAGACGGATATCAAGTACCGGGTCACGCCGGAGAAGATCGGTGAGCTGGCGGCGCTGCAGCGGCAGATTTTATCTGTAGTCTGCCGTTATGTGAAGGACGGCGGGATTCTGATGTACAGTACCTGCACGGTTACGGAGGAGGAAAACCAGGAAAATGTAGCATGGTTTTTACAGTCCTGCCCGGAATTTTCGCTGGAAACAGAGCGTCAGTACCTGCCGGACGAGGGCTGCGACGGCTTTTATATCGCAAAGTTAGTGAGAAAAGCAGCGCTGTGAACCGGAATGCGGCGCGAAGAATCAGGAAGGATGCAGTGAAAGACCGGCCACAGGGCCGGAGGAATACAGAGAGCAGAGAGAATGAAAGAGAACAGAACAGAAAATCAGGAAAATGGCAGGCAGCAGACAGACGCAGAACAGAGGACAGATATCAAATCGCTTCCCTATCCGCAGTTAGAGCAGTGGATCTTGGGGCAGGGGGAAAAGAAATTCCGTGCCAGGCAGCTGTATCAGTGGATGCATGAAAAACATGTGAGTTCCCTGGACGCTATGGGGAATCTTCCCGGCAGCCTGAAACAGAAGATCCGAAAGACCTGCGTATTTACCGTGCTGGAGCAGATGACCTGCCAGGTGTCCGCCCAGGATGGGACCCGCAAGTACCTGTTTGGCCTGGCGGACGGGAATATGGTAGAGAGTGTGCTGATGCGTTACCATCACGGAAATTCCGTCTGTATTTCCACGCAGGCAGGCTGCCGTATGGGCTGCAGGTTCTGCGCGTCCACGCTGGACGGCTTAGTGAGGAACCTGACCCCGGCGGAGATGCTGGAACAGATTTACCGGATCAGCGACGATACGGGAGAGCGGGTTTCCAATGTGGTATTGATGGGAACCGGGGAACCGCTGGATAATTATGAAAATGTCCTTACGTTTTTAAGGATGCTGACGGATGAGGACGGGCTGCATATCAGCCAGCGGAATGTGACAGTATCCACCTGCGGCATCGTGCCGGGGATATACAAATTGGCAGAGGAAAAGCTGCAGATCACATTAGCGGTCTCCCTCCATGCGTCCAGCCAGGAGAAACGGAAAAAACTAATGCCGGTGGCAAACGCCTATGGGATCCATGAACTGATCCGCGCCTGCCGATATTATTTTGAGAAAACCGGGCGCAGAATCACATTTGAGTACAGTCTGGTGGCCGGAGTGAACGACCAGGCGCAGGACGCGGAGGAATTAGCGGCGCTGATCGGCGGACTCCCCTGCCATGTGAATCTGATCCCGGTCAACCCTGTCAAAGAGCGGGATTTTACCCAGCCCACGGCAAAAGCAGTGCAGGATTTTCAAAAGAGACTTGAAAAATACAGGATAAATGTTACAATCAGAAGGGAGATGGGCCGCGATATTGACGGGGCCTGTGGACAACTGCGCAAAAGATTTGCAGAAAGGCAGGATGCTTAAAGAATGAAAAAATGTTCCCTGACTGATATCGGGATGCGGCGGGAGATGAACCAGGACTATTTCTATTCATCCGAAGAGCCGGTGGGCAGCTTACCGAATCTGTTTGTTGTAGCGGATGGTATGGGCGGCCATAATGCCGGAGAGTTTGCTTCCCGATATGCGGTGGAGACCATGGTAAACACTGCTAAGAATACAGAAAAGACAGATACGATCGGGATCCTGACGGAGTGTGTTTCCAATGCGAACGCTTCCCTGTGGGCCTATGCGGGCGCCCATGACGAGATGAGAGGGATGGGGACGACGCTGGTAGCCGCAGTCCTGGATGGCCGCCGTCTGGTCACGGTAAACGTGGGAGACAGCAGGCTCTATGTGATCGGGGACGGGATTCGTCAGATTACGGAAGATCACTCTCTGGTGCAGGAGATGGTGCGCATGGGTGAGATGGATCGGGAAAGCGCCCGCACTCATCCGGACAGGAATATCATCACCAGGGCGGTCGGCGCAGATCGGAAAGTGCAGACGGATGTGTTTGAGACTGTCTTAGAACCGGGCGACCGGATTCTTTTATGTTCGGACGGCCTCACAAATATGGTGGAGGATCAACGGATCCTTCAGGTTATGAACGGGGAGGGAGACCTGACCTCCAAGACGGAATCCTTAGTTGAACTTGCAAACAGGAACGGCGGTAAAGATAATATTACCGTGATCACGATAGAACCTTAAATCTGGAAAGGGATATGTAGATGATAGAGACAGGAATGATAATTGCAGGCCGCTATGAGGTGGAGAAAAAGATCGGCACCGGCGGGATGTCAGATGTATACAAGGCAAAAGACCATACGCTGGGCAGATGCGTGGCGATCAAAGTGTTAAAACCGGAGTTCTGCGAAGACATGAACTTTGTGAGCAAGTTCCGCGCTGAGGCACAGGCTGCCGCGGGGCTGGAGCATCCCAATATTGTCAATATTTATGACGTGGGGAGCCAGGACGGTTTTTATTACATTATTATGGAATACGTGCAGGGGATTACCCTGAAGACATATATTGAGAAGAAAGGACGGCTGAATTATAAGGAGACCTTAAGCATTGCCATCCAGGTGGCGCGGGGGATCCAGGCTGCCCATGCAAAAAACATCATTCACCGGGATATTAAGCCGCAGAATATTATTATATCCACAGACGGCAAGGTGAAGGTGACGGATTTCGGGATCGCGCGGGCGGTTTCCGAGCATACGATCCATTCCGATGTGATGGGGTCTGTGCATTACGCTTCTCCGGAGCAGGCCAGGAACGGTTATGTCAGCAACCGCAGCGATATCTATTCGCTGGGTATCGTCATGTATGAGATGGTGACCGGACGTGTGCCCTATGACGGTGACAGCACGGTGGCGGTGGCGATCAAGCATCTGCAGGATGAGATGGTTCCGCCCATCGAGTATGCGCCGGATGTGCCCGTCAGCCTGGAGAAGATTATTTTAAAATGTACCCAGAAGAGCGCTGACCGCCGGTATGACTCCATGGAGAGCCTTTTGGTGGATCTGCGCAAATCTCTGTTATCCCCGAATGAGGATTTTGTGGATCTGGTTCCCTACAATCAGGGAAAGACCCGTGTGCTGACCGATGATGAGGTGCGGGAGATCCAGGAGAAGTCCCCGGCTGTCGTAAAGCCGGAAGAGGAGGATGAGGACGAGGACAGGAAGTCCGGAAAGTATGCTTATATTTATGATGATGACGACGATGATGAGGACGGGGAGGATGAGGAAGAGGGACGCTTCTTAAATTCCCGGATGGAAAAGATCGTCAACATACTGCGGATCGTGGTGGCGGTCATTATCGCGCTGATTGTGATCTATATCATTGGCAATTTCCTGGGTGTGATCGATTTTGACTTTGGAAAGAAAAAAAATAATGATCCGGATGCCCAGACAGAACAGGATTCCGGGCAGGTACAGGTGCCTGACCTGCGGGGTCTGACCATCGAGGAGGCGAATGAGCAGTACGCTGACCTGGGGCTGAAGTTTGAGGAGGACGGCCAGGAGGATTCCGATGAATATGAGCCGGGCCAGATCATCAGCCAGGATGTGGAAGAGGGCGAGATGGTAGCCTCCGGCACGGTGATCCATGTGACGGTGGCTGCAGCGGCGGAAGAAACCGAGGTGCCCAATGTAGTGGGCGAGTCTTCCGATTCCGCCATGAGCAGGTTAGAGGAGGCCGGATTTGAGGTGGCCAGGGAGTTCCAGTATGACAGTTCCGTGGATGTGGGCGATGTGATCAGCCAGACGCCGAATGCTGGCAGCATGGCCGCCAAAGGCGATGTGGTGACCATCTATGTGAGCCAGGGGACGGAGTCTGCCAAGGTGCCGGATGTGAAAGGAAAGTCCCAGGCGGACGCCCAGAAAGCATTAGGGGACGCCGGAATGAATATCGGCACGGTTTCTGAAGAGTTCAGCGATACGGTGGAGGCCGGCCTGGTAATCGACCAGAGCGTGGCAGCCGGAAAATACGCCGATATGGGTACCAAGGTAGACCTGGTGATCAGCAAAGGTCCCCAGGAGAAGACCTACTATGTAAAATCCAGAGTTTCCGCACCCACAGGCAATATCACCAATATATCTGCGGATATGACCCTGTACAAGGCGGGCACCAGCGAAGTGATCGAGTCCTGGACCGGCGTGACAGAGTTCCCGTTTGTGGTAGAGGCGCATGGCATCAAAGGAGCGGCCAGCGGGACATTGGAGATTACCTGGTATTTTACAGACGCCAACGGGGACGATGCCAGTGACAACCAGACAGCGTCCATCAATTTTCTTGAAGAGTAGCGATGAAAAAAGGTAAGATTGTAAAAGGGATTGCCGGATTCTACTACGTTTACGTAGCAGGATCCGGTATCTATGAATGTAAGGCAAAAGGACTGTTCCGCAAACAGGGGATCAAACCCTTCGTGGGGGACAATGTGCAGATCGATGTGATCAGCGAAGCGGAAAAAACAGGGAATGTGGTGGAGATCCTGCCCCGGAAAAACGCACTGATCCGTCCGGCTGTGGCCAATATAGACCAGGCGCTGGTGATTTTCGCGGCGGCCAGTCCGGAACCGAACCTGAACCTGCTGGACCGGTTTTTAGTGATGATGGAACAGCAGCAGGTTCCTGCGGTGATCTGTTTTAATAAGACAGATCTGGTGACGGAGGAGCAGGCGGGACGGCTGCAGGCGGCGTATGAGGGCAGCGGATATCCGGTCTTTTTTTTCAGCGCGGAGCGCAGGGAAGGGATCGAGAGGATCCGGCAGCAGCTTTCCGGAAGGACAAGCACGGTGGCCGGACCGTCCGGCGTGGGCAAATCCACGCTGATCAATCTGCTGATCCCGGAAGCAGGGATGGAGACTGGCGCTGTCAGTGAAAAGATTCAGAGGGGGAAACACACCACCCGGCACTCAGAACTGCTTGTGCTGGATCAGGAGAGCTTTATTTTTGACACGCCGGGGTTCAGTTCCCTGTCCGTGGATTATTATAATCCGGCCCTCAGGGGGGTGAAAGGAGGAGAGACCCTGCCGGTGGAGGAGCGGACGCTGTCCTTCTTTTTCCCGGAAATCGCCCGTCTGGAGGGGGACTGCCGGTTTACCGGCTGCAGCCATATCAGCGAGCCGGACTGTGCCGTGAAACAGGCGGTGGCGGAGGGAAAGATCAGCCGCAGCAGATATGAAAATTATGTGCAGATTTATGAGGAACTGAAAGCAAAAAAGAAATACTGAACTTTGCAGGAGATTGTGAAAAGCAGGGGTTCAGGATAAGAAAGGACACGGTTATGAATTGTTTGGCGCCATCCATATTGTCGGCGGATTTTTCAAAGTTAGGCGAGCAGCTTGCCCTGCTGGATCAGGCGGGAGCCCAGTATGTACATATTGATGTGATGGACGGGAGTTTTGTCCCCAGCATTTCCTACGGGATGCCGGTGATCCGCTCCATCCGTCCGTGCACGGACCGGATTTTTGACGTTCACCTGATGATCGAGGAGCCGATCCGCTATATTGATGATTTTGTGGATGCTGGGGCAGACCTGATCTCTGTCCATGTGGAGGCCTGCCGCCATCTGGACCGCACCATCCATGCCATCAAAGACCGGGGGATCCTGGCAGCGGCAGCGCTGAATCCCGCGACACCCCTGACCGAGTTGGAGTATATCCTGCCGGAGCTGGATATGGTGCTGCTGATGAGCGTCAATCCGGGATTTGGCGGACAGAAATACATTCCCTACACCACACAGAAGATCCGGGAGCTGAGACAGATGATGGAGAAAAAACACTGCGCTGTGGATATTGAGGTGGACGGCGGCGTGAAGCTGGATAATCTGAGGGAGATCCTGGATGCGGGAGCCAATATCATTGTGGCGGGGAGCGCTGTTTTTAAAGGTGATATCAGGAAAAATGCGGCGGAGTTTCTGCGCATGATGGAGGAATAGATGGATACTGCAGAGAACAGAAAACATGTTTTGATTCTTTCCGGGGGAAGGATCGATCCGGAGTTTGCCCGGGATTACCTGAAGGATAAACACTATGACCTGATCATCTCCGCGGATTCCGGCATCGATTTCTGCCGTCAGGCGGAACTGATGCCGGATGTGATTTTAGGAGATTTTGATTCCGCCAGTCCGCAGGCGATGGCTTTTTATAAAGGGGAATGCCCGGAACGGATCGAGACATTCCCGGCGCGCAAGGACTGGACGGATACGGAGCTGGCTGTCCGGAAAGCGCTGGAGGCAGGCGCGGGACAGATCACGGTTTTAGGGGCTACCGGCACCCGGCTGGACCATGTGCTGGGGAATATCCAGCTGCTGAAGCAGGCGCTGGACGCGGGAGCGGAGTGTGTGCTGGTGGACGCCCACAACAGGATCCGTATGACAGACCGTTCCCTGATTCTGCAAAAGAAGGAACAGTTCGGGACGTATGTTTCCCTGATCCCGTTTACGCCGCAGGTGACAGGCCTGACGCTGCGCGGGTTCTCCTATGATGTGGATCAGGCAGTGCTGGAGTCCGGGAGGACGCTGGGGATCAGTAATGAGATCTGCCGGGAGGAAGCTAAGATCGACCTGGAATCCGGGATCCTTTTGGTGATGGAATCCAGGGATTAGGGAGAAACGAAAATGGTCATTCTGGTGATTGGAGGAAGCGGCAGCGGCAAATCAGAGTATGCTGAGAGCCGCTGCATGCAGTTCTGTCAGGGAGAAAAATTATATATTGCCACCATGGAACCCTACGGGAAAGAAGGGCAGGCGCGGATTGCCAGACATCACAGGCTGCGGCAGGGAAAGGGATTTGATACCCTCGAATGTTATACCCATCTGGAGGAGGCTGCGGTTCCTGCCGGGAAGACGGTGCTCTTAGAGTGCATGTCCAACCTGACGGCCAATGAGCTGTTTTCGCCGGCAGGGAGGAAGGAAGCGGCAGCAGAGGTGATAGGGGAAGGCGTGCGCAGGCTGATCCGCCTGGCGGGACATACGGTGATCGTGACCAACGAGGTGTTTTCGGACGGAATGACGTATGATGCGGAAACGGAGCATTACCGGGCGGTGATGGCGCAGGTTAACCGGGATATCGCCCGGCTGGCGGATGAGGTGATTGAGGTGGTACATGGGATCCCTGTCTTTGTGAAGGGCGGGGAAAACACAGCTGCATGGGAGGACGGGAAGCGATGAAATGTCTGGAAAGTCTGATTGTGGCCTTTTCCATGTATTCCAAGATACCGGTGCCGCAGATCGAATGGAAAAAGGATAACATGCGTTTTGCCCTGTGTTATTTCCCGCTGGTGGGAGCTGTGACCGGCCTGATAGTCTGGCTGTGGAGCCTGATTTCCGGATACCTCGGTGTGGGAACCGTTCTCAGCACTGCCGTCTTTGTGCTGATTCCGGTGGCGGTGAGCGGCGGGATCCATCTGGACGGCCTTTTGGATACGGCGGATGCTCTGAGCTCCTGGCAGACCAGGGAGCGGAGGCTGGAGATCCTGAAGGATTCCCATGCGGGAGCCTTTGCCATCATCGTCTGCTGCAGTTATTTCTTAGCTGCATTTGCCGTGTGGTCAGAGGCGGATGCAGGTTCCGTACAAATCCTGACGCTGGGATTTGTTTTAAGCCGCGCTCTCAGCGGATTTGGGATCTGTACCTTCCCCTGTGCGAAAAATACCGGGCTGGCGGCCACGTTCGCCAATGCGGCAGACCGGAAAAAGGCGCGGGTTTGCCTGCTTTTGGAGGCGGCAGCGTGTATGGCGGCAATGATCTGGCTGGACTGGCGAAGGGGAATTGCGGCAGCGGCGGCAGCCGTGATCGTATGCGCGCTGTGCCGCAGGATGGCGCTGAAGAAATTCGGCGGGATTACCGGAGATATCCAGGGGTTTTTCCTGCAGGTCTGCGAGCTGGCGATGGCGGCTGTGCTGGTGGCGCTGCAGTATGCGCCGGCAGGATGAGACGGACGGCGGAAGCTGTGGCAAATGGAGTCTTCGGCAATACAGAAATGAGGAAAGAGGGCAGCGTAAGACATATGTGAAGAGGCAGGGGAAGCTGCCTGGAAGGGAGAAACCGTGCAGGAGAGTGGATATCAGGAGACAGGACAAAAGCAGCAGCTGATCCTGGTGACGGGAGGCGCTTATCAGGGGCAGGCGGCGTTTGCCGCAGAACTGGCCGGAATGGCCGACGGCGGGGAACCCTGGACCGTATGGGAGGATCTGCATCTGCGGATCGCAGAGATGATGAGACAGGGAGAGGATCCGCGGGAGGAGATCCGGAGGCTGCAGCAGGAGCATTCCCGGTTGATCGTGACTGTAAATGAGCTGGGGTGCGGGATTGTCCCCATCGACGCTTTTGACCGGGAGTGGCGGGAGGTTACCGGCAGGATCTGCTGTGACCTGGCGAAGCGGGCACAGGCCGTGTACCGCATGACCTGCGGTATTTCCACAAGGCTGAAATAGCAGGAGCCGGGGCAGTGTGAAACAGGAACAGACCGCAGGATGGACGGCAAAAAACAGAAGTGAGAAACGCAGAAGGAGAAACAGGATGGACAGAGTTGGTTATATGGGTATACCGGGCAGCTTTTCAGAGATTGCCGCGGAGGAGTTGTTAAAACAGGAAGGGCTGGAGGGAGCAGAGCTGGTTCCCCTTGTCTGTGCGCAGAGAATCCTGGACGCTCTGCGGGACGGCAGCGTGGGGTACGGCGTATTAGGCGTACGCAATTCCACAGCCGGGCCTGTGTCGGAGTTTGTACGTGCCTTTGAAGAGGTGGATTATGAATTGCTGGGAGAATACGTTTTGCCGATCCACCACTGTCTCTTTCGGAAACCGGGGATGGATCTGACACAGCTGAGGGAGGTGGCGACTCATCCGCAGGCTCTGCGCCAGACGGACCATACCAGGGCGGCGCGCTGGCCGCAGCTTGCGGAGCGGGAGATTGAGGATACCGCCATCGGGGCAGAGTGGCTGGCGAAGGGCGAGCTGCCGGAAACCACCGCTGTGATCTGCAGCATCAAGGCGGGAACCTCCTGGGGGCTGGAGCTGATTGCGGAAAACATCGAGGATTCCGCGGAAAACAGGACCACATTCTGGCTGCTCCGCCTGAAATCTCAGGGATGAATTGTTAGACAGATTTCCTGTTTTCTCAGTATTTTATGACTTTATATTTTTTGTAAAATATGCTTGACTTTGACAGGCAACTGATAGTATAATAAGCAAGTCGTCGGGAACGAGAGTTCCTGAATGGCTATGGGATCTTAGCTCAGCTGGGAGAGCATCTGCCTTACAAGCAGAGGGTCATAGGTTCGAGCCCTATAGGTCCCATATATCTGGCGAGATGGCTCAACTGGCTAGAGCGTCCGGTTCATACCCGGGAGGTTGAGAGTTCAAGTCTCTCTCTCGCTACTGAAGAAACCCTTTGAAGTCGTCTGATTTTAAAGGGATTTTTTTTACAGAAGAAGCGAATATACTATCTTTGGCAACATCCGCCTGTCCGGGGATGTACTGGTTTCGACGGGGTTTTTGAAGCTGGAGAAGCGAGCCGCATGAGATGCGTGAAATGTCAAACTTAAAAATAAACGCTGAAGATAGAAATTTAGCAGTAGCTGCCTAATTGCAGCTTGTCTGGCTTAGGGCACCTGCACTTTAAGACCCAGGCATCGATCATGCAGGAAACGACTTATGCAAAGCTTTGCGCATAAGGGCGTATTATGAAGCTACTGAACCCGAAAACCTGTTTCCGGGTGTTCGGCAGAGGGAATGAAAAAACGGAAACTACGCTCGTAGAAGGACAGTGGACAGGATTTCGGACAGGGGTTCGATTCCCCTCATCTCCATGAAAAGACTCTGATTTTCAGGGTCTTTTTTCTATGCCCGGAAAGCAGCGTAAGCAAACGACAGCCTGAATCAGGAAGGGAGAGATTCGGCTGCAGCACAAAAAGAACACCTGCCTGTGGCAGGTGTCCCGAAAGGAGTGTTATGAAAAAGATATATGAACAAATAATTGAAAATTTCATAATTTATATGGCGTGTCATCTGTGAACCGCAGGTCTCAGATGCTTTTGTTTTGATGGTTTTAGTTTACAGAATAAATGTGAATTTCTTATGTGTCAAAAATGAATGTTTTGTTAATTTCCTGTTTCTTTTTTCTGAATTTCATTTTTTGCTGATATCCGGCGGACAATTTTGGGAAAACCTGTTGGAAACTCTGTGAAAAAGAGGTAAAATAGCATACGGCTGCCGGGAGAGAAATCCCGCGGGACAGAGATGTCTGCGGAAGTTCAGAGGCAGCAGAATGGAGAAAACTCTTATGATGAAGAAAGTGATTTTGCTTATTTTGGGAATCTGGGACGCCGTGATGGCGTTTTTATCGCCGCTGTGGATCGCGGTTGCCGCGATCTGTTTTAGCGGAAGGATCCACCTGCTGGATGAAAGCTTTAACGAAAGCCTGGCTGGCGCCCTAGGCGCCGTGTTCCTGCTGCTGTGGATCGTTGTGGCTGTGGTGCCGTCCGCTGCCCTTTTCATTGGGCTCAGAAAGAGCAGGGCGGGGATCCGGTGCGCTGCTGCAGTGATCTTAGCGGTGATGGTGCTGCTTTGCCTGCTGGTCTGCGGCTGGAACCCGGTGGATTTTCTGGCATCACTGTGAGAAAACGGGATGGGATACAAAAGAGGAGACTGCGAAAAGTATTTTTTTACACTTGTTTTTTCATACGGAAGTGCTATAATATTCTGTATGGAAGCATAGCTCAGCTGGGATGAGCGTTCGCCTCACACGCGAGAGGCCACGGGTTCGAGCCCCGTTGCTTCCATTTTTTTATTGGCAGCAGGGAAAGATCTGTGGAAACACAGACGGGGATTTTTACAGAAATCGGATTTACAATCACAAAAACACAGAAGAAGGCGGCCGACCGGCCGCCTTCTTCTGTCTGCCCCAACGGGCATATACCTTAAGAGAGGAATCAAAAATGTATTCCGGTTTACTGATTGCAAACTCTGGAAGGAGGAAGAATCTCCGGAATATTGTAGGATTTGATACGCTCAGCGCTCGCTTTGAACTTATCGGATTTCCGGTTGGCGATGGCTTTGCCCTCGTTCTCCTTGATGTCGTCCGCATGCATGAATTTGCCGGACATCAGGTCATGGGCGTGTGCAGCAGCTTCCTCGGTGAAGGTGAACTGTACTTCGCCGTTTACGATGGCCATCTTGCCTTCGATACCGCAGGTCATGCAGATCACATCGTCTGTCTGGCCGGGGAAGTAGAAGTTCTTGCCGTGGCAGTGCGGGCAGACGCCCTTCTCACCCTTCCACAGCTGGGTCTTGTAATCCTTCTCATAATCAGGAGAATCTTTTACTTCCATAAATACCTTCAGAGCCTCAACCATGTTGCGTCCTACCTGACGGCACTCCTCAACCTTCTCATCCTCCATGATGATGTTCTTGGACCATGCGAATTTCTTGTTGTCGATGATGGTCCAGCCGCCGGACAGGGCCAGGATGGAGTTGTCATATTCGATGGCTGTCGCCCAGTCGGAACCGCCGATGCCGATAAAGGAGATGCATCTGTGATCCAGAAGACGGGGATCTACGTCTTTCGCCTTGCCGGTGGGATCATTGGCTGCGATCTGGTGAGCAACTAAGTTCATACCGCGATCCATACGGGGTCCGAAACGATCCATGATGGTGTGAGCCAGTCCGCTGGCGCCGCATTCGAAAATCGGGTCAACCCAGATGATACCGTCTGCATCCAGGATCTTGTCGCGGAAATCATCAAACTCATCCTTCTGTGTACAGATATTGCCCTTGCCCATTACAAGGCCACGGGAACATGCCACACAGCCGGTGCAGTGTTTGATATCCCAGTCAAGCAGATGGATGAAGGATACCTCTGCGCCCATTTCCTGGGCAGCGATCAGGGCTTCCTTACACATCGCGTCATTGCTGCCGTTTTTGGTTCCCAAAGAAACACCTAAAATCTTCATAAAAATTTGCCTCCTCTGCATAATATATATTTTATTATAAATTTGAAGAGGTAGAAAGTCAAATGGACTTTTCGCATCAGAGGCCGCAAAATAGGGGGAGTTTTTGTTTAAAAAGCATGATATCCAGGCGTGTTTTTTCCCTTTCTTATGCAAAAAGCGGATAAAAAGAGCTGTGAAAAACAGGAAACATGTCATATCCACGACTCCCCGGGTTTTTATATGATACAGCATCCTGCATTACATGAGGAGAAAGCATTGGATACAAAATAAATATATGATATAATGGGAAAGCCGGGCGGGGCGTGATCGGGCTTCGTGGAGGTCATGCTTTGCAGGCACTGGAAAAAGAAGAGGAAATGAGCGTTTTATGAAATACAATGAGAGAATCTGCCGGGTGGAACCGTCCAAATCGGTGACGCTGCTGGCGAAAACGAAGGAATTGCAGAAGACAGACCGCAGCATCATCAATCTGACCGGAGGCGAGCCGGATTTTGCGACGCCGGAACCGGTCTGCCAGGAGGCGGCCAGGCAGCTGGCCGCCGGGAATACCCATTATTCCGACAGCCGGGGGGATGAAGAACTGCGGATCCGGATCGCGCAGAAGCTGCAGGAGGAAAACCATGCGCCTTACCAGCCGGATCAGATCCTGGTGACGCCGGGGGCGAAGATGGCGGTGTACCTGACAGTCCGGGCGCTGCTGAATGCGGGGGACGAGGCCATCTGGCTGACGCCGGGATGGGTGTCCTACCCCTCCATCGTGGAGATCAGCGGCGGCGTGCCGGTGGCAGTCCATCTGAACTATGAGGAGGATTACCGGATCACCCGGGAGGCGCTGGAGGCGGCAGTTTCGGACCGGACGAAGCTGCTGATCCTGAATTATCCCAACAATCCTACCGGGCGCATTCTGCGGGAGGAGGATATCCAGGCAGTCAGCGCGTTTCTGCGGGCACATCCGGATGTGTATGTATTATCGGATGAGATTTATGAAAAAGTGATCTATGACGGGAACCGGGCGGTCAGCATGGCGTCCTTCCCGGAGTTTTTTGAGCGGGTGATCGTGGTGAACGGTTTTTCCAAATGCAGCGCCATGACCGGCTGGCGGATCGGTTACCTGGCCTGCTGCCGGGAACTGTACCAGGTGGTGTTAAAGCTGTTTCAGCATTCCATCAGCTGTACCAGCGGGTTCCTGCAGAAAGGGGCGCTGACAGCCCTGGATTGTACAGAGGAGACGGAGCAGATGCGGCGGGCCTATGAGCACAGGCGCGATCTGCTGGTGCAGGGGATCCGGGAGATACCGGGCGTGGAGTTTCTGGCTCCGGCGGGGGCTTTTTACGCCTGGCTGCGGTTTGACACGGACCTGACCAGCGAAGAACTGTGTGACTCCCTTCTGGAACACGCAAAGATCGCCGGGGTGCCGGGCAGCGCCTACGGGGAGGAGGATGCGGTCTGCGTGCGGTTTTCCTTTGCGGCTTCCGATGAGGAACTGGGGCGGATGCTGGAGAATCTGCGGCTGTATCAGGAAAATTCACAGTTTTGTCATAGATCTCTGGGATAATGATTTATCACAGAGAAGATCAGGAGGCGGAAGCAGTTATGGAACGATTGAAAATACTTGTAGTAGACGATGAGAGACGGATGCGCAAGCTGGTCCGGGATTTTCTGGTGAAAAAGGATTTTGATGTGCTGGAAGCCGGGGATGGCGAGGAGGCGCTGGATATTTTTTATGAAGAAAAGAACATTGCCCTGATTATCCTGGACGTGATGATGCCGAAGATGAACGGCTGGGAAGTCTGCCGGGAGATCCGGGAGACCTCCAGGGTGCCGATCATCATGCTGACGGCCAAAGGAGAGGAGAGCGACGAGCTGATGGGCTTTGAATTGGGCGTGGACGAATACATTTCCAAGCCGTTCTCCCCGAAGATCCTGGTAGCCAGGGTGGAGGCGATCCTGCGCCGCACCAGCCAGTTTACGCCGGACGGCATTCTGGAAATCGGCGGGATCCGTCTGGATAAGGCCGCCCATACGGTTACGCTGGATAATAAAACGGAAGTGGAGATGAGCTTCAAGGAGTTTGAGCTCCTGTCCTATTTTATGGAGAATGCGGGCATCGCCCTGTCCAGGGAAAAGATCCTGAATCATGTGTGGAATTATGATTATTTCGGGGATGCCAGGACCATTGATACGCATGTGAAGAAGCTGAGAAACAAATTGGGAGATAAGGGAGAGTATATCAAGACCATCTGGGGTATGGGATATAAGTTTGAGGTATGAGGAAAAAACGGTCATTAACACGTCAGATCATGCTGATGATCTTCTGCCTGGCGGCGGCGGCCATTATGGTATGCTGGGTTTTGAACTCCACCCTCCTGGAACATTATTATGTGATGAACAAACAGGACGGCATGGTGGAAGGATATCAGACGATCTCGGAAGCCAGCGCAGCAGGTGAGCTGCAGTCGGCGGATTTTGATATCACATTTGAAAATATCTGCGCCAACGGGAATATTACCACTGTGGTACTGGCGCCCAGCGGGTCGGTGGTCCGTTCTTCCACGCTGGATTTTACCCTGTTAAAACAGGAATTGCTGGATGTGATCCTGGCAGGGGAGCAGGGGCAGGTGGTCTCCTCCGGAGATAACTATCAGCTGCTGATGAAAAATGATACCCGGCTGCATTCCGAGTATCTGGTGCTGATCGGGGTTCTGGAGGATGGAAACCTGATCCTGATGCGGACGGCGCTGGAGAGCCTGCGGGAGAGCGCGGCCATTTCCAACCGGTTTCTGCTGATCGTCGGCCTGATCACCATCGGGATCAGCTGTATCGCCGGCGGTTTCCTGGCCAGACGGATTACCCGGCCGATCCTTCAGCTGGCGGATATTTCCAAGAAGATGGTGCATCTGGATTTCAATGCGAAATATGTCCACGGCGGCTGGAAGGATGACCCCAGCCTGAACCTGAAAGGGATGTTTGACCGCCGGCAGTTAGCGGTGATCGACGGCGACAGCCAGATCCCCGGGAATGAGATCGACCTTCTGGGGAACCATATGAACCGTTTGTCAGAGACTCTGGAGCGGACGATCTCAGAGTTAAAGAGCGCCAACGTGGAGCTGACGAAGGATATTGAGAAAAAGACGAAGATTGATGAGATGCGCAGGGAATTCCTCTCCAATGTATCCCATGAACTGAAAACCCCGCTGGCGCTGATTCAGGGGTACGCGGAAGGGCTGCAGGAATGCATCAACGACGATGAGGAGAGCCGCAACTGGTATTGTGAGGTCATCATTGACGAGGCGGCAAAGATGAACCGGATGGTGAAAAAGCTGCTGACCTTAAACCAGCTGGAGTTTGGAAACGACCAGGTGGTGATGGAGCGTTTTAATATCACAGAACTGATCCGGGGGATCACGGGAGCCTCCCGCATCCTGCTGGAGCAGAACGGGATCACACTGGATCTGGACGGCCTGGACGATGTGGATGTCTGGGGAGACGAGTTCAAGGTGGAAGAGGTGATCACCAATTATCTGAGCAACGCCATCAACCACTGTGAGGGAGAAAAAAAGATCTGCATTTTCTATACAAGGAAACCGGATCTGCTGCGGGTCAGCGTGTTCAATACCGGAAAGCCGATCCCGGAGGAGGACATCGGACAGATCTGGGATAAGTTCTACAAGGTGGACAAGGCCCGCACCCGGGAGTATGGCGGCAGCGGTATCGGCCTGTCCATTGTGAAGGCCATCATGGATTCCTTCCACCAGGAATGCGGTGTGATCAACCATGAAAACGGCGTGGAGTTCTGGATGGAACTGAGTACAAAGTAAAAAAGAAGAGGAGAAAGATTGTGGCGACTGCGATTATCGATTACGGCGCCGGGAATCTGCGGAGCGTGCAGAAAGCCCTGGCGCATATAGGAGAAGAGAGTGTGATCACCGGGGATCCTGCCAGGATCCTGGCGGCGGATAAAGTGATCCTGCCGGGGGTCGGGGCCTTCGGGGATGCGATGGGTCATTTGAGGAGCCGGGGGCTGGATCAGGTGATCCGCCAGGTGACGGAGAAACAGACCCCGTTTTTAGGGATCTGCCTCGGCCTGCAGCTTTTGTTTGAGGGCAGCGAGGAGAGCCCCGGGGTGCCGGGACTGGGGATCCTGAAAGGAAAGATTTTGCGGATCCCGGACCGGGAGGGGTTAAAAATTCCCCATATTGGATGGAACTCCCTGCGGCTGGAGCATGACGGCCGCCTGTTTCGGGGAATTCCCCAGGAATCTTATGTCTATTTTGTGCATTCCTATTATCTGCGTGCGGAGGATGCGTCCATTGTCAAAGCTTCCACCGAATACAGCACGCAGATCCATGCCTCTGTGGAACAGGGAAATGTGTTCGCCTGCCAGTTCCATCCGGAAAAGAGCGGGGAAGTGGGTCTGCAGATCCTGAAAAATTTTGCCGGGATTTCCTGACGGGCTGTATGGCGCCGCGCAGGACAGAATAATGCAAAGGAGAATTGCCTGATGTTTACCAAGAGAATTATCCCGTGCCTGGATGTGAATAACGGGCGCGTGGTGAAAGGTGTGAATTTTGTGAATCTGAGGGACGCCGGGGATCCGGTGGAGATCGCCGCGGCGTATGACAAAGCCGGGGCGGACGAGCTGGTTTTCCTGGATATTACCGCTTCCTCCGATGACCGTGCCACGGTGGTGGATATGGTGCGCAGGGTGGCGGAGACTGTTTTTATTCCCTTTACCGTAGGCGGAGGGATCCGGACGGTGGAGGATTTTAAGATGCTGCTGCGGGAAGGGGCGGATAAGATTTCTGTCAATTCGGCGGCGATCATGAATCCGGGCCTGATCGCGGAGGCCGCGGACAAGTTCGGAAGCCAGTGCGTGGTGGTGGCCATCGACGCCAAGCGGAGGCCGGACGGCGGCTGGAACATTTATAAAAACGGCGGCCGTGTGGATATGGGAATTGACGCGGTGGAGTGGGCCATGAAGGCGGACCGCCTGGGGGCGGGGGAGATCCTGCTGACCAGCATGGACTGTGACGGGACGAAAGCCGGGTATGATATTGAACTGACCCGTACCATTGCGGAACATGTCTCGATTCCGGTGATCGCCTCCGGCGGAGCCGGGACGATGGAACATTTTTATGACGCGCTCACGGAGGGGAAGGCGGACGCCGCGCTGGCAGCGTCGCTGTTTCACTATAAAGAAATGGAAATCATGGATCTGAAACAGTATCTGGCCGGAAGGGGCGTATCCGTAAGACGGTAGGCCGGGATGGCCGGAAAGTACCTGCATGGGCAGGAAGAAGGAGAGAGTTGAGATGCCACCGATTACAAATGACTGGGCGGAACCGCTAAGCGCAGAGTTCCGCAAACCATACTACAGAGAGCTGTATAAAAAGGTGCTGGAGGAATACCGCACGCGGAAGGTTTTCCCGGCGCCGGATGATATTTTTAACGCCCTTCATTTAACGCCGCTGTCACAGGTGAAGGTGGTGATTCTGGGACAGGATCCCTATCACAACGACGGGCAGGCGCACGGGCTGTGCTTTTCTGTGAAGCCGGATGTGGAGATCCCGCCGTCCCTGATCAATATTTACCAGGAGCTGCATGACGACCTGGGATGCAGGATCCCGAACAATGGTTATCTGGTGAAATGGGCAAAACAGGGTGTGCTTCTGCTGAACACGGTGCTGACTGTCCGCGCACACCAGGCCAACTCCCACCGGGGGATTGGCTGGGAACAGTTTACGGACGCCATCATAGAGGCGGTGGACCGGCAGGACCGGCCGGTTGTGTTCCTTCTCTGGGGCAGGCCGGCCCAGATGAAAAAGAGCATGCTGCACAATCCGAAGCATCTGATCTTAGAGGCGCCTCACCCCAGTCCTCTGTCTGCCTACCGGGGATTCTTCGGCTGCAGGCATTTCAGCCAGGCCAACGCATTCCTGGAGAGGAATGGGATTTTGCCCATTGACTGGCAGATTGAGGATATTCCGTGACCGGCAGGCCGCGGGAGGGGCGGTTTGGCGCAGGTATCAGGCTGCATGGAACTATTTTTTAGAAAAAATGTAAAAAGAAAAAGGAAACCGGGCTTTTTTGCCGAATTTATATAACAGGTGGAAGGTGTCTGACCGGACGGATGCGCAGGGTCGGGCAACTCCCATCTGTTATGTGTTTCAAGTGCATACAGGGGAAGGTTCTGACTATGACGATTCGGGAACAGCTGGAGCTGAGGGAAAGAGAATATTTAAGCCCTTTTGCTTCCTTAAGTGAGAATTCCAGAGGGAGAGATCTGCCGGAGCCGGAGTGTGATATCCGTCCGGTGTATCAGAGAGACCGGGATCGTATTCTTCACTGCAAATCTTTCCGCAGGCTGAAGGATAAGACCCAGGTGTTTTTGTCGCCCAAAGGCGACCATTACAGAACCAGGCTGACTCATGTGCTGGAGGTTTCGCAGAATGCCCGTACCATCGCCAAGGCGCTGCGGCTGAATGAAGATCTGGTGGAGGCCATTGCCCTTGGCCATGATCTGGGGCACACACCGTTCGGGCATGCCGGCGAGCGGATGCTGGACCGGCTCTGCGAGGGAGGCTTCCGGCACAATGTACAGAGTGTGCGGCTGGTGGAGAGGCTGGAAAAGGACGGGCGGGGACTGAACCTGACCTGGGAGGTGCGGGATGGGATCCTGAACCATAAAACAAGCGGAAGCCCTGCCACGCTGGAGGGAAACATCGTCCGCCTGTCCGATAAGATCGCCTATATCAACCATGATATTGACGACGCGATCCGGGCACATGTGCTGAGGGAGGAGGATATCCCCCACAGGCTGCGGGAGATTTTGGGTTTTACCACCCGGGAGCGGCTGAATACGCTGATCCATGATATCATTATCCACAGCCAGCACCAGAATGTCATCCGTATGTCGGCGGAGGTGGAGCAGGCCATGCAGGAACTGAGGCAGTTCATGTTTGCCCATGTGTACACCAATCCGGTGGCAAAAGGAGAAGAGAGCAAGGCAATGGCGCTCTTGGAGCAGCTGTTTGAGTACTATATGGATCATACAGACCAGCTGTCAGAGACAAATCTGCGGATGCTCCGGGAGGGGGAGCCGAAAGACCGGGTGATCTGTGATTATATCGCCGGTATGACGGATCAGTATGCCATTGCAAAATATAATGAATATTTCCTGCCGAAACAGTGGCAGGTGTACTGACAGCCTGCTGTGGCTGAGGGGCACAGCGGCTGCCGGTCTCAGGAGAGGACATGCCGTTTTATTCAGATGAATTGATCGAGGAGGTCCGTTCCCGCAATGATATTGTGGATGTGATCTCCGGTTATGTACGTTTGCAAAAAAAGGGAAGCTCCTATTTCGGGCTGTGTCCCTTTCATAATGAAAAAACGCCGTCGTTTTCTGTGTCGCCGGGCAAGCAGATGTATTACTGTTTTGGCTGCGGCGCCGGGGGGAATGTACTGACCTTTGTGATGCAGTATGAGAACTTTACCTTCCAGGAGGCGATGCAGAGCCTGGCGGAGCGGGCGGGGATCGAGCTGCCGAAGCAGGAGATGACCGCAGCGCAGCGGCAGAAGGCAGACCGGCGCGCAAGGCTGCTGGAGATCAACCAGACGGCGGCAAAGTATTTTTACATGCTGCTGCGCAGCCCGCAGGGACAGCATGCGCTGGATTATTTTATCAGGCGGGAGCTGACGCCCCAGACCATGCAGCATTTTGGACTGGGGTATTCCGGGAAGTACAGTGACGACCTGTACCGGTATCTGAAAAAGCAGGGGTATCCGGATGATCTGTTAAAGGACAGCGGGCTGATCATCTTTGACGAGAAGCGGGGCGGTTATGACAGGTTCTGGAACCGGGCCATGTTTCCGATCATGGATGTGAACAACCGGGTGATTGGCTTCGGCGGACGTGTGATGGGCGACGGGGAACCGAAATATCTGAATTCCCCGGAGACGGTGATTTTTGACAAGAGCCGGAATCTGTACGGTTTAAATTTTGCCCGGGTATCCCGGAGACCGCATATCCTGCTCTGCGAGGGGTACATGGATGTGATCGCCCTGCACCAGGCGGGATTTGACAATGCGGTGGCTTCGCTGGGAACTGCCTTTACCTCCGGACATGCCAACCTGCTGAAACGGTATACGAAGGAGGTTTATCTGACCTTTGACAGTGACGGGGCGGGCGTGAAGGCGGCGCTGCGGGCGATCCCCATCCTGAAGGAGGCGGGGCTGACCGCGAAGGTGATCGATATGCGTCCCCATAAGGATCCGGATGAGTTCATCAAGGCTCTGGGAGCGGAGGAATACCAGAAACGGATCGACCGCGCGGAGAACAGTTTCCTGTTTGAGATCCGGATGCTGGAGCGTGATTATGACCTTAAGGATCCCGAGAGCAAAACGGAGTTTTTCCGTCAGGTATCCCGGAGGATCCTGGAATTCCCGGAGGCTTTGGAGCGGGAAAATTACATAGAGGCCATTGCCGGCCGCTACCAGATCGGGTTTGAACAGCTCCGGGGGATGGTGAACAGCGAAGGCACCCGCGGAGGGATCACGAGGCAGAGAGAGCCGTTAAAATCCGGTATCCATGAGAAGCATAAGAAAGAAGACGGGATGAAGCAGTCCCAGAGGCTTCTTCTTACCTGGCTGATTGAGGATGAGACCCTGTTCGACAGGGTTGGGAAATATATCGGGCCGGAGGATTTTACAGAAGAGATCTACCGGCAGGCCGCGAAGCTTCTGTTTGAACAGCACGCGGCCGGACAGCTGAACCCGGCGAGGATCGTCAGCATGTTTGCGGATGAGGAGCAGCAGCGGGAGATCGCAGGTCTGTTCCATGCCAGAATCCGGGCGGTGGAGACCGGAAAGGACCGGGAAAAGGCGCTGAATGAGACGGTGCGGCGCGTGAAAAAAAACAGCATCGAATACCGGACGAAGCATCTGGAACCTGCGGATACCGCAGGGCTGCAGAGGCTGATCGAGGACCGGAAAAGTCTTGCAAAACTGCATATTTCTATTGATTGAGGAAACAATAGTTGATACAAAATGGAAGGATGAACAACATGGCAGAAAAAAACGACCAGAAGGTAAAAGAGAGCGTGGAAAGCAAGATGGAGCAGTTTTATAAAAAACTGCCGGAACTGCTGGCTATCGCGAAAAAGAAAAAGAATATGCTGGAGTATCAGGAAATCAGCGATTACTTCAAAGAGTTTAATCTGACTCCGGAGCAGATTGAGAAGGTTCTGGAATATCTGGAGGCAAACCATGTGGATGTGCTCCGGATTGCGGACGATGATGATATTCTGATCGATGATGAAGATACAGAAGCTGATATTGAGGTGGAGAAGCTGGATCTGACGGTGCCGGACGGCGTCAGCATAGAGGATCCGGTGCGGATGTATTTAAAAGAAATCGGCAAGGTGCCCCTTCTGACGGCGGAGGAGGAGATCGATCTGGCCAAAGATATGGAGGACGGCGCGGTTGCCCAGGAAAAGATCGAGATTTTAAAAGGCCGTATGGAGAATGCCAGCGAGGAAGAAAAGGCGGAGATGGAGGCAGATATCAAGGCAGAACAGAAGCTGGCAGACAGGGGGGCGGAGGCCAAGAAACGTCTGGCGGAGGCCAACCTGCGTCTGGTGGTCAGCATTGCCAAGCGTTATGTGGGCCGCGGGATGCTGTTCCTTGACCTGATCCAGGAGGGAAATCTGGGTCTGATCAAGGCTGTGGAAAAGTTCGATTACAGAAAAGGATATAAGTTCAGTACGTATGCCACCTGGTGGATCCGCCAGGCAATCACCCGGGCGATCGCTGACCAGGCCAGGACGATCCGGATCCCGGTGCATATGGTGGAAACGATTAACAAACTGATCCGTGTCTCCAGACAGCTGCTGCAGGAGTTGGGGCGCGAACCAACTCCGGAGGAGATCGCGGAGGAGATGAATATGCCGGTGGAGCGTGTCCGGGAAATTCTTAAGATTTCCCAGGAACCGGTTTCTCTGGAGACCCCGATCGGCGAGGAGGAGGACAGCCACCTGGGTGATTTCATTCAGGATGACAATGTTCCGGTGCCCGCGGACGCGGCGGCGTTTACGCTCCTGAAAGAACAGTTGGTGGAAGTGTTAAGCACGCTGACCGACCGGGAGCAGAAGGTACTGCGTCTGCGTTTCGGGCTGGACGACGGCCGCGCCCGTACGCTGGAAGAAGTTGGAAAAGAGTTCAATGTAACCCGTGAGCGGATCCGGCAGATTGAGGCAAAGGCCCTGCGCAAGCTGCGTCATCCCAGCCGGAGCCGGAAGCTGAAGGATTATCTGGACTGATGGCGGTGAAGTTATCGGCCCGCATGTCGGCGCTGGCAGCGCTTGTGACACCGGGGGTGCGGCTGGCGGATGTGGGTACCGATCATGGATACATACCGGTTTTCCTGTGTCAGACAGGGAAGATTCCCTCTGCCATAGCGATGGATGTGAACGGTGGGCCTCTGCAGAGAGCAGAGGCCCATGTTGCAGAATTTGGTCTGGGAGACAGGATAAAGACCCGCCTGTCGGACGGCCTGGAAAAGTTAGAACCCGGGGAAGCGGACTGTGTGCTGATCGCCGGGATGGGCGGCGCCCTGATACAGCGGATCCTCTCTGAGGGAGAAGCTGTGCTGGGGAGTGTGGAGGAACTGATCCTGCAGCCCCAGTCGGAGGTGCCCCAGACGAGACGTTTCCTGCGGGAGCATGGATACCGGATCGTGGATGAGGATATGGTGGAAGAGGACGGGAAGTTCTATTTTCTGATGAAAGCGCACAGGATGGAGGCGGATGCCTCAGAGCAGCAGTCTTTGGAGGATGAATTCGGCCCGATCCTGCTAAAGAAAAAGCACCCTGTCCTGCTGCGCTGGATCCGGCGGGAGATACGGATCCTCCAGATGATCCGCCGGAAGCTGCTGGGTGCAATGTATAAGACGGAGGACGGCCAGGTAATGTTTTTCTGGCCTGGGGAAGAGGGATCGGCAAAGCAGGAGAGGCTGTCTGAACGGCTGGAAGAAACGGAAAAGCGCCTGCGGCTGACAGAGGAAGCGCTGAAGCTGCTGGAGTAGGAAAGGAGCAGAGAGGACGATGGATTGTGTTCTGAACATACACGGCGAGGAAAAAAGCTATCCTGCGGGAACGCCTTACCGGGTGATTGCAGAAGAATACCAGAAGGATTACGCGGACGATATTGTCCTGGTGCGGTTCTGCGGCCATTTGCGGGAGCTGGAAAAAACGGTTTTCCGGAGCGGCGATCTGGAGTTTGTCACAACAGCAGAACGCGCGGGGCGCAGTACGTACCGCAGGAGCGTGACGTTTTTGATGGAGACGGCGGCCAGCATGCTGTTCCCGGGCATGCATGTGTTTGTGCAGCATTCCATCGGGCAGGGATTTTACTGTGAATTCCATCGGGACAGGGCGCTGGTACCGGCAGAGCATTCCTGGCTGCAGGAACTGAAAGAAAAAATGCAGGAGCTGATTTCACGTGACGAACCGATTGTAAAGCACAACCTGAACCTCCAGGAGGCGATTGACTTCTTCAGGGAGATCGGCCGTCCGGATAAGGCGCGGCTTTTGCGTTACCGCAGAAGTTCTAGGGTGAATTTATATGACCTGCTGGGTTACCGGGAATATTATTACGGATATATGGCGCCCTCCACCGGATATCTGAAATGTTTTGATATTCTTCCTTATCAGAAGGGATTTATGCTGATGTTCCCGGATCGCGATACCAGGACGGTGGCGGAGTTTTTCCCGCTGGATAAACTGTTTGGGATCCTGGATGAGTCTGCCGCCTGGGGAGCCAGCATGGGCGTTGGTACAGTCGGCGAGCTGAACGATGTGATCGCTTCGGGAAAGATCCAGGATCTGATCTTAGTGCAGGAATCCTGGATGGAGCAGCAGATCGGAAATATTGCGGAGCAGATTGCTGCGGATCCCAGAAAGAAGATCATTCTGATCGCAGGACCGTCTTCTTCCGGGAAGACGACCTTTTCCCACCGTCTGTCCATTCAGCTGACGGCGCAGGGGCTGCGGCCGCATCCGATTTCCCTGGATGATTTTTATGTGAACCGGGAGGATACTCCAAAGGATGAGAACGGGGAATATGATTTTGAATGTCTGGAAGCGATTGACATTCCGCTGCTGAACCGCTGCCTGAATGACCTGCTGGCAGGAAAAGAGGTGCTTCTTCCCGTGTTTAATTTCCGCACCGGGAGGAGAGAATACCGGGGGCAGCCTCTGCAGATCGGCGCAGCGGATGTGCTGGTTTTGGAGGGAATTCATGGGCTGAATGAAAAGCTCTCCTGGCAGCTCCCAAAGGAAAATAAATTTAAGATTTATATCAGCGCCCTGACCCAGCTGAATGTGGATGAGCAGAATAATCTGGCCACCACGGACGGCAGGCTGATCCGCAGGATCGTGCGGGATGCCAGGACACGGAACACCTCTGCCAGGGAAACGCTGGCCCGCTGGGAATCTGTGCGCCGGGGGGAGGAGAGAAACATCTTCCCTTACCAGGAGGAAGCGGATGTGATGTTTAACTCCGCGCTGATTTACGAGCTGGCGGTTTTGAAGGTATATGCGGAGCCGCTGCTGTTTGCCATAGACAGCAGCTGTCCGGAGTACGAGGAGGCGAAACGCCTGCTGAAAATCCTGGATTATACGCTGCCGGTACCGGGAGAGAGCATCGGCCCCAACTCCATTCTCAGGGAGTTTATGGGCGGTGGATGCTTTGGCGTATGAGGGATATGACAGAAAAAGCTTGCAAAAGCAAAGAGAATTGTAGTAGTATAGTTGAGTCTGAGTGGGACAGATGATCGCGGCTGCAGGCGTCGAAAGACCGCAGGTGAGGAAAGTCCGGGCTTCACAGGGCAGGATGCCGGATAACGTCCGGCGGAGGCGACTCCAGGGACAGTGCAACAGAGATATACCGCGTCAGCAATGAGCCATGTGCGGTCATTGCTGACGTAAGGGTGGAAAGGCAGTGTAAGAGACTACCGCCCGGCTGGTAACAGCCGGGGCACATGTAAACCCCATCCGAAGCAAGACCGAAACGAAGCGTTTACGTGGCCCGCCAGCTTCAGGTAGGTCGCTTGAGGCTGCCGGCAACGGCAGTCGTAGATAGATGATCATCCAACGACATAACCCGGCTTACCGTCCCGCTCAGAAACTGTATCATGATGCGGCCAGATTGGCTGGCGTCATGGTACTTTTTCTATATAAAAGTGAAAATTTTATAAAATGATAGAACGTACAGTTGACAGCATTTTTATCAAAAGGTACATTATATGATATGATAAATTTTCCGGCTGGTTCTGAATCAGTTTAAAAAAGAAAGGGAATCATAATGAGAAACCGTTTTGAAGATTTTATGTATGGACGCTATGGAAACGACCAGTTCAACCAGTTTCTTTCTGTGATCGCGCTGGCGGTTCTGGTTGTCAATCTGTTTGTAAAGATCCCGTTTTTGTGGATGGGGGCGCTGGCGCTTCTGATCTGGACATATTTTCGGATGCTGTCGAGAAATACGTCCCGGCGTTATGCGGAAAATGAGCGTTTCTTAAGTTTTATTTCCAGATTCCGCAGAGGCGGAAGCACTGGCGGTTATGCGGGAGGGCGTTCTGCCGCGGAACGGAGAGCCGAGCGGGAGCAGCGGAAGATCTACCGCTATTTTGTATGTCCCCACTGCAGCCAGAAGGTGCGGGTTCCCAGAGGGAAGGGAAAGATTGAGATTACCTGCCCGAAATGCAGGACATCTTTTATAAAGAGAACCTGAGCGGGGAATGGAACATCCCATTCGTGAAACGAATTTTTCCATGGATTTGCAGCGTTGCTGTGAACAGAGCGCACAGTAATGTTTTCCCGGCAGGTCGGGACAAAATCAAGTAGGATTCCGGGGGCTTTTATGTTTGGTTATATTTATGTCAATCAAAAGGATTTGTCAGAAGAGAGTAAGAAGCAGTATCAGGCTTATTACTGCGGCCTTTGCCAGGTTTTGAAAAAAAGCAGCGGCGTAAAGGGGCAGATTCTGTTAAATTATGATATGACATTTCTGATTATCCTGCTGACGGGATTGTATGAGCTGCAGAATCGTGAGAAGATGTTTGTCTGTCCGCTGCACCCGGGGAAGAAGAAATTAGCATATATCAATGAGGCGTCTGTGTACGCATCCGATATGAATGTACTTTTGTCCTACTACAATCTGGTTGATGACTGGGAGGATGACCATTCTCTTCCGAAATATATGATTTCACAGATGCTGAAAAAGGACTACCGGCGGATTGCCAGGAAGTATCCCAGACAGGCGCAGGCAGTGGAGACTTATGTGCGCCATCTGGATATGCTGGAGCGGAAAAAAGAAGACAATATTGACGCGATTTCCGGGCTGACCGGCGAGATGCTGGGGGAGATTTTTGCCTGGAAAGACGATATCTGGGCAGAGGAGCTTCACTGCCTGGGATTCTATATGGGGAAATTTATCTATTTGATGGATGCCTATGAGGATCTGGAAAAGGATGTCAGGAAAAATGAGTACAATCCTTTTATGAAGCTGGCCAAGCAGAACCATAGGGACTTTGAAACGATCAGCAAGCTGATCCTGACAAGCATGATGTCAGAGTGCGCCAAGTCTTTTGAGCGTCTGCCGATTTTATTACATGCGGATATTATCCGGAATATCCTGTATTCCGGCGTGTGGTCAAAGTATGAGTATCTGCAGGAGAAGAAGAAAAAACGGAGGAAATCCAAGTGAGAGATCCCTATGAGGTTCTGGGCGTGCCCCATGGAGCCACAGATGAAGAGATAAAGAAAGCATACCGGAAGCTGAGCCGCCAGTATCATCCGGATTCCAATGTAAACAGCGCGCACCCGGAGATTGCGGAGGAGAAATTCAAGGAGGTGCAGCAGGCTTACACACAGATCATGAAGGAAAAGCAGCAGGGCTATGCCGGCGGCTATCAGAACGGAAGCGCGCAGAACCGCAATCCCTATGGCCAGGGCGGATACAGTCAGGGCAGTTACGGCGGTCAGGGATACGGTCAGGGCGGCTACGGCGGTCAGGGATATGGTCAGGGCGGTTATTATACCAACGATTCAGCAGAAATGCGTGCTGCGGCAAATTATATTAACAATGGATATTTCCAGGAAGCTTTAAATATTCTGAACCGGATGCCGGCGAACCAGCGGAGTGCGCGCTGGTATTATTTTGCGGCGGCGGCAAACCAGGGAGCCGGCAACAATGTGCAGGCCATGGAGTACGCGAGACAGGCTGTGCAGATGGAGCCCAGCAACATGGAATACCGCCAGTTCCTGCAGAATCTGGAATTCGGGGGCACCTGGTATCAGAATATGGGTTCCGGGTACCAGCGTCCCTTTTCCGGGGCGACGGGCATGTGCCTGACCATGTGCTGTATTATGTCTATGTTTGGAGGCTGCTGTTTCCGCCCGTTCTGACGGATGCGGAGGACAGGAGAATCATACGGTCTTTGTTTTCACCATCAAAAACGTGGGGTTATCACATAAGGAAAATTGTCCCCCTATGTGATAACCCCTGTTTTTTATTTATATTTCAACATCTTAATGCGGCAGATCAGTCTGACATTCTTGTTATTACCTGCCGGATATGTTCCTCTGTCTCTTCCAGCTCTGCGGCGATCTCGGCGATACTTTTATTTTTCGCAAGTTTTCTTTGAATCAATGTTTTAAGGAATTCTTCTTTACCCTGAGATATGCCCTCTTTGATTCCAGAGCGCCGGCCTTTTTCGATTCCGGAGCGCATCCCTTCTTCCATGCCCGCTTTCCAGGCGGCCTCACGTTCCTGCCGCATATGTTTTTCCTGATCATATTCAAAGATACTCATTTCTTTCGCCTCCGCTCTGTGATTTTCCAGAAATTCTTTCAGAACATCTTCCCTGATACACTCCCGGATGGCGCGGTCTACCGCTTCTTCCAGGGGCATCTCTTCGGTATACTGCCGGATTTTATCAGTGTAAACCGCATATTCCCGGAGCGTCCGGCATCCATTCCTGCCCGTTGTAGAAGACGACAAATTCCGGCGCGGGAATCTGTACTTTTGCTGTTCCATACAGATTCGCATCCTTTGTCATCCGCGAATACAGATGCGAGATGTAAAGCAGGAATCGTTTTGGTGATGCAAAGAGACTTCTGCGTATGTGGCTTTCCTTCGCTGCCTGTAACTTTACGCTTATCTGCCAGGCTTCCGTTCTGCATCATATAGCTTTCAGACTTGTCTGTCAGCTCCTTCTGCCGCATTTACAGGAATCTCTCTGCTGTTTCTGGGATAATCAAAGCATTGAGATTTCCGAAATGTATCAAAATATAAGATGCGTCCGGGACCGCTTTTGACTCAGATAAGATGGAAAGATCATGCTTTTCCTATATACCATAGCACATCTGTTCCCAAAAAGCCAGAACGAATTTCTGCTTGAAAAAAATATGGAAATTTGTATACTTAGGAATAGATTGACGGCTGCGGACGAAAGAGGAAGCGGCAGGTTACGGAAAGCGGCAATGGAAGCGGGAAATAGAGCGGGACACAGGGCAAATCAGGAGCGGTTATGGGGGAAGATTTTCTGTCAGAGGGACAATTCAATATTGAGGTTGTGGAGAAAGAGAAGATCCGCATTTCTGTCCGCAACTTAGTGGAATTTGTGTTTCGGTCGGGCGATATTGACAACCGTGTGGGAAAGGGCGTTCAGAAGGAAGCTATGCAGCAGGGGAGCCGGATGCACCGGAAGATCCAGAAAACCATGGGTGCGGAGTACCGGGCGGAGGTGCCGCTGAAACATGAGATGATCATGGGATATTATATGCTCTCTGTGGAGGGGCGGGCAGACGGGATTTTCTGGCGCTGCCAGACCGCAAAGAAGACGGAAGAAGGTTTTTCCGGCGGAATTTCGGTTTCGGATTCCGGCGGGGAGATTTTGACAGGGAAGGGGCGTTATCCGGAGCGGGATACTTCCGGGAAGTCTGAACTTTCAGATTTTGGAGACCTGGAAGAACCTGATACCGAACAGATCTTTTTCATTGATGAAATCAAGTGTATGTACACGGATGTAACCAGGTTTGAAGCGCCGTTTCCGGTACACCTGGCGCAGGCGAAATGCTACGCTTATATTTTCGCCCTTCAGAATGGACGGAAGCAGATGGGCGTTCAGATTACCTACTGCGATCTGGATACCGAGGCGGTAAAACGGTTTGAAGAGCTGTATTCTTTCGGGGAGCTGAGCCGGTGGTTTAATGAGATGATTGCTTCCTACCGGAAATGGACTGATTTTCAGTATGAGTGGAATCTGATTCGCCGGGATTCCATCAAACCGCTGGAATTTCCTTTCCCTTACCGGGAAGGGCAGCGGAAGCTGGTGGCGGATGTATACCGCACCATGATCCGGAAAAAAATACTGTTTTTGCAGGCGCCCACCGGAACAGGAAAGACCATCGCCACGGTTTTTCCGGCGGTGAAAGCGGTGGGGGAAGGGCTGGCGGACAAGATTTTCTACCTGACAGCAAAAACGATCACCCGGACGGTGGCGAAGGAAGCGTTTGACCTGCTGAAATCCTGTGGGTATCAGGGAAAAGTATTGACGATTACGGCGAAGGAAAAGCTCTGCCCCTGCGAGGAGATGGACTGCAATCCGGTGCACTGCCCCTGTGCGAAGGGACATTACGACCGGGTAAACGATGCGGTGTATGAGCTGATCACCACAGAGCATGATTTTACCAGGGAGACGCTGCTGGCGCAGGCGGAAAAATACCAGGTTTGCCCCTTTGAGATGGCGCTGGATGTGTCCCTGTGGTCGGATGTGGTCATCTGCGATTACAATTATGTGTTTGACCCCAATGTGTATCTGAAGCGCTTTTTTGCGGAGGGAGAAAAGGGGGATTATCTGTTTTTAGTGGATGAGGCCCACAACCTGGTAGACCGGGGGCGGGAGATGTACAGCGCCCTGCTGGTGAAAGAGGATTTCCTGCGGATGAAGAAAATCATGAAAAATTACAGCAGGAAGATGACCTCTATCCTGGAGAAATGCAATAAGCAGATGCTGGAGTGGAAGCGGGAGTGCGAATCCTTTGTCGTTTATGAGAGTATCGGGAATTTTGCCTTTTCCCTGATGCGTCTGATGTCCCTGATGGATGAGTTTCTGCAGAAGCGGGTGGATTTCCCGGAGCGGAAGGAAATCTCGGATTTTTATCTGAACCTGCGGCATTTTATGAATATGTTTGAGCGTATGGACGAGAACTATATGCTGTACGGGGATTTTGACGGGGAGGAGCGCTTTTGTCTCCATCTTTACTGTGTGAACCCGGCGGCAAATCTGCAGGAGTGCCTGGACAGGGGGCGCAGCGCGGTATTTTTCTCCGCCACGCTTCTGCCGGTGCAGTATTATAAAAGCCTGCTCAGTTCCCGCACAGACAACTATGCTGTTTATGCGGAGTCTGTGTTTGAAAAACGGCAGAGGCTTCTGTTTGCGGCGGGAGATGTGAGCAGTCTGTATACCAGACGAAATCTGACAGAATTTCAGCGGATTGCCGCGTATATCCGGGTGACGGCGGAGGCAAAAAAGGGAAACTATATTGTGTTTTTCCCATCCTACCGTTTTATGGAGGATGTGTATGAACAGTTCCTGGCGATGAAGCCGGAGGAGATGGAGTGTATCATCCAGGGCAGCAATATGCGGGAGACGGAGAGGGAAGCCTTTATGGAGGAATTTTCTGCGGCGCGGGAACGGACGCTGGTGGCCTTCTGCGTGCTGGGCGGTATTTTCTCAGAGGGAATTGATTTAAAGCACGAGCAGCTGATCGGCGTGCTGATCGTGGGGACAGGGCTTCCCCAGATCTGCAGCCAGCGGGAGGTGCTGAAGTCCTTTTATGACGCCGGGGAGAAGCGGGAAGGCTTTGCCTACGCCTATCAGTATCCGGGGATGAATAAGGTGCTGCAGGCGGCGGGCAGGGTGATCCGCACGGCCACGGACTGCGGCGTGATCGGGCTTTTAGACGAGCGGTTTTTGCGGCGTGACTACCGGGGGCTGTTTCCCAGGGAGTGGGACGACTGCCGGGTATGCAGCTTAAAGACGCTGCCGGGGATGCTGGAAAGCTTCTGGAAAACTGCCCGGCCGGAGCGGAAGGTTATCTGATGTCGGATCTGATGAGGCTGTACGAATAAAAATTTAAGACGAGGAGAAACGGGATGATTCAGAAATATGTATTTGGAACACCTTTTGAGACAGAGGCAGTGACAGCCCGGATCCCGGAGACGCCGGGACGGCCTGCTTACGGGAAAATCGGGACAGAAGGAGGATTCTCTTTTGAGATGCCTCTGGGAAAAGAGGATATTGTCTATGGACTGGGAGAAAATGTCCGGGGGATCAATAAACGGGGGTATCTCTATATAAGCAATGCCAGCGACGATCCTTATCACACGGAGGATAAGAGTTCTCTTTACGCGGCGCACAACTTCCTGATTGTGGACGGAAAGCGGAAGGTGGGATTTTTCTTTGACTATCCGGGTGTGATCCGGTTTGATGTGGGATATATGGATCCGGATGTACTGACGGTTTCCGGCAGGGAAGCGGATCTTACGCTCTATGTGATGGAGGGAGCAACGGCTTATGAGATCGTGAAGGAGTTCCGGAAAATCATCGGCCGCAGCTACATTCCGCCGAAGTTTGCCTTTGGTTTCGGGCAGAGCCGCTGGGGGTATAAGAGCCAGGAGGATTTCTTCGCAGTTGCCGATGGTTACAGGAAGAACCGTCTGCCGCTGGATATGATTTATATGGATATTGATTACATGCAGGATTATAAGGATTTCACGTTTAACAGGGAACATTTTTCTGATTTCCCGGAGTTTGTGAAAAAGATGAGGGAGCGCCATATCCGTGTGATCCCGATCATCGACGGCGGGGTGAAGATCGAGGAGGGGTATCCTGTCTATGAGGAAGGCGTGAAAAACAATTATTTCTGCAAACGGGCGGACGGCAGTGATTTTGTGGCGGCGGTCTGGCCGGGGTATACCCATTTCCCGGATTTCCTGAATCCGGCGGCCAGACGCTGGTTCGGTCGCTGTTACCAGACGCTGACGGACGCCGGGGTGGAGGGATTCTGGAACGATATGAATGAGCCTTCGATTTTTTACTCAAAGGAAGGGGCAGACCGCTGCCGGAGGGCGATGGAGAAGTATCTGTCCACCTCCGAGGAAGAATATTCCATCATGGAGGTACAGAAGGAACTGAATGCTCTGGCGAACGATCCGCGGGATTACGCGAATTTTTATCACAATGTGGACGGGAAAATGGTCTGCCATGAGAAGGTGCACAACCTGTTCGGATACTATATGACCCGGGCGGCCGGGGAGGCGATGGAGGAGTTAGAGCCGGAGCGGCGGATCCTGTTTTTCTCCCGTTCCTCCTATATCGGCATGCACCGGTATGGCGGAGTCTGGACGGGTGATAATGCGTCCTGGTGGTCGCATTTGCTGCTGAACCTGAAAATGCTGCCGTCTCTGAATATGTGCGGATTTTTGTATATCGGCGCGGATCTGGGAGGCTTTAACAACAATACGACCCGGGATCTGCTGCTGCGCTGGCTGGCGCTGGGAGTTTTTACGCCGCTGATGCGCAATCATACGGCAGCGGGGACAAGGGCGCAGGAATGCTGCCAGTTCGGGGATACGGAGGATTTCCGGCATGTGCTGGAGGTGCGTTACCGGCTGCTGCCGTACATTTACAGTGAGTATATGAAAGCGGCGCTGACGGACGATCTGTATTTTAAGCCGCTGTCCTTTGTGTATCCGGAGGATGGTTTCGCGCCGCAGGCGGAGGATCAGCTGATAATCGGCAATGAGATCATGATCGCGCCTGTGTATACCCAGAACGCCCGGGGGCGTTATGTCTATCTGCCGGAGGAGATGAAGTTCGTGAAATTCCTGCCAGATGGAAGCATTTCGGAGGAGATCCTGTCAGCCGGGCATCATTATGTGGAGATCGCCCTGAACGAGGTGCCGCTGTTTATCCGAAAGGGGCGCTGCATTCCGGTGGCGGATCCGGCGGAATATGTGGAGGCTGTAAATCCGGACACCATCCGGTGTATCGGGTATACGGGAGGCACCTATGAGCTTTATGATGACGACGGGGTTTCCAGGGAGTATGATCTGGAAACACATGTCAGGGTGATCGGGATGTAACAGAGTCTGAAGAACATACATCGTTACTGTGAACGGAGTGAGCAGTAACGGTTTCCAGTCACTGTCAGGTAACTGAGGGAAGCTGACTTGAAATACGCAAAGAAACATGTTAGCATAGAAAAAAGTTAATTGATTTAAATTATTCACGGCAGTGTAATCACATATAAAAATTGTCGTGATAGTTTCAGCAACCACTATGAGTGATTATATCTGACTGTAGAGTATTACTTTTTCAGGTAATGGACAGTATTGCAAACGCTGTTTCTGATGCTTGTGAACCACAGATTGTGCCAGATATTGACCCTATACGATAAATGACAAGACGATTATTGTTGTTACTGTTTTGCCGGAACCGGAATTCATTGAAATGCCGGAATCTTTTCGGGTTAATCTATTTCGACAGCCATTCATAACAGATGACCGGAAAAATAATACTGAAATTGATGATCCAAAGAATATGTCGGTGAATGTCGGAGAAAATGTCGGAGATGTCGGAGAAGGTGTCGGAGATATTAAAACAGGTATTTTGAAACTGATCTCCGATAATAATAAAATTTCTGCTTCCAGAATTTCCAAAAAGATGTCCGTAGCGCAAAGGACAGTGGAGAGATATATGAAAGAACTTCGAGAAGAAAAAAAACTAATCAGACATGGCTCTGCAAGAGGTGGGTATTGGGAAGTAAAAATGTGAATCCAGATTTTAAACCAGGAAGATTTTATTGTGGGATTCTGACTTATTGTGAACGGCTTTGAGCTTAAGAAGGGAGTACTCTTCCTTGTATTTTAGTATTTTTTTTGTAGTTCTTGACAAAAGGGAAAAATCATATTATTGTAATTAGCAGAGTGAGACAGAAGTCACACGAAGGGGTACACCACCGCGGGTGTAGTTCTTTGTGTGGCTTTTTTATTGTGTCAGATCATTCAGA
>CALWGM010000080.1 GCA_944380065.1 uncultured Lachnospiraceae bacterium
CATGGAGGAGTTTGGGCATCTGAACCAGGATGTGGCCTATGTGGCCAGCCCGAAGCTGTACCGGGAGTTTACCGCGCCGCAGGTGCTGGTGATGGAGTATATCGACGGGATCCCCATCGACCATAAAGAGGAGCTGATGGAGGCGGGCTACGACCTGAATGAGATCGGCACAAAGTTAGCGGACAATTATGTGAAGCAGATCATGGAGGACGGATTTTTCCATGCAGACCCGCATCCGGGGAATGTATTTATCCGGGAGGGGAAGATTGTCTGGCTGGATATGGGAATGATGGGGCGTTTTTCCACCCACGACCAGATGCAGGTGCAGAAAGCCATCCGCGGGGTCGCCATGCAGGACGTCAGCTCCGTGGTGGAGGCCGTGCTGGCGGTTGGGGAGTTCCGGGATCGTCCGAACCAGAAGCAGATCTATTCGGATGTGAATAACTGGCTGGTACAGTATGGCAACGCCAGCTTCGGCACTATGAATATGGGATCGCTGCTCCAGGATCTGGCGGAGATCATGAAGGAAAACCGCATGGGAATGCCTGCCAGCCTGACGATGCTGGTGCGCGGCCTGACGACCATCGAGGGCGTGATGGCGGAGATTTCACCGGAGATCAGCCTGATCCAGGTTGCCTCTGTCCGCATGGCGGAGAGCCGCTGGGAGAATTTTGACCTGAAGAAAGAACTGGAGAAAAACGGCAGGGAGCTGTACCGCGCCTTTCACAAGGGGATCAAGATCCCGGCCTATGTGGCCGACCTTCTGCACAGCTATACCCATGGGCAGACGCGGATCAACCTGGATCTGCATTCCACCGATGACCTGAACCGGACGCTGTACTCGGTCAGCCGCCACATGGTAGCGGGGCTTCTGATTGCCGCCCTTCTGATCAGTTCCAGTATTATCTGTACTACCAATATGTCACCCCAAGTGCTGGGGATCCCGGTGCTGGGGATTGTCGGATATATTCTGGCGTTTATTCTGACGCTTGCTTTCGTTGTCAGATATTTTCAGTCGAAAAAACGTAAAAGAAAAAGAAGATAAATGGTTCCATATGTTTCAGCGTGCCAGGGGGGACGCCGGCTGCCGCAGGGCAGAGCCGGTGGTCTCTTTTCTGCGCCGTTTGGACAAGAATATAAATAGATGAACAGAAAGGAAGGTGTTTCACCGATGTCAACTGGGAATGAAATGCTGAGTATGGAAGAATTAGGTGAGATCCGCGGGGATATGGAGAAGCTGGAACAGACGCTTCTGAAAAATCACCGCATCGATCCCAACCTTTATGTGGAATATGATGTAAAACGGGGGCTGCGCGATTCTACCGGAAAGGGCGTGCTGACAGGACTGACGGAGATTTCCGACGTCAATGGTTTTGAGTTTGTAAACGGCCGCCGCCTCCCGGCAGACGGAAGCCTGTATTACCAGGGGATCAATGTGACCGATCTGGTGTCCGGGCTGAACGGCCGTAAATTTGGTTTTGAGGAAACGATCTATCTGCTGATGTTTGGGAAGCTGCCCACACAGGCACAGTTAGACGAGTTTCTGACGGTGATGTTTGCCATGGAAGAGCTGGGAGGACGTTTTGTCCGGGATGTGGTAATGAAAGCATCCAACCGGAATATCATGAACGCCCTGCAGCGCTGTGTGCTGACCCTGTATACCTATGACTCGAATCCGGAGGATATTTCCGCGTCCAACGTACTGCGCCAGTCCATGGAGCTGATCGCCAAGCTGCCGATCATTGCGGCATATTCCTACCACTCGTACCGTCACTTCCGGAAAGGGGAGACGCTGTTTATCCGCAATCCCCAGAAAGGGCTGTCCCTAGCTGAGAATTTCCTGCTGATGCTGCGGCCGGACAGCAAATATACAGAGTTAGAGGCCAAGGTGCTGGATATTGCGCTGATCCTGCATGCCGAGCACGGCGGCGGCAATAACTCCACCTTTACCACGCACGTGGTAACCTCTTCCGGAACAGATACCTATTCCTCCATCGCGGCTTCTTTGGGGTCGCTGAAGGGTCCGCGCCACGGCGGCGCCAACCTGAAGGTGCAGCACATGTTTGCGGATATCAAGGAGCATGTCAGCGACTGGACCAGCGAGACGGAGGTGGAAGCATATCTGAGAAAGATCCTGAATAAAGAGGCGTTTGACCGCAGCGGCCTGATCTATGGTATGGGACATGCTGTTTATACCATTTCCGACCCGCGTGAGGTGATTTTGAAGAAATTTGCCCGCAAGCTGGCGGAAGAAAAGGGTATGATGGAAGAGTTCGCTCTCTATGAGACCGTGGAACGGCTGGCCGGAAGGCTGATCATGGAGCAGAGAAGAGCGCAGAAGAATGTCTGCGCCAATGTGGATTTCTACAGCGGCTTCGTTTATACGATGCTGAATATACCGGAAGAGCTGTTTACCCCGCTGTTCGCCATCGCCCGTATACCGGGATGGAGCGCGCACCGTCTGGAGGAGCTTCTGAACGCCAGCAAGATCATCCGGCCGGCGTATAAATATGTAGGGGCGCATATTCCGTATGTGCCGATGGAGGAGAGATAATATGAGCGATTACAAGATCAACACCAAATGTGTACAGGCGGGTTACCGCCCGGGAAACGGGGAACCCAGACAGATTCCCATCATCCAGTCCACGACCTTCCGTTATGAGACCAGCGAGGATATGGGAAAACTGTTCGATCTGGAGGCGGAGGGGTATTTCTACACCCGCCTGCAGAATCCCACCAACGACTTGGTGGCCGCGAAGATTGCCGATTTAGAGGGCGGTACGGCAGGAATGCTCACCTCCTCGGGACAGGCGGCGAACTTCTTTGCCCTGTTCAATATCTGCGAGTGCGGCAGCCACATCGTCGCCTCTTCCTCCATCTACGGCGGAACCTTCAACCTGATTGGCGTGACGATGCCGAAAATGGGAATCGATGTGACTTTTGTGGCGCCGGACGCCACCGAGGAGGAGCTGCACGCTGCGTTCCGGGAAAATACCCGCGCCATGTTCGGGGAAACCATCGCGAACCCGGCGCTGACGGTTCTGGATATCGAAAAGTTTGCGAAAGTCGCCCATGCGCACGGCGTGCCGCTGATTGTGGACAATACGTTCCCGACCCCGGTGAACTGCCGTCCGATTGAATGGGGCGCGGATATTGTGACGCATTCCACCACAAAATATATGGATGGCCACGGCGTAGGCGTAGGCGGGGCGATTGTGGATTCCGGGAATTTTGACTGGATGGCCCATGCAGACAAGTTCCCCGGGCTGACCACGCCGGATGAGTCCTATCATGGCATCACCTATGCGGAGAAATTTGGCCAGGGCGGCGCGTTTATTACCAAGTGTACCGCGCAGCTGATGCGCGACCTGGGCTGCATCCAGTCCCCCCAGAATGCGTTTTATCTGAATATGGGGCTGGAATCCCTGCATGTGCGGATGGCGCGCCATGTGGAGAACGCCAGGGCAGTTGCGGAATTTCTGCAGACCCATCCCCTGGTGGAGGAAGTTATCTGCCCGGATCTGCCGGGAGATAAATACTATGAGGTTGCCCGGAAATATCTGCCTAAGGGAGGCTGCGGCGTGATCTCCTTTGAGCTGAAGGGGGGACGTCCGGCGGCGGAGACCTTTATGAAGCATCTGAAATTGGCAGCGATTGAGACCCATGTGGCGGACGCCAGGACCTGCTGCCTGAATCCGGCGACTTCCACTCACCGCCAGCTGACGGATGAACAGCTTGCGGAGGCCGGGATCCCGGCAGGGCTGATCCGTCTGTCCTGCGGTCTGGAAGATAAAGAAGACCTGATTGCCGATGTGGCGCAGGCGCTGGAGGCTGCGGCCCGATAGGGCGGCGCTGTCCGTAAAAAACCGCTGGGAACAAAGCGGCCATAAGAGAAAAAGACAGATTCCTGTTTCCGTTTTTTCGGACGGGAAAAAGAAAAGATCCTTCTGTGCAGAAGTTTCAACGATGCAGAAGGATCTTTTTTTGTGTTTTTTTGGCATCGATGGGAGGGCGGCCTGGTCCGGTTCCGGGAAGCTGTCCGGAATCTTAAGCTTTTCTTAACTGTATAACATTGCTTGACAAATGATACTATATGACATATAGTATTATAAAAGCAACAAGGGAACATGGATTCAGGAGGTGCGGGATGATTTTCAACACAGGGGCGGCGCTGCTGGATGCGATTGTGCTGGCGGTGGTGTCGAGAAACGCGGAAGGTACCTATGGATATAAAATCACGCAGGATGTGAGGCATGCGATTGAGATTTCTGAATCCACACTGTACCCGGTACTGCGAAGGCTTTTAAAGGACGGCTGCCTGGAGACCTACGACCGGCAGTTTGACGGCAGGAACCGCAGATATTATAAGATTACGCCGCAGGGATATGCGCAGCTGAATCTGTACCGGGCTGAGTGGAAGGTATATTCCGAAAAAATTTCAAGATTATTTGCAGGGGAGGATGCAGACAGATGAAGAAAAAACAGTTTTTGGAACGTCTGGAACAGCTTCTGGCAGGTCTTCCGCAGGAGGAGCGGGAGGAGGCCATGTCCTGGTACAGGGATTATCTGGATGACGCCGGGGAAGAACAGGAGGCAGAGGTGATTGCCCGTCTGGGTTCTCCGGAGGACGTTGCCAACAGTATCCTGGCGAATCTGAAGGGGAACGAGCCGGGAGGCTTTACGGAAACGGGATATGAGTCGTTTCCCCAGAGGAAGGTTCCGGCGAAACAGGAGGATGTGAAGAGGGACAGACGGACGGCATATGACGGGCCGTATGAGTACATCCCGCGGCAGGAAAGGCAGTCCGGGACACAGCAGCCATCAGGCGGCCGGCAGTATTCGGATGCACAGCGCCAGGGCGGGCCGCAGGCAGGGACAGCCGATCCGCGCGGGCCGCAGGCGGATCAGGCACGGCGGCAGGGCGGCGCGTCTTCAGGCCGGCGCACCGGATCCGGAACAGGCCGGCCTGCCTGGGTGACGGTGCTGCTGACGTTGGCAGGCGTTGCGGTTATTGTGATCCTGGCCATTATTTTCTGCATGTTTGGCATCGGCGGTCTGATCTGCGTGTGGACCGGGATGGCTCTGTTGGCTTTTGGCTTCCCGGCAGGAGGCGTGGCGGTGGCCGGTATCGGGCTGATTTTAGTGGCGGTTTTTGTGGCGGTTCTGGTTTTGGAGATTGTATTCTGCAGACGGGTCATGCCTGAACTGATGGGAAGCAGAAGGAGGGGAAGAGCATGAAAAACGGAGTGAAAATCGCGCTGGTGCTGGCCGGGGCGCTGGCGGTGACCGGGATTGGCATGACCGTCGGCGGCATGGCTGCCGGAGCTTTTGATGAAGATACGCCGGGATTTGAGAAGAACCGGCTGGTGCAGTGGCTGCGAAGACGGACCCATGATGTGGTGACGGTGGAAGGATCTGAGGAACTCCCATCGGATCCCGCGGACTGGGAGGCATACCGCGCGCGGGATGAGGTGGACTGGAAATCGTTTGGCGCGGAGGAGGCGATCTGGCGGGTGGAAGTAGAGGGGGATGTGCTGGAGCTGGAGATCCGCAATGCGGATGAGAGTCTGATGGATGACAGCGACGGTGAACAGGAAACCCTTCTGCCGGGCGGCGCCGCAGTCCGGAGCCGCTGGCGGAAGGGAACTCAGCCCACCGTGGACGTCCATGCGCAGGACGGCGTCCTGTATGTGTCTGTGGAAGCAGGAACCGACGGGATGGGGGAAAACGGCGCCCCGGAGGTTACCGTCTATCTGCCTGGGGGCGAGGTCTCCCAGCTGGCAGCAGATCTGGATGTGGGGACTGCAGAACTGGAGGGGATGCTGCAGCTGGATCAGCTGGATCTGTCTGTGGGAACCGGAAACCTGGAACTTGGAGATGACTCAGGCGCTGTGATCTGCATTGCGGAGTCCGCAGTGCTCAACTGCAGCATGGGAGATGTGGAC
>CALWGM010000081.1 GCA_944380065.1 uncultured Lachnospiraceae bacterium
TCAGATTCATGAAGATCAGATTCCGGAGACAGTAGAAATGAAAAGGATGATATGATGGAATATGCAGAAGATGATTATCTGATGATATCGGGGATCCAGCATTTTAAATTCTGCCGGAGACAGTGGGTGCTGATTCACATTGAACAGCAGTGGGATGAGAATGTACATACTGTAATCGGCGAACTGATGCATAAAAAGGTACATGATCCGGCTCTGAGAGAAAAACGGAAAGATGTTATCATAGCCCGGGCGCTTCCAGTGGCTTCAAGAACTATGGGCGTCAGTGGGGAGTGTGACCTGGTGGAGTTTCACAAATGTGAAGATGGGATACAGCTTTACGGACACCGGGGATTGTTTTCCATTTATCCGGTGGAATATAAAAAGGGAAAACCAAAGCTTTCAGAGGAGGATAAACTGCAGCTTACCGCTCAGGCTATATGTCTGGAGGAAATGTTTTCTGCGGAAATTCCGGAAGGAGCCATTTTTTATGGAGAAACCAGAAGAAGAGAGGTTGTAGAAATTACAGAGGAACTTCGGGAAGAAGTAAGAAGTATGTTTCAGGAAATGCATGAATATTACCGCAGAAAATATACGCCGAAGGTAAAATACAGCAAAGTCTGCAATTCCTGTTCCATCAAAGACATTTGCCTTCCGAAGCTTGGGAAAATGGTTTCTGTGAAAACTTATCTGAATCAGATGCTGAAGGAGGAAGACGGATGAAGAAATTGCTGAACACATTATATATTACTTCTGAAAACAGCTATCTGTCATTAGATGGGGAAAATGTGGTGGTATTTGATGATAAAAAGGAGATCGGACGGATTCCTCTGCACAATCTGGAGGGAATTGTCTCCTTTGGTTACCGGGGAACAAGCCCGGCATTGATGGGAGCTTGTGCGGATCGAAATATTTCTCTTTGTTATCTTACCCCACAGGGGAAATTCCTTGCCAGAGTTTCTGGAAAAATCAAAGGTAATGTAGTTTTGAGGGAACAGCAATTTGCCAGCAGAAGAGATGAACAGGTTAGTCTGGGAATTGCCAAAAACTGTATTCTCGGAAAGGTATACAATGGCAGATGGGTGTTGGAACGGACAATCCGTGATCACGCGCTTCAGGTGGACGCAGAACAGATCAGGACAGCGTCAAAATTTTTGAAAAATTCCCTGGAGCAGATCCGGAATTGTCAGTCGAAGGAGCAACTCAGAGGATATGAGGGAGAAGCGGCAAGTGTTTATTTTGGAGTATTCGATCAGATGATACTTCAGCAAAAAAAGGATTTTGCTTTTCATGGACGAAATAAACGACCGCCTGCGGATTCGGTCAATGCGCTGCTTTCTTTTGTGTATACACTTTTAACGAATACGATCACTTCTGCGTTGGAAACGGTAGGATTGGATCCCTATATGGGGTATTTACATACAGACCGTCCCGGGCGAGCTTCGCTGTCGTTGGATCTGATCGAGGAACTCCGGGCGATTCTGGCAGACCGTTTTGTATTGACATTGATCAATAAAAAGATGGTCAGTGGGAAAAATTTTACCACCAGGGAAAATGGTTCTGTACGGATGGATGATGAAACCCGGAAACGGGTTTTAACAGAATGGCAAAACAAGAAAAAGGAAACTATTGTACACCCGTATCTGAAAGAAAAAGTAGAGTGGGGGATGGTTCCTTATGTGCAGGCAATGCTTTTGGCGCGATATCTGAGAGGCGACTTGGACGGTTACCCAGTGTTTTTGTGGAAATGAAAAATAGATTTAAGAACATTTGGGTGGCATAAGCCTGAGACAAGATGGCAGATGAGGTAAGGGTATGCTTGTTTTGATTACTTATGACGTAAATACAGAAACGGCGGCCGGAAAAGCGAGATTGCGTAAGGTCGCAAAACAGTGCGTTAATTATGGCCGGCGTGTACAAAATTCTGTATTTGAATGCATTCTGGATCATGCACAGTGTATTATGCTGAAGTCCCTTTTGGCAGATATTATTGATGAAAGTGTGGACAGTCTGAGGTTTTATTATCTGGGGAATAAATACCAGACCAAAGTGGAGCATATGGGAGTTGACAGGGGAATCTCAGCGGATGATACGTTGATTCTGTGAATGGCTGTTTTGCAAAATCGTAGTAGAACATATGCTTGTGAGATGTTTCTTAGAGCAAAGAGACTCCAGTGCGAATCAAGAGTGCTCAGGAAACCTCTGAGGGATTCGCACTGATCAAGTTGCACAAAAATGAGAAAAGAGGGAAAAGCATGACGTTTTTGAGTGGATAAAGTGCAGCAGAATAGAAAAAAATTGTTGATTTTAGCTAAAAATGCAGGTTTGTATTTGGCTAAAACTGCTGTCGCCTCCTGCGTGGAGGCGTGGATTGAAATCCGGTGTAGATGTCTTTTGACACGCTGATCCCGGTCGCCTCCTGCGTGGAGGCGTGGATTGAAATATAAGTGAACAAGTATTGATTGCCTTGGTCAACCAGTCGCCTCCTGCGTGGAGGCGTGGATTGAAATGTGATCGAACATTCTCCGACCGTCCATCCTGTCCCCGTCGCCTCCTGCGTGGAGGCGTGG
>CALWGM010000082.1 GCA_944380065.1 uncultured Lachnospiraceae bacterium
CCAGAAAGGAAGTGACAGATATGGCGCATTTTGCAGTACCGGCCCATATTCTTACCGGAAAAGACGCTCTGGCCGAGGCAGTTCCATATATGAAAGAATGCGGCAGGCGGGCGCTGATTGTAACCGGGAAGCATGTGGGAAAATCACCGATGATGTATCTTCTGAAAAAAGCGCTGATGGAAGCCGGCATTACCTATGATGTATTTGACGGAATTACCGGAGAGCCTGCCGATCAGATGATTGAAGAAGGCGTGAAACAGTTTCGAAAATCAGAAAGTGAGTTTGTAATCGGGATCGGAGGCGGCAGTCCGCTGGATTCCGCCAAGGCCATTGCCGCAATGGCGGTAAATGAAGGAACTATTGCCGATTATAATGGGAAAGAAATTACCGGAAAGCTGCCCGGGATCGTGGCGATCCCCACTACGGCGGGAACCGGTTCAGAAGCTACAAAATTCACCATTATTACAGATCAGAAAAATGATATTAAAATGCTTCTGAAAGGAGACTGTCTGCTGCCCGACGTGGCGGTGGTTGCCTCTGATTTCTCCACAGACATGCCAAAAAGCGTCACTGCGGCCACAGGGCTGGATGCGCTGACCCACGCGGTGGAAGCATATACCTCAAAAAAAGCGTTTCCTCTGACAGACGTATTTGCGGTTTCCGCTGTCCGGCGGATTATGAAATACCTTCCCACAGCATATCAGAACGGATATGATGTGAAAGCCCGGGAGGAAATGTCCCTTGCGGCCCTTGAGGGAGGTATCTGTATCAATAATTCCAGTGTAACGCTGGTACACGGCATGAGCCGACCCATCGGCGCGCTGTTTCATGTTCCCCATGGTCTCAGCAACGCCATGCTTTTAAAGGAATGTCTGGGCTTTGCCCTGGACGGGGCCTGCGATCGTTTTGCGGATCTGGGAAGAGCTGTGGGCGCGGCCTCTGTTCATGACGAAGATCCTGCCGCAGCGGCCGCGTTTCTCAGAGAAATCGAAAAACTGTGCCGGATCTGCGAGGTTCCGACTCTGCGGGAGTACGGGATAAAAGAAGCAGAATTCCTGCCGGCGATGGACAAAATGGCAGAAGACGCCATTGCCTCGGGGAGTCCGGGGAATACGAGAAAACCCGTTTCAAAAGAGGACTGTATGCATTTATATCGGAAAATATACGGATAACACTTCGTGCTCCGGCACAAAAAGGATTGTGCTGGAGAATATTGAAATAACCGGGGCAGAAAATTATACTTGCACCATAAACAAAACAGGGCAACGGAGCCAGAACAAAGACTCCGCTGCCCTGTTTTTTTAATAAAAAAGATACCTGGATGGGCAGAAAACAGCCCGAAAAAGGAGGTAACCCTCACAGAGGATACCTGGATGGGCAGAAAGCAGCCCAAAGAAGGAGGTAACGAGGAATGAGTGAATTACAGGAAAGAGGAATTGAGATACAGATCAGGGATCTGGGCGTGACGTTTCAGGATAATGCAGGGCATGATGTGCAGGCACTGACCGGCGTCAACTTTGACATTTATAAAGGCGAGTTCATTTCATTGCTCGGGCCTTCCGGATGCGGCAAGACCACCCTGTTGCGGACCATTGCGGATCTGCAGGAGCCTACAGAAGGAACGGTAAGAATCAGCGGGATGACGCCGAAGGAAATCCGTCTTCAGCAGAAATTCGGATTTGTCTTTCAGCAGCCGGTACTGTTTGACTGGCGGACAGTAAAGAAGAATGTGGAGCTTCCGCTGGAAATCATGTACCAGTCCAAAGAGGACCGTTCAAAAAGAGCAGACGAAATGCTGGAAATGGTGGGACTGAAGAATTTTTCAGATCACTTTCCCAGACAGCTCAGCGGCGGTATGCAGCAGAGAGTGAATATTGCCCGTGCTTTTGGAATCCGTCCGGAAATCCTTCTGATGGATGAACCGTTTTCCGCCCTGGATGAATTTACCAAAGAGAAACTTCACGAGGATCTGCTCCGGATCTGGCGGCAGACAAATAAAACCATCGTTTTTGTGACACACAATATCCAGGAAGCTGTGTTCCTGTCCGACCGGATCTGCGTGTTATCCCCGCATCCCGGAAGGCTGTCCGCCATTGTGGATGTGGATCTTCCGAGACCGAGAACGCTGGAAATGAAAGAATCCCCCCGTTTTACGGAACTGGTCTACGAAGTCCGGGGCAAATTTGAAGGAGGCAGCGTCTGATGAAAAAGATATATAAAATATTCGATCACAAATGGGCTTCCACGCTGTTATGGATTGTACTGATCATAGTGGCCTGGGAGATCGCGGCCACGGTTGTGGCGGCAAACAACCGGTCTCCGGAAAACATTCTGCCTCATCTGTACCAGATTCTGGCGGCAGTATTTTCCACCAGTAAAGTTTCCCAGGGAATGACGGCGGTTATGGTGGTTCTGACCAGCGCAAAGGCGACGATTCTCCGGGCGCTGGCTGGCTTCCTGCTGGGAATTACCGCAGGATTCTTCCTGGCCCTGGTCATGAAGCTGTCCGGACTTCTGGAAAAAATGCTTTTCCCGTATCTGATGCTGATCCAGCTGATCCCGGTACTGGGACTTGCGCCGATTATTCTTGCCATTACCGGTGATATTAACAGCAGCCGCGTGATTATCGCAGCCGTTTTAAGTTTTTATCCGGTGGCGACCAATACGCTGGCGGGCTTCAAATCGGTAGACCAGGACAAATACGATCTGATGTATACCTACGCGGCAAAGCAGCGGACCATATATACAAAGGTGCTGATCCCATCCGCGATCCCTTACTTTTTTACAGGGACAAAGATCGGGGCGCCTATGGCGATCACAGCGTCGATCCTGGTGGATACCCTGCAGGGAGACGGGGGACTGGGATGTATCCTTTCCCAGTCGTTAAGACATGCAATGTCCATCTATGTATTCTGGCTGATCGTTTTCTTCAGCGCCTTTGTGGGAATTTTAAGTACCTATCTGATGACATGGATCGAAGCGCTGATTTCCCCGGAAAAAAGAGGAATCCGGAAAGCCAGAAGAGAGTATAAGAAATCAGCAGTGAGTCAGAAAGTATCTGTATGTCCCCAGATCAGTATAAGAAGGAGGAAGGCAGAATGACCCAGAAAAGAAAAAGACCGAAAAGCCTTTATCAGCGAATAAAAGAAAACACAAAAATACAGACGTCGGCAACGGTGATTTTGCCGGTTCTGCTGGGAGTGGTCATTGTGGTTCTCTGGCAGACCCAGACGCTTCATCATCTGTTCCGGACAGATACATTTACCCTGCCGCTTCTGGACAGAATCGGATCGATCCTGTTCGATAACATAGATAAGATCTGGGAGAATGTAGTGGCCACTATGGTTGTGGCTCTGGTCGGACTGGGACTGGGAAGTCTGCTGGGATATGGAATTGCCATGCTGGCAGCCCTCTGCCCTAAAATCGGAAAAGGCGGACTGAGTGTGATCGGCGCCTTTGCTTCCATCCCGGTTGTGGCGCTGGCTCCGGTAATGAACAACTGGACCAGAGATATTTCAGACATTGCCAGCGTGCGGAGTATGGTTGCAAAAATCTTAGTGGTTATGCTGGTTGCGGCCGCCAATATGGGCTTGAACGCCTACCGCGGTCTGACAGAACTGAAACCCTATTCCATGGATCTGATGGCAACCTACGCGGCAAAGAAACGCACCACATTTCTGAAGCTGCAGCTTCCCAATTCCGTACCATACATCTTTGTGGCGCTGAAGGTTTCCGTACCGGCAAGTATTATGACTGCCATTGTAAGCGAGTATTTCGCGGAATATATCATTGGCGTCGGCAGGCAGATCCGTGAAAATATCGTGTTATCGCAGTACTCTACTGCATGGGCCTATATCGCGACGGCCTGTATTATGGGCGTTGTATCCTATGTGGCGCTGATGATTGTACAGAGCATTCTCCTCCGGAAATATCATTAAACCGGAGTTGAAATATAGATAAGGTGAAAAGAATCAGGAAACTGTCAGTATGAGCAGACAGATGCCCCAAAAAGGAGGACTATGATATGAAAAGAAGAAGAGTGAAACTGATCAGTATGATGCTTGCGGCAGCCATGGGACTGACACTGATGGCAGGATGTGGTTCCTCGTCTGATGGGAAAGGAGAGACCAATTCGGCAGCATCCTCCAGCGATGAAAGTTCAGCGTCCCAGGGTGAAGTTATGAGCAATGAAGAGATCATAAAAAAAGCGGCTGAGGATGGAAAGGTCAGCAACTGGGGAATCGGAAATCAGTACGAGATCCTCGCGCTTCTGGCAAAATACGATCTTCCCCTGGATTATCTCAGCGAGGACTTTACTATGGACGCCTTTGATGATGACAGCAGTACCCTGGCGTCAGCCATGACCTATAACGAACTGGGACTGGTGAAAAATGATTATGATGGAGGTTACGGATACGGCGATTCCGTAGGATACATTGATATGAATGATGAAGGCGTGGCCATGCTGGAAGATAATATTTTCTGCACCAGGGAATTCGCAGAGCAGAATCCGGAAACGGTAAAAGCATTCCTGTACGCATCCATCCGGGGCTGGGAGTATGCTGTGGAACATCCGGAAGAAGCGGCTCAGATTGTGTATGAAGCAGGATCTTCTGTTTCTCAGGATCATCAGAAATATATGGCTTCTGAAGTGGCAAAACTGGTAAATACAGATATGGAAGGAAACACCGTGACAGAGATTGGCAAGATCAATGACGACGCCATGCAGCAGACCCTTGATATTGCAAAACAGTATGTAACTCTGGACGATTCCACGGCGCAGGAAGCATTTTCAGCACTGACACTGGATGATATTCGTGACAGCAGTTATTACGATGCGGCAATGGCTTCTGATGGTCAGTTTAACGTGGAGAAGAGTGAAGTATCCATCCAGTTAAAGTGGCTGCC
>CALWGM010000083.1 GCA_944380065.1 uncultured Lachnospiraceae bacterium
CAGGATCTCAAATGTGGAGGAGCTTCAGGCAAAAGAGAAGATCGACCGGCAGTTTGATGAGCTGGACAGCTTTATCAACCTGGAATATGAGCAGGAAATGGGATACATTGACCGGAAGATCAATACCTATTACAATCTGTATTCCACCCGCATGATGATGGTATTAAGCGATAATACCAATCTGGAACACGAGCTGAACCGTCTGCTGCTGTTTTTAAAAGAACTGGACGGGGAAGACCGGGAGGAGATCATTGGAAGGCTGGCGCAGAGCCACAGACTGATGAGCGTGGGATTTATCGGCCGGAAGTCCTTTGAACGGAGGAAAAAGAGCAATCCAAATCTGAAAAACGCGGGGCTTTTGCAGGCGGAACTGTCTGCAGAGGAGCGGCAGCGCCTGACAGACGAGCTGCTGACAGAGACGCCGGACCGTTACAGTATGGATCATGTGGAACAATATTTCGACAGGCTGATGTCCGGCCGGGAGAAAATCTCCGTGGAGGAATGCGGCGCGCACACCCGGGATGACGCCACCATGATCGCGGCCAGCATCATTTATTCCGGAACCGCAGGGTTCCCCTATGAGGTGGAATTTAAAGACGGCATGATCGAGACGGAGGCTGCGAGGATCAGCAATATAAACATTAAGAGGAAAAAGCAATGAGTGATATCAGTCTGCAGATGACAATCAAAGAAGAAAACAACCATTTGTTCAAGCGCTGTGTGCGGAAGCTTCTGGAATCAACTTTTATCCTGCGGGAAAAGGATGAAAAATTCTATCAGTTTGTGTCCAGAGAATCCAACCGGCAGGATATTTCCGAATATCTGCGGATGATCGGATTCGATGTGGTTGTGGATGATAAGATGGGCGTCTGTATGCTGACCGCCAGTGAGGAGGATGCGGATACCGTGGGACTGAAGCGGGCGAATGTGGTTACCTTTTCCACGCTTCAGTATCATCTTCTGCTGGTGCTCTGGAAGGTTTATCTGGAGAATCTGGGCTACAGCGAAGGTAATTTTGTGACCAAAGGAGATCTGATTGACAAGATCACTTCCTACGGGATTGTGCCCACCAGAGCGGAGCTGAATGCGGCGTTCCGGCTGTTTAAAAAATACAGCCTGATCAATTACAGTGAGCACGAGGACGGGGAGGATATGAAAATCCAGCTCTATCCTTCTCTGCAGTTTGGCTGGGATCTGCCTCAGTTTCAGACCGTGGCGGAGGAATATCTGAAGGAGCCCCAGGAGAAAGAAGAGGAGGAGGCAGCGCCGGATCCGGAGGAGTTTGAGGAGGAAGAAGAATGATTTTGCTGAAAAAAGTCCGTCTGATCAACTGGTATGGATTTTCCAACGTCACGGCTCCCATAGGTTTTTTCACACTGATTGCCGGAAAAAACGGGAACGGAAAATCCGTTATGCTGGACGCCATCAAATACGCGGCATACGGAGATACCGTTTTTAATAAGTCTTCGGAGAGTAAAGGGAGCCGCACGCTTTCTTCTTATACCAGGGGGCTGCTGGACGCCACGGCGGGGACCTATATGCGTCCGGCGGAGCGGGTGCCGAATGTTTACAGCCATATTGTGCTGGAATTCTGGGATGATGTGGCGGAGAAACCGTTTCTGCTGGGGACGGTGATCGAGACCGGCGCTTCCAGTAACTGCCAGACCTATCGGTACGTGATGGATCGGACAGCTATGGAGCAGATGGAGCATACCTATACAGAGAATGGCGTGACCATGCCATGCAGCGCCTCATTTCTGCAGAAAAAGTATAAGCTTGTGCTGATGAACCGGGAGCAGGGACTGCCGAAGTTTCTGCAGATGACCGGGCTGAAGCTGAATCTGGGGCAGCTTCCCACCTATCTGCGCAAGCTGCGGGGCATCATGTCCTATGATCCCAACGCGAAGATCGACCGTTTTATCCGGGAGAGCGTTTTGGAAGAGCGGAATGTGGATTTCGCAAAGCTGATTGAGGCGAAGGAAAATATCGAGCGCCTGAATGAAAATTTTGCGGTGATCCAGCAGGAAATCCATGAACTGGACGGGATCCTGTCGGAATATGATGCCTGGGAGAATGCAGGAAACCGTCTGCTGGCGGATGATATCCGGATCGTATACAAAAAAATCGGCAGCCTGAAGGAGGATGCTGAGAGGCTGACAAAGGAACGTGACCTGGCGGCGAAACGAAAAGAGGATGTGGAGCGGGAGGCACAGATCCTGGAGGAAAAGAAAAAGAATATCGACGCGCTGCTGATCCAGACACGGGTCAGCTTAGAGCAGCTGGACAGCACCCGGGTGATTGCGGAGGAAGAGCGGCGGCTGGAGCAGCTGGAAACAGAAAAGAAAGAGCTGATGACGAAATGCAAAAAGTTAGAGCATTTCCAGACTGTGATCAGCGAGACGATGAACCGGTTCTTTCTGGATGAGGAGGACATTGCGGAAAAGAAGGTGCTGGCGGCTCTTTGCAGCCATGAGTATTCGGTTTCGGAGAAAACCATGGCTGTGGCACAGTTCCGGCGGAGGATCGACCGGCGTTATGATCACGGTATCCGGCAGATAGCCGATGTGGAGCGGGAACTGGCGGAGGTCGGCCGCAGGCTGGAACAGCAGCACCGGATCTTAGAGGAATGTAAGAAGCATCAGAATACCTATCGGCTGATTCCGGAGTATGTGGGTCTGCGTGACGAGATCAACCGGGAATTTGAAAAGAAGAAGATTCCCGCCAGGGCGCAGTTTGCCTGTGAGTATGTGATCGGCCTGAAGGACGAAGCGTGGCGGGACGCGCTGGAGGCTTTTCTGGGAGCGCGGCGTTACACCATTCTGGTAGACCCGAAATATTATGATCTGGCGGACGATGTGCTGAACCGTTCCGAGCACCGCTATGCCCATTTATTTAATACGAAGCTGCTGATGCGGCGGAAAGTAACCGTGGAGAAGGACTCCGCGGTCGGTCTGCTGGAAATTAAAAATCCGGTGGCCAGGAAATATTTTGAATTTCAGCTGGGAAGGATGCATGCCGTTTCGCTGCGGGAAGTCCGGGAATATGAAAATGCGATTTCGGTGGAAGGGCGTGTGTCTGTAGCTATGGACAGTTATTTCCTGCGTTTTGACCGGATCCGTGTCTACTATCTGGGGAAAAAGACGTTTGAACTGAACCGGAAGCGGGCGGAGCAGGAAATCGCGCGGCTGAATGAAGAAAAGAAGGATTTTCTGGCGCAGAAGAAAGAATTAGAAGAGCAGAAGGAGCGTCTGGCGCAGAGCAAAGAATTTTTTACCGAATATGACTATGACGCGCACGGGAAATATCAGGCTGCCGCCAGGGACGCCAGAACATCGAAGACACGGCTGGATCGCCTGAAAAAGGCTCAGGCTGATAATCAGGAATATCTCGAACTGAACGAGCAGGCGGCGCGTCTGGGGCAGGAGCAGCAGGCGGTGCAGGCTGCATACAACCAGAAGCTGCAGGAGAAGAGCAATCAGGATACGGTGATCCAGCGCTGCAGCGAAAAGTTAGAGATGAGATCTGCCGAGCTGGCGCTGCAGAAACAGCAGTTCCGGGAATATGAAACAGCGTATTATACACTGGTGCAGAAGACGGTGGACGCCTACGAAAAATATCTGGATAACGGAAAGAAAGGGACTGGCGGCCTTTTGGCAGAGGAAACCAGGAAACGTGTCCAGAGGGAGATCGAGCAGCATAAAAATGAGTTGATGCAGAGGCAGGCAGACTACAATGCGAAGCATCCGGGACGGATGCTGGTCAGGGGAACAGAAGGCCGGGAGAAGTATGCAGACCGGAGGGAAACCATCTGGATGGACAATCTGCAGGAGATCCGTCAGAAGATGGAGGAGCAGACCCGCAGATATGAGGATATTTTCAAAAATGAATTCGTGCTGACCATCCTGAAATCCTGCGAAAAGGCCAGAGATGATTTAAAACAGATCAACGGAGAACTGTCAAAACTGCATTTTTCTGCAAAATACCAGTTTGACGTCCACTATGTGAAGGACGGATCCGAGTATGCCAAAGTCATGGAATACGCCAGGTACCTGGATGAGCGGGAGCAGTTAGGAGGCAGCGCCGACGGGCAGATGACCTTTGGGCTGCTGACGAAAGTATCGGATGAGGAAGGCGAGCAGTTAGAGCAGGAGATGAAAAAGATCATCAACCGGATCATAGAGAAAAACAGTGAGGAAACCATTGCGCGGTTCGCGGATTACCGGAATTATATGACCTATGAGATCCTGATCAGCAATCAGATCCTGGATCGGGCGAAATTATCCCGGCAGACCGGATTTAACTCCGGGGCAGAGGTGCAGATCCCGTACCTGCTGATCCTGTCATCGGCGCTTTTGATGATCTACAACCAGCGGGTGAATTCTACCCGGCTGGTATTTATCGACGAGCCGTTCGCCAAGATGGATCCGGGAAACGTAAAACTGATGCTGGACTTTATGCGGGAGCAGCAGATGCAGGTGATTTTCTGTTCCCCGGACAAGACAGAGTCCATCGGAAACGAGTGTGAGGTGATCCTTCCGGCGCTGCGCGTGCGGGCGGACAGCATGCAGCTGGGGATCGTGCAGTTCCATGAGGAAAAGGCGTATGGAAAGTAAGCGATAATGGGAAATTATGAGGAGAAAATACTGATAACGCTGGCAGAGAAATACAGGCGGAGCAAAAAAGACAGCGGCACCAATGTGACGGCCCGGCGGACCAGGGTTTTGCCCAGGGAACTTTACAAAAAATATAATCAGAATGACGGCGATCTGGAACAGATCGGAGCGCTGAACCAGGCTGCCCTGCGCTGCCGGGAGCTGGGATTTGTCACCTATGAGATGCAGGGGTTCAGCAGCGAGATCCAGGCAATCTACCTTGTGGATGAACAGATCGGTGCAGTGGAAGCGTATCTGACAGAACGGTATCAATATGAATCAAAATCTGCAAAAATAAAATACATAGAAGGAATTCTTGCAAAATATGGCGGGAAATCGCCGGCAGCAGAGCGGGAATGTGAAAAACTGCGGCAGGCGCTGGCCAAAAACAGGATTCCGGCCAAATATCTGCAGACCGAAGAGCTGCTGCAGGCGCTTGTTTTCATTGAGCAGAATGAGAAGGAACTGTTTTTGCGGGAGGCGTCTGTCCTGATCTACGGCGACTCCAAGTATCTGGAGGAAAATATGCTGTCCCTGATATGCAGGACGCTCCGGGATTTCAGAAATCAGCCCTGTGAAGAAGGAGAACTGGAAGACGGAATTCTGGAAGCGTACCACATCATCCGGGAAAAGCGCCGGATCTGTCTGAAAGGGAATGTGGAGGTGACGATGGCCGGGAGAACGCTGGATGCAGGCGCCTGTTCGGATGGAATAGAATTTTTCGCCGGGGACCTGGAACAGATCGGGCGGATCCTGGTGAAGGCCGGAAGCTTTATGACAGTGGAAAATTATACATCCTGGATGCGCATGAAAAAGAAGGATACGGTGTTCTTTTATCTGGGGGGATATGCCGACCGGGTTCAGCGGACTTTTTTGAAAATGGTTTTCCGGGACAACCCGCAGCTTACATATTTTCATTTTGGCGATATGGATGCGGGAGGGCTTTATATCCATGAACATCTGTGCCGGGTGACCGGGATTCCTTTTCAGATGTACCGGATGTCAGAACAGGAGCTGACGGATCCGCGGTTTGCCGCCTGCCTGCATCCGCTGACACAGACAGACCGTATCCGGCTGGAATCTCTGGAAAAACAGGATGCTTACCGGGAACTGGCAGCATATATGCTGCAGCAGAATGTAAAATTAGAGCAGGAAATTATCAGTTATATGGAACAGGATTCCCGTGAAGGGAAGAGGAGGGGAGGTAAGTAGTATGGTACACAGTTACCAGGAGTATCTGGCAGAGCCAAAGGCGCTGACATTAGAAGAAATGCAGGAGATCCACGGAGAGATCGCGGGTGAGATCGGTTCTGACGCAGACAGTATGGAATTGTATGATGAGCTGATGGCCGTGGCGGTGCGCTATGCATCCATCCGGGCGGGATGGCCGCTTTTGAGCCGGGAAGAAAAGATGGAAAAGGATTCCCGGCGTACATCCTGTCATAATTCGGTGATCACACACCTGAATATGCTGGCCCGGTATCTGAAGCAGCAGGGAAAGAAAGCCGCCTGGCGGGACCGTCTCGGCTATGAGGAGGATGATCCGTATAACCGCAAAGCAATTGGCGATTTTGCCTGCTGGCTGACGTTTGTCAGCGGCGTATGCGCAAGGTAATATCAACAGGGAGTCTGCGGGATCTGCTGTTTGCATTTTCTGCATTTCCCAATTATAAATTATAACGAAAATGGAGGCAGGAAGAAGTTTATGAGTTCAGAAGTTTATTTTTCAGACATGCATGTGAGAATGGGCGACAGTATTCTTGAAAAATTCTGCAGGCTGATCATAAAGGCCGGGATTGATCAGATTGATTTCAGGGACAAGTTTGTGGCGGTGAAGCTGCATTTTGGCGAAGTGGGGAATATGGCGTTCCTTCGCCATCAGTATGCCAGAGTGCTCTGCGACCATATTAAAGAGCGCGGTGGAAAGCCGTTTCTGACAGACTGCAATACCCTGTATGTGGGCTACCGCAACAACGCCCTGAACCATTTGGAGGCGGCGTATATGAACGGGTATAACCCGCTGTCAACCGGGGTACATACCATCATTGCCGACGGACTGCGCGGGACAGACGAGCGCCTGATTCCGGTGGAGGGCGGCGAGTACGTGCAGGAGGCCAAGATCGGAGCAGCGGTGGCAGAGGCGGATGTGATCATTTCCCTGACCCATTTCAAGGGTCATGTGAATGCCGGATTCGGCGGCGCCCTGAAAAATATTGGTATGGGCTGCGGCTCCAAAAAAGGAAAGATGGAGATGCACAGCAGCGGAACGCCGAGGATTTCCACTGGACGCTGCATTGGCTGCGGGATGTGTGTGAAAAACTGTGCCAACGACGGTGTCCATGTGATTGACGGAAAGGCTGTTATCGATGAAGAGCATTGTCTGGGCTGCGGGTACTGTATTGCTTACTGTCCGCGCGGAGCAATTATGACAAAATGGGATGAGGCGAAACCGGTGATGAATAAAAAGATCGCGGAGTATGCAAAGGCGGTTCTGGAGGGGAAACCTTCTTTCCATATCAGTATGCTGATGGATGTCTCCCCGGACTGTGACTGTGACAGCTGCAATGATGTGCCGATCATCCCTGATGTCGGTATGTACGCTTCCTTTGATCCGGTTGCCATTGATCAGGCCTGCGTGGATGCGGCCAACAGCCAGCCGGTGATCCCGGGAAGCGCGGCTGCCCAGGCAGAGGAGGAGCATGAGCACCATGATGTATTCAGGATGGTTCATCCGGATACCGACTGGGAAGCAGGGCTGATCCATGCGGAGAAGTTAGGGATCGGAACCAGGCGATATGATCTGGTTACGGTGAAGTAAAGAAATGAGGAGATTAGATGAAGGAAAACGAAATTATTATTTTTGAAGCGGAAGACAAAAGTATCACATTACCGGTCTCTGTGAAAAACGACACGGTATGGCTCAGCGCTAATATGATCGCGGAATCAAATCCGGAAGAAAAGGAAATGATGATCAGCGTGATCATGAACTGTATGGATTAAAGTATTTCCTTTTTATAACCGATTTCCTTCAAAAATTTTCCTTCATCATCAGATGATCCAGTATTTCAGGATGCTCTTTCGCCAGTTTGGCTCTGAGAGACTGACGCCGTCTCTCGATCAGGCCGATGGCGAGAGAGCTTTTTTCTTTGACTTCCTCCGGAAGATCACCAATATGAAGCTCCAGCCTGCGCAGGAGTTCGTCCTCGTCAAGAGGCGCCAGGGAGTGCCAGTATTTCAGTTTTTCTTCCAGACCTTCTTCCGCCAGAGTTTCCAGATCGGCAATGCCATGGATTTGTTTCAGGACAAATTCTACACTTTGTTCAATCTCGCGCACCGTTTCGGAACCGAAGGCCCAGCTGAATTCTTCGAGGGAATTTTCTTCCTCCTCCGACAGGGAACTGAGCTCCCGCAGCCGCAGCGCGGTCGCCTTTTCCTCCGGAATGTCCAGAGGAAACGGTTCCTTCAGCCCCAGGTCGTGCAGGGCGGCGAGGATCGTTCGCCTGACCTTGCCTTCCCGGATCAGATATCCGATCCCCAGCTTTCGCATCTGGTCGTTGATATTCGCGGTGTGTTCTGTGATATAAAAGCGGATTCCTCTTTTCTCCAGGCTGTTTGCCAGCTTTTCCAGTCCATCTGCTGCTGTAATGTCCAGGCTGTTGACAGCACCGGCATCCAGAATAACAGCCCGGGTGTCGTCCCGGATGCTGCGTTCAATATCATTCTGCAGGATTTTGATGTTGGCAAAAAACAGGTTTTCGCTGAAACGGTAGATTACCACACGGCTGACGGGGCAGGCGAAGTGGCTTTTTTCCAGGTCGTAGAAATCCTTCTTCCCGGGAATTATCCCTAAAAATGTCCGGGGCGGGTTGGTAGCTGTCAGAATGACCGCTGCAAAGGAAAGCAGAATCCCTACGATCACACCGTAAATGGTCCCAAGGAAAAGCACAGCCACAGCGGCAGCCATAAAGATCAGAAATTCCTTGCGGCTGACCCGGAAGAGGCGCGCCGCCAGGTCTGCTTCCACCACATTCAGCAGCGCGGAAATGATGATGGCAGTCAGGACAGGCACCGGCAGATATCCGATAAAGCCTGTGGCACAGACGAGGATCAGCGCCATCACAGCGCCGGCGGTCAGGGATACGGCCTGGGTTTTCCCGCCATACTGCTCATTCATGGAAGTCCGGGAAATGCTGCCGTTGACCGGGCAGGAGCCCACCGCCGCGGCGGCGATATTTCCGGCAGCGCAGGCCAGGATTTCCTGCCGGTCGTTCAGACGATAGCCGTTTTTGGCGGCAAAATTGTTCTCTGCCAGCAGGGTTTCGGCCATGATTACCACAGCTACGATCAGAGCCCGCCCGGCGGCGTTGGTCAGGTTGACCTGTGAGAAATCCGCCACAAAAAATCCGGGCATTCCGGGCTCTACCTGTTCCAGGAGTGCTACGCCGTAATCCTGGATATGAAAAACCGCTGTCAGCAGGACGCCGGCGCCCATGACGACGATGGCCATGGGGAATTTCGGGATCAGGCGTTTGGCAAGAATGAGAACCGTCAGGGAGATAAGACCCAGGATCAGGGAGGGGACATTGATCCGGACGGCTGTAGCGGCAATGTGGCGGATCAGTTCCGGGAGTTCACCGGTTCCGGCAGAACCGCCAAGGATCTTTGGGATCTGCATCAAAATAATGGTGACAGCGATACCGCTGATAAATCCGCCCATGACAGGGGTGGAAATAAAGTTTACGATTTTTTCCGCGTGCAGGGCGTAAAACAGCAGCAGCCATAATCCGGCGAACAGCGCGATTACCGGAACATACTGCATGGCGGCGCTGCTTCCGCCAGCGATGCCCAGGGTGGAAAGAGCCGCGCCCACGATGGCGGCAGGGGCTGCATCCACGCCGAAAATGAATTGCTTTGACGTGGAAAACAGTGCAAAGAACAGAATCGGAAATACAGAGCCGTAGAGTCCGTACACAGCCGGAAGTCCGGCGATCTGCGCGTACCCCATGGAAATCGGGATGGATACGGCGGCGATGATGATTCCGGAAAAGATATCTCTGGCGAGAAATGTCTTCTTATATTTTTTCAGTGTGGGAAATAGTTTGATATTCATGATATTTCGCTTCCTTACAAACTCATTTTATCATTCACAGTATAGCACGTTTATTCTTTTTTGGCATGCCTGCATGAAGATTAAATATTTTTCTCCCAGCGCAGTGTCTGATATCATAAAGGTAACTGGAAAAACAGTAAAAAATCGACATTTTGTCACAAAAAATTCAGGCAGATGGAGGATGAGGCATGACAGCAAGAGAAAATATCTTACGGGCTTACCGTCACGAGCGGCCGGAGTGGGTGCCAAATGGATTTACAGAGATTGATATCTGTGACTCCTTTGGCGAGCGCTACTTTGGCGAAGGTACCGGGAAGGACTGGTTCGGCGTGAGCTGGACGTACATTCCGGAAATGTTTTCCCAAACGGAGACTCCGGGACAGGAAGTGCTGGAGGATCTGGAAGACTGGCAGGAAAAGGTGAAATTCCCGGACCTGGATGCATATGACTGGCAGGCGCTGGCGGCGGAAGCGACTAAAAACTGGGACAGGGAAAACAAAGTATCCCTCTGTATGCTCCTAAACGGGCCGTTTGAACGGATGATGAGCCTGATGGGCTTTGAAAATGCGGCCTGCGCGTTCTATGAGACGCCGGATGAAGTACATACGTTTATGGAGGCGGTGACGGAGCATAAATGCAGATATCTGAAAATTTTAAAAGAGTATTATCACTACGATATTATCGCGTTTCATGATGACTGGGGCGACAATAAGAACATGTTTTTCTCCCTGGAGATGTGGAGAGAATTTATCAAACCCTGTATTCAGAAAGTGATCGACTGTACCCACCAGCTGGGGATGATTTTTGAGATGCATTCCTGCGGATACATCAAACCGGTGATTCCGGATCTGGTGGAAATGGGGATTGATTCGATCCAGCCGCTGCAGTACTGCAATCAGGTGGATGAGATCAAGGCAGAGTTCGGCGATAAAATTCTGCTGAGCGGAGGGTTTAATACACAGGGTGTGATTGAACGGCCGGGCGCGACGGAGGAAGAGATTCGCGCAGAGGTCAGAAGAACGCTGGATCACCTGGCTGTGGGCGGCGGCTACTGCGCGCTGTTTCCTCTGATCAACCGGAAACTGCTTCCGGTGATCGCAGATGAGATCCAGGTGTACGGAAAAGATTTTTATAGAAACGAAAGAGATAACAGGGGGATGTGTGAAAAATGAAAGGAAAAAGTGAACTGTTTGGTTTTGGAAAAGGATGGGGAACCATCATTTACTGTCTGCTGATGTTCTGGTTTTATGCAGGTATGGTCAATGACAGCTCGAACATTGTTGCACCGGCGATTGCTGAAAAATTGGGGATCCCGGCAGGAAATGTGCTGAACATGGGAACCGTTGCGGCGATGGTGGGAGTGATTTTCTTTTTTATTATGGGCGCGATCAACCGCAAGATCGGAGCCAGGCTGACGTCTTTCCTGTGCCTGATTCTGGCGGGAATTGGTTATTTCGGCATGGGTCATGCAAACAGCCTGCTTCAGTATGGGGTGTCGCTGTGCATTTGTACAATCGGTGCAATGAGTGCCGGATATATTGCGGGCGGGGCTTTGGTCGCCCAGTGGTTTCCGAAGAAAAAAGGTATTGTTATGGGATATACCACCATGGGACATAATATGGCCACCGGATTTTTCGTGCCGATGATCACGGTGCTGGTGGCAAGGCTTGGGGTAGCCAATGCGGTTGTGATCCCGGCAGTTCTGGTCTGCATTCTGGCAGTTGTCGGCGTTCTGCTCATGAGAAATACGCCGCAGGAACGGCATATCAACCCGGACAATGTTTCAGATGAAGTTTACAGAAGAGAATATTTTAATGATGAAATCGATGAGGACGGCGGCTGGACAGTGAAAAAACTGTTTTCCAGGAGAACATTCTGGCTGGTGGCAATAGCGTCCGGCGGATACCAGTTTGTATCTACTGTTATTATTACACAGCTGGTAGTAAGGAACCAGGAGGTTGGATTTACACAGACACAGGCAGTGGCGATTATGACGATCCTTGCTTTTGCAGGTATCCTGGGTTCCTGGATCATCGGAGCGATGGATCAGAAAATCGGTACGAAAAAAACCATGATTTTCTTTGGAATCTGGTATGCGGCAGCACTTTTGCTGGAAGTAACAGAAATCCGTGCGCTGGTTATTGTATTCCTGGTCATGTTTGCTCTGGCGCTGGGCGGCTCGGCCAACTTTACAACATCCCTGCCGGCGGCGGTATTCGGACGGCATGGTTTTAAGAAAGTGAACAGTGTGCTGTTCCCGATTCAGGCGCTGGTATCTTCGTTCGGCTTTATGGTGAACGGAAATGTCTTAAATGCCACAGGCAGCCTGCGCATGTCCTATGTAATTGCGGCGATCGCGTCTCTGATTGTGGTTGTGATTGTCGTGTTTATCAAAGAGCATGAATATAACCGCGATTTTATGACAGAGGAACAGGCGGAAGCCTTTACAAAGCAGCTGATGGAAGGAAAATAATCAGATGATACATAAAGCACTTCTTTTGTGATGAGGGATTCATACAGGAAAGAAGTGCTTTTCTCTATCAATGTAAGGCAGATTCTGATAAGATAAAGTAAATATTACAGGGGAAAAGAATATGCATAACGTGGATATCCGAAACGTCAGCCTGGGACAGATCATGTATTTTGTGAAGGTGGCGGAGTACAAAAATATTACCAGAACCGCAGAATATTTTAATCTGAGTCAGCCGACGCTCAGCAAAAAACTGAAAAGCTTAGAGGCCCAGCTGGATCTGCAGCTGTTTTTCCGTTCCGGCAAAAGCTTTGTCCTGACGCCAGCCGGCAAGTATCTGTATGAAATGTGGCATGAGATGATTTCCTCCCTGGAGCAGGAGGTGCAGTATGCCCATGTACTGCAGGAAGGAAAAACAAAAAGCATCGTTGTGGCCTGTCTGGATTCTTTTGATCCGCAGATTTTTATGATTCCTGCCATCCGGGCATACCGGGAGAAATATCCCAATATCCATGTGCGGATTGAGTCGGATGCGGCGCAGGAAATCCGCCGGATGCTGATCTTAGGGGAAGTGGATCTCATTTTTTCCATCTATTATGATTTTCAGGAGAAGGAACTGGAAGAGATTCAGTGGGAGATGCTGGGGGACACGCCGCACTGCGCCTGTATGCTGAAAAGCAATCCTCTGGCCGGGCGTGCAAAGCTGAAGATCGAGGATCTGAAACAGTCAGATTTTATCTGTATCTCGCCGCAGTATCTGCCGGAATACAGCGCTATGATACAGCGTATGTGCAAAGCTGGCGGTTTTGTGCCCAATATTACAAAATATGTCTCCTCCGCCAACTCCCTGACGCTGAATATACAGGGCAGCCGCGATGTGTTTATCTGTGACCGGTATTATGCGGATCTGAACAGCAGCGAACACTGCCGGATCCCCATTGCCGGTACAGACAGCGGCTTCGTGATGGCGTGGCGGAAAGATCATCTGAGCCCGCAGCTGGAGGCCTTCTGCCGGGAGGTGCGGGGGCTCTTCTCAGAAGGGGAAGATAGTGTGAAATCAGAATCCCTGCTTCCAATAAAAGGAGAAAGCGGTTTACAGAAAAATGCATGATTTTGTTTGTGAAAACAAAATATTTTTGTAAAAAAGTCAGGAAAATTCCGGATGGGTGAGAAAAAAACTTTAGACAATACTTACATTGACAAAAGAGATGGAAAACTATACTATGTTCTGGAAAATTTTGGATAATTTTAACCTAATGGTGCGCCATTTGTTTTGGCGGCAGGGAGGGAAACATGAAAAGAAAATTGTTGAAAGTTCTTCTGACCTTTGGACTGGCAGTCAGCCTGAGCGTTGGGCTGTTGTATGTACCGGAGGGAAGTCAGATTGCGCAGGCAACGGAGGTGTCTGCAAAGACAGAAAGCCGGACATGGGATTTCACGGCAGCCAGCGCCGTAAAACGGCCGACTTTAGAGGGAGCGGCAGGTGAGTTTGACAGTATCCAGATCGATGCCACAAACGGGAAATTTTCTCCCCGTGAGGCAGACACCCAGATCAATGCGGGGACGGTATTGACGATTCCAGTAGAGGCAAACAGCGATGGGGCAATCCTGACAATGAGCCTGTCAGGTGGCTCAGCAGAAGTTACTGTGGGAGGAGAGAAGTATATATCGGAAAATTCCGCAGTGACGATCCCGCTGGAGGCATCTGAAGAGGACTCCCAGTGTCAGACTGTTTTTGTTTCTCAGGCTTATGTGGCATCCATTGAGCTGTCCTACAACGAACCGGCAGCGGAATATCCGGGGACGCCAGAATCTGCGGCGGCAGAGGATGTCAATTATACGTTCACGAGTGCGGAGGGACTTCTGGATGAAAGCGGAAATGCGGCGGCAGATGATAAGCTGGAAGGGAATAAAGGCGCTTTTGCTGACCTGCTGGTGGACGCGACCAATGGAAAATTCAATATTCAGTCGGAACAGGAGCGAGTTGTGATCAATGCAGGGACGGTTGTGTATATTCCTGCTGCATATGATTCGAAAGGCGCGGAACTTCTGATCGCCGGAACGCAGGATGGCAGCATGCCTTCGGATGTGAAAGTTAATGGAAAAGCATATAAGACGAACGCAGAAATCAGTCTTGATATGAGCGATGCGTCTGCATATCCGCAGTATCTGAAGGTGGAATTTGATACCATTGCCTATGTGAATTCCATTGCTGTCAACTATGCATCCGACAGTGATTATGACGCGCCGGCGGTACAGGCAAAAGACAAAGTATGGGACTTCACAGAGAACAGCGCAGTGGAACGTCCTACGGTACAGGGAACGAAGGGTGAATTTGACGGGATTCAGATTGATGCTGTGACCGGTAAATTTGCGCCGCGTACAACTGTTTCAGGCGGAAACGACACACAGATATCAGCAGGAACCACCCTTTATATTCCGGTGGCGCCGGATGAAAAGGGCGCGTCGATCACAGTGGCGGGAAATAACTACAATAACCTGACGCTGACGTTGGATGGAGAGGAATTTTCCGTAGGTACAGAGACTGCCCTTCCGGCGGTAAAAGAAAATTCTTATGTTGCTCTGGAGTTCAGCAGCGCGGATGGGACAGGCAGCTGTTACCTTTATAATATTTCCGTTGATTATATGAGTGATCATATAGTAAATGCAAAGACGGTTACGGTCGGCAAGGGAGCGGGATACGATTACTCTGGTATTCAGGCGGCACTGGACGCTAACGAATCCAGCGCGTCCAGCCCGCTGGTAATTATGATTGCGCCTGGCACCTATAGCGAGAAGGTCACGGTAGACAAGCCCTGGGTATCCTTCCAGCCTCTGGATAAAAATGGCGGGGAGATTGTGATTGAGGAGAGTTACTATTCATCGAATACCTTTGGTGCAGACGGACAGTTTCTTCCTCAGGATGAATATGATCTGGGAACAGACCAGTGCGGCACGGTACTGCTGACCGCAAATGCCACCGGGTTCAGTGCTGAGGGGATTACCTTCCAGAACAGCTATAATGTGACCGATCATACGGCTGAGGGAGAGCAGACACCGGCAGTTGCATTTGGATCTGCGGCAGACAGAGTCTATCTGAAGGACTGTCGGTTTATTGGCCGCCAGGATACGCTGTATCTTCACGGGGCAGGAGCCAGAGTGCAGGCGGAGAACTGCTACATTGAGGGAACTGTGGACTTTGTGTTTGGTGATGCGGACGCATATTTTGTAAACTGTGAGCTGCATATGGCCGGCTTTGCAGGAAGAGACACCGGTTATTTTACAGCTGCAAATACTAAAAAAGGCGATACAGGACTGGTATTTTATCAGTGCGCACTGACCGTGGATGATTCCTATGGCGAGGGCAGTACCGTAAGTCTTGGCCGCCCGTGGCAGACCGAGTGTTATACAGAGTCCGAACGGACAGAAGACGGCACCTTTGTGACCGAGTATGATCCGGACAGAAAAAATCCCTCTTATGAAAATACCGCGTCTTCTGTAACCTTCATTGAGTGCAGGATGGATTCTGCGATTCAGGATTCCAGGTGGAATGCGTGGACACGGAAGAATACAGATGGGGAGACTCTGGATGTCACATATCACGACGATGTTCATTTTGCAGAATACAACAGCATGGATGAAAACGGCAGGTATTTAGATCCGGTAGATTATCAGGAGATTGAACTCGGAATCATGGAACAGACAGAGGATGCCAGGGAAATGATCGCTGCGCTTCTTGGAGAGATGGGATTTGGCGAAGGCATCGGCAACTGGACACCTTCTCTTCCGGAAGGAACAGCGCAGGATCCGGGTCAGACACCGGGAGGAGACCAGGAAGATCCGGGTCAGACACCGGGGGCAGGAGACCAGGGAGATCCCGGTCAGAATCCACAGCCGGGAACCGGAGAGACAGATCCTGTCGGCAATGCAGGAGACAATGGCTCTGCGAATATACAGAATCCTGTGCAGGGAACTGCAGACGTAAATGCAGTACAGACGGGGGATACAGCAAATGCTGTGCCGTATGCAGCGGCGCTCCTGGCAGCTGCAGCTATCCTGCTTGGCACAGTCCTGAGAGCGAGAATGCGCAGAAAATAAAAACAGTATAATAAGTGTAAAATACGGCGGAAAGGATGATCTTTTCGCCGTATTGTCTGATAAGGAGATGACTTTTTTGAAATACAGAAATATCATCCGCGCCACATTTCTCAGGCGCCCGAACCGGTTTCTGGCCGAGGTGGACATGGATGGCCGCACAGAGACCGTGCATGTGAAAAATACCGGAAGGTGCAGAGAACTCCTGATCCCGGGGTGTGAGGTGTGGCTGACTGCGCCGGGAACGCCCGGCAGGAAGACAGCCTATGATCTGGTAGCAGTATGGAAGAACAATGGAATTCTTTTTAATATCGACAGCCAGGCGCCGAATCAGGTGGTCAGGGAATGGCTGGCGGGACAGAATTACAGCAGGGTAATACCGGAATACCGGTATGGGGATTCCCGCATCGATTTCTATATGGAACGGGACACCGGAGACGCCGGGGTGAAGCGGTATCTCATGGAGGTAAAAGGCTGCACCTTAGAGGTGGATGGTGTCGGCTATTTCCCGGATGCGCCTACAGAGCGCGGCGTGAAGCACATCCGGGAGCTGATAAAAGCCAGGCAGGAAGGGTATGAAGCGGTGCTTGCTTTTGTGATACAGATGGACGGCGTCACGGAGGTTCGTCCAAATACTGTGACACATCCGGAGTTCGGGACTGCCATGGAGGAAGCCAGAGCGGCAGGGGTAACGGTTCTGTTCCTGACCTGCCATGTGGAACCGGATGAGATCCTGGTTACAAAAGCGATCAGAGGATTTTAAGGAAATAAGGGGAAACCGGTAGTTAGTCCAGAATCCTGCCGTCAATTGAGATCGTGACAACCTGCTTCGCGGATTAGAGGAAGCGGAGATTTCATCTCTTTAAAAATATACTTCGTGTGCCACACCACGATTATGCCATTTTTGAAAGAGCTTTCATGTGACGTTTTTAAACTTAATGACCAGAAACAGGCAGAAAATCAATTGTATTTTTTTGCGATTGATTTTCTGCCTGTTTTTGCGTATAATATAAGCAATGAAATTGGAAAGGAGGCATGATGTATGCGTGAAGCGAGAACAGCAGAGTTCAAAGAAAAGATTACAAATACATTCTTAAAAACAGTAAGTGCTTTTTCAAATTACGATGGCGGAGAAATTTTTTTTGGCATTGATGACAACGGTAATATAAAAGGACTGCCGGATGTAAAACAAGCATGTCTGGATATTGAAAATAGAATTAATGACAGTATTTCGCCTCAGCCTGATTATACGCTGGAACTGCAGAATAATGACAGGACAATAAAACTGACTGTAAAAAGCGGGCTTTATAAGCCATATTTATATAAATCAAAAGCATACAAGCGAAATGATACCGCAACCATAGAGGTTGACGCATTAGAGCTGTCAAGACTGATTTTAGAAGGGAAAAATATCAGATTTGAAGAATTGCCGTGTGCTGATCAGGAATTGACGTTTGATATTTTATGCCAGAAATTAAAGGAATGTATTCAGATTGAAAACTTTAATCAGGATACTCTGAAAACACTGAATTTGTATAACAGCAATATTGGATACAATAATGCGGCTGGTATATTGGCAGATAAAAATCATTTTCCGGGAACTGATATTGTGAAGTTTGGTGAAAACATCAGTGTGATTCACAAGAGAGTAACCTTCGATCATATATCTGTTTTGGCAGTCTATGAAAAAGCATTAGAGGTATTCAAAGATTATTATCAATATGAAGAAATACAGGGTGCTGACAGGAAAAAAGTAGAGAAAATTCCGGAGGCTGCATTCAGAGAAGCAATTGCAAATGCATTGATTCACAGAGTGTGGGATGTGGAATCACAAATAAAAGTTTCCATGTTTGATGACAGAATAGAAATTATTTCTCCGGGAGGACTGCCATCTGGAATAACAGAAGAGGAGTATTTATCGGGAAAACTTTCAGTTTTAAGAAATAGAAATCTTGCAAATGTATGTTATAGGTTGGGATTTGTTGAAATATTTGGTACGGGAATTACGCGAATAAAACAACTTTATGAAGAAGGATTAAAACAACCGGATTTTGAAGTGTCTGAAAATACAATTAAGATTGTACTTCCGGTTTTTGAGAACAATCTGAATTTAACGGACGACGAAAGAAAAATATATAAGATTTTAAGCAGGACAATGCTGAAATCCATCAGTGAAATTGCTCCTTACGTTACATTTGGCAAATCAAAGACAACGCAGTTATTGAAAGAAATGAGCAAAAAAGGTATTGTGAAAATTGACGGCAGGGGAAGGGGGACGAAGTACATGATAAAATGACTACAATAATAGAGCTGGTTTGAAATGCTAACAGAGCATGGCAGGCAAAGAAAACAAGTATTTTACAAATGCCAAAAGCCATTTTATACTGTGAGTGTACCGGAAAACAGGAAGTTTTTCCGTACACTCACTTTTTTATAGACGGGAGGCAGAATATGACGAAGGAGCAGGCGAGCAAACGCTTTGGTGTTCCCCTTGCAAAGCTGCAGACGTATGAAAAGCAGGGGTTGTTCGACTGCCACAGGCAGCCGGATGGCAGCATCGATTACACCGAAGAGCTGATGGACTATGTGGGGATCATCAATATCCTGATGGACGCCGGTGCTGAGGTGGATGCGCTCCGGGATTTTATGCGGCAGCTTATGGAAAGCACGATCACAAAAGAAGAAAAGCTGCAGTATCTGCGCAGGCAGCGGCAAAAGCTTCTGGCGGATATCCATTCCAAGCAAAAATCATTGGATCAGTTGGACTACATTATTTTTGACACCAATAAGGCAACCGGTTCTGCTATTTAAAAGAAAGCAGAGAAAAACAATAAAAATGGAAAGGAGATTTCCAATATGAAAAAATTACTTTCTCTTGTGTTGACACTCACACTGGCATTTTCCCTTGCTGCCTGCACAAACAGCGGCACGACAGAGAACAGCGATTCAGTATCATCTCCTGCCTCTGAGGGTATCGCTCCCGCCGAGAATGAATCATCGGCAGAGGAAGCATCCCAGCCGGAAACGGAAGCAGGATCTGCTGGACATTGCCCAGGAGGAACAGGCGAACGGCGCCCGCCCGGCAATCGCGGAAACCGTGGAGAATTTTGAGCAGTACGACACTGTCTATTTCGGTTTTCCCAACTGGTGGTATGGCGTGCCGATGGCTCTGCTGTCCTTTCTGGATCATAATGATCTGTCAGGAAAACAGGTTTATCTGTTTTGTTCCCATGGAACAGGCGGGCTGGCAAACAGTGTAGAGATCATCACGGAAGCTGTTCCAGATGCAGAAATATCCGACAATATTTTTGATTGTTATGAGGAAGAGGCCGCTGGATCGGAAGAAGTAATCATAGAGTGGGTAAATGAATTGGGGTATTAAGAACCATCAGGCTTATCCCCCGATATTGAATCATATATGACAAGGCGACCTTGCCACCAGGTCAATCTGCTGGTGTTTGTTACGCCTTTGTAT
>CALWGM010000084.1 GCA_944380065.1 uncultured Lachnospiraceae bacterium
TCCTCGTTCCTGCCCCGCTGCTTCGACGCATAGGATACGCCGTAGGCGATCCCCGCCGACACCCCGATCAGATAATCCGGGTAAATATTTTCATCCATAAACACATCGGTAACGCCGCAGGAAAAAATCGTCCTGCTGGCGCCGCCTTCCATCACAATTCCCAGCTTCATTTCATCTCTCCGTGTACTGTTTTCCTGCCGCACGCTAATCGTGCAGCCTGATTCGTTCATCCATCTCACGGAATTCCTGCATGAACTCGCTGATCCTGGCAGGATCTCTGAAATACGCCGCGATCTCGCTCTTCGTTCCCCAGAAAATGTACTCCGTCATCTTCCGGCTGCTGCCCGGGAAACGGGCGGACAGGATCACGATCCGCCCCTCCGGCAGCTTCGCGCTGTCATAATCAAACCACACGCCGCCCTCATCAAAATAAGAAGCGTCCACATCAAACCGGTAGCCGAACCGTTTGAATGTTCCGGTCTCCGGCATCCGCTCCTCCACCTTCCGGGCAATCGCCGGCAGGATATTCCGCAGAGATTCTTCAAAAGTTATATCTTCTTTCCACATATTATACACCTCCCTGTCAACCGCCGTCTATTCTTCACTGAGGGCGCTCAGATGCAGATACATCTGCTCATAGGAACGGGCCAGCGTGGCCGCCGCTTCCACATACGCGCCCGGAAGCATAAAACCGCTGGCCCGCTCATGCCAGAAATCCACCTTTTCCCTGGCGCGCCTCGCCAGCTGCCGGACGGTACAGCCCTCTTTCATGCCGAGCCTTGCCTCCGCCGACCGCCCGTATTCCCCGGTTACACACAGAAAGTCCTCTTTCTCCTCCTCGCTGAAAAACTCCACCTGGCCGTTGTAGTACATCTGCAGGATCTTCAGCTCCTTTAAGGTCTGTACCGAAGACATGATCCCGTCAATCTCCTCCCGGATCTCTTCACAGATATTCCGAAGCCCGGCGCTGCTTTCCGGATCATGCATAAGCTGATGGGTCAGCGCCCGCAGATGCGTGAAAATATAACGGGATTTGATCAGAAATACCCGGTTCCCGAAATGGCTCAGCAAAATATCCCGCACCGCCTGGATCCCGCATGCTTCTTTTAGAATTGTCTCTATCTCATCCGGTTTCTTTCCTGACCGGATGAGTTTTGCGATTTCCAGGATCCCATACTGGCCCAGCATCCCCATCAGCCGCTTCCTCCGGGGCGCCGGCGCAAGCTTTTCAAATTCCGCTTCCCCGCAGACTGCAAACTGCTCCGCGTCAAAGAGAAGATCCGCCAGCGTATCCTCATCCGTCCGCGCGACGGAGTACAGAGCCTCCCAGTCCCGGGCCGTCAGCTTCGCGTATCCCTCCATCACCTTCGCGCATACCGGGAATACGGCAAACAGAAGATTTTTCATATCCGGATGCTGCATCACCGTATCGGCTACCGGCTTTGCCGCCTCCACCGGAGTCGCCGCGCTGAAAATATCCCAGATCCCAGTCGCGTCCACCTTGGTAAGGATTCCCACAGAATTGATGGGCGACGCTCCCGCGCCGCCGGAATGAAAGGCCTGCAGGATTTCCCGGTCAAACCCGGCGGCGCTCTTACTGAACGCGTAGATCACTGCGTCCGCGGCGGAAGCCTCATAAACCGTCTCCTCCGAACCTTTGATAGACAGAAAATCCAGGGTGTTTTCCGCGTCCGTCCCATACACCGAATTCAATCCCGGCGTGTCAATAAACTCTAACTGCTTCAGCACTTCGCTGGGATAGTGGATGATCAGATATTTGACGTCATGAATCCCAGGATTTTCTTTTTCATATTCCCGCACCGACCATTTCTGCAGCTCCTCGAAGGGCGCATCCATCGTTTCCCCATTGCGGAAACAGATCGTAAGAAAAGGCTGTTCGCCGTACCGGAACCAGCCCACGGTGTAAGTGGTTTCCAGGTTTCCGGTATAGAGGATGTCCGCCCCCATCAGCGCGTTCATAAAAGTGGATTTCCCGGCTTTCATCATGCCGACCACTGCCACCCGCAGCGGCTGCTCCAGCCGCTGCTCCATCTCTCTGAGCGATTTTAGAAGTTCTCCCGCCTCCGCGCAGTCTGCGCAAAGCCGCTTTCCATTGTACAGCAATCCATAAATTTCTGATTTCAGCGACACCTTAAACTCCTTCCCAGGTATATAGAATGACTTCCTCTCCCCGTATCACCTCGCCCCGCCAGATATAGCCCGGGCGGAAAATCTCCGCAATCTGATCCGCCAGGAACGCCTCGTCGGCCGGGCGGGTATCCACCACCGTGTGGCGGCTGCTGTCAAAATGTCCTTCATCCTCTAAAATCTCCACGCCTGCCTTCATCAGAATTTTCCTGCAGGCGTCGGCCTGTCCCAGAATCAGCTTCATCCTGCCCGCGTCCTCCGGCGCGTTTTCCCGCAGCCAGTCCCGCTGCATCAGCAGACTGTCGCTCATGGCGATCAGATCCAGGATCATGTTTCTCTGGCTCTCCTCCCGCTCTCCGTTTTCCGGCCGCCCGGCTCCGGCTTCCGCCGCGATTTTTTCTGCTTCGCCGGCCAGCTTCTCCTGCTGCAGCATTTCCAGCTCCCGCTCAGATTCCGCCAGCAGCCTCCGAAGCTGCTCCTGCTCTTCTTCATATTTCGCCAGCATGCCCCGCTGCCGCTCTGTCTCCTCTTCCAGTTGCTCCAGCCTCGCTTCGTTCTGGCGGCTGTTCCAGACGTCCAGCTGCTGTTCCTTCAGCTTCTCCGCCGCCTCCTGCGCCTGCTGCCCCAGTTCCTTCAGATACCTGCACAGGGTCTGATCCCCGGCAATACGCTCCGCTGCCCGGACGAGCCCCGGGGCAGGACGGATCTCTACTTTTTTCCCCTGGATCCCGCATAATCCGAACAGCATTTCCAGGCTGTCACTCAAGCTGCGCATCTCCCGATACCGATCTGCCATTGCTTCACCTCATTTCTTTCTCTACAGGAACTGATATTCCGCATCCGCGCCGCTTTCTGCTGCAGACGCTTTCACAGGCTCCTCTCTCCTGCCGGACTGCCCGGCTTTCCCGGCCTGCGCGCTGCCGCCGGCCTCCTGCAGCTCCTCCAGCCATGCATGGAGCCGGTCTGAATCCGCGATCTGCTTTTGCAGCAGTTCATCCTGCTGTTTCAGCAGATTCAGCTTCTTCGGCACTTCTGTTTTGGAAAGCTGGATATTTTTCTTCATCTGCGCCGCGTTTTCCTGCAGCTCTCTGATCCGTCTCCGGATTTTTTCTTCAAAAGACGTTACCACACACATCCGCAGCTGGGCGATGGTATTATTGATCGTTGTGTTCAGCGCTGAAATGGAGCTGGCAATATACTGCTGGAGCGCTTTGCTGACCCGGCCCACATCCAGCTCGTCATATTTGCCCAGCGCCTCTACACAGCCCTTCGTGCCGCCCACCAGCGTGCCGGCCCCGGATCCGATCTGTACCCCCAGCAGGAGTCCCGGAGGGCCTCCCACCAGCATGCCGATCGCTCCGCCTAAAATCGCTCCCACTGCGGCTCCGCCCATGGAATTGATGCTGATTTTCCGTCCGCCGCCGATCACCCTGTCCATTTTCTTTTTCTTCGGGAACACCACCACCAGGTCTTCGTCGGGCTCAAACCTCAGCGCTTCCAGAGCGCTCTGGTTGATGTCCAGATCCAGCCCCAGGGAGGCTTCCATTTCATCGCTTTTCCCCTGGATCGCGCCCTCCAGCTCCTCCCGGATATCCAGGGCTCCGCAGCTGATGATCTCGTTGATCTGCCCTAACACCGCCGAGTATTCCGACTGCTCGCAGATCTTTTTATTCTTTTCCATGACTTTTTCATCCAGCAGCTCCCTGGCCTGCGCGCTGATTTTCTGGATCCGGTCATGCATATTGTTCCCGGTTACAGAAAAGAAGTAATTGATCTGGTTTCTCCAGTCCGCGCTCTTTTTCTGGAAATCCTCCATTTTTGCGATTTCGCTGTTCAGGGACTGGATCAGCTCTTCCGTTTTCCCCTTATCCGTATTCAGGAGCTGATACTGCGCGGCCACGCTGTCCGCCATCTTCATCAGCTCCTGTCTGGCTGCCTGCAGATAGGGCTCGATCAGAATCTCCGCCCTGGTGCGGGCGATCATCGTCCAGATGGCTTCCTCTAACTGCGGGAAATTGCTGTTGGTATACATGGATTTGCTCCCGCTCTTCAGATAGCGCTGCTTCGCAACGCTGGATACCGGGATCAGCTGCACAGCTTCCTCCGGTATGTCCAGAAGCTGATGGATCTTTTTCCTGTTATCCTCCGCGATCACCTGGTAATCGGCGTTCATGTCCTTTTTGGTCAGCGGGAAAATGATGTTTTTACAGTACTGGTAGCCCCGCTTCAGAAAATTCAGCTCCGTCTCCATCAGTCCGTTTCCGCAGTCGCTGACAAAGAGAATCAGATCCGCGCCGGGCAGGAATCCATAGGTGGCCTCCGTATGACTGACGTTTAAGCTTCCCACGCCGGGCGTATCTACAAATACCACCCCTTCCTTCAGCAGGTCGTTGGGAACGGCAAGATTCAGAAGCTTTACATTTTTATAATTATTGGGATTTCCCTGCTCCGAAACATATTCCGCGATCTGAGCCCGGCTGATCTGCTCTGTTTTCACCTCTCCGGTCTGCGGGTCTTCTAAGAAAACCTCCGCCTTTTCCGTTTTCCCATACCGCACGATGGTCACCACATTGGTGCATACATTGACGTCTACCGGGAACAGCGGCTCCTTTTCATTTAAGAGGGCGTTTAAGAGAGAGGACTTTCCTCTCCTGGCCTCCCCCACCGCCACAACCATCATTTCCTTTTTCTCAAAGGCTTCCCCGATCTCCTTCAATGCCTGGACCGACATGTCATATCCTGCTTTCCCGGCCAGAACCCGGCTCTGCTCGATATGCGCGGCCACCCCGTGTCTGATTTCAAAAAAATTTTTCATCCTGTTTCTCCTCGTTTTTTGTATGGTGCGTTTCCCCTTCCGTTACAGCCTGCAAAAATGGGAATAAAACTTTTTATTGATCCGCAGATAATAAGGATATTCTCCCGGCTCCATCAGCTTTGTGAACAGTTCCGCCATCGCTTCCTCCTTTGTCTGGTCAAACGGCTGTCTGTTTCTCACAGCGTCCACCATGCTGTCAAAATATCCGTACAACTCCAGGCACAACCTGTCGTATTCCGCTTTTGTCTTCACATCCGCCAGCGCCTTATGCTTAAATACGCCTGCCGGAGTCTGATAATCCACATCCTTCCATTCCTTCTGATGGGGATAGATGGTAAAGTCCATAACTCTGTCCGGATTCCCCACCGGAACTGTGACGGAACAGAACAGCGGATATAACAGCACTCTCTCCTTCTGGATCTGCCGTCCGTAATAGGGAATCGTCAGACACAGCGTCTTTCCAAGTCTGCGGATGCTTGGCCAGCCGGAAACCAGCTCCTGGGGGATCATATTTTTGCGGATCTCACTTTTGTTAAATCTGCGGATCAATTCGTATACATTTATTTTTTCCATTCTGCTTTTCCTTCCTTCTGTATTCTGTATGTATCATATTCTGTCCCGCCGCGCCGGGCGGTTCATCTGCAGGATACGCTGTCTCCCGCCCTTACTGCGCATAAGCCTCTACCATAAAGCAGTTGCTGTCTTCCCAGGCATCCATAAACTGATCCATGGGAACCATCGCCCCGGCGCCGTCTCCCACGCCGGAATCGTTGATGATCACCATCGGCTGATCCGGATTGCTGTAATCGATGCCGATCACCTGGATCGCATGGTCGGCCTGCATACCCGGGCCAAACATTTCTCCATCCGGCTCTACCCACAGTTCGCTGCTGTCCACGCCGACAATCACTTCTCCGCCGTTCACCAGGCACTCCTCAATATCCTGGATGCTGTTGCCTTCGCCTTTTTCCACACGAAGCCCCATTGCCTCAAGGATATTTCCGGTATCATAGGCATTGGTACCGCCTCCCGGACTGTACCAGCCATTCTCTTCCGCCAGATCGCGGAGCTCCTGCTCGGTAAATTCCCGGCCGGTCAGGGTCTCCAGGACAAATTCCTGGGAAGCCACTGCGCAGGTATCGTTAGATTCCTGGGGATGCCAGGAATCCATAGCCTCCTCCGGATCGCCGATTACGCTGCCCGGATCAGATGCCGCGGGATCATAATTATAATCGTACACTCCGGGCATTCCTCCCTCCGCACTCCCGGCGGGATCCCACAGTCCGTCTCTGTCCGCGTCGACGTACTCTGTCACCGCGTCAAAAACGCCGTCCGCCCCGTAATCCTCGCTGATACTCATATAGTCGCTATAACCGTCCCCATCGGTATCCTGCTCTGCCGTTAAGGAATAGTAATCCGCCGCGCCGTCTCCGTCCGTGTCAGAGAGAATCTCGGTCTGGATCGTATCGATCATGCCGTCCTGGTTCAGATCCACCTCCTGCTCCGCTATGGTAGTTTCAAAAATACCATCCCCGTCCAGATCCTGGTTCTGGACGTAAAGCGTCCCGTCCATGATACCGTCTCCGTTGACATCAATTTCCTGGGCTGTCACATCGCCTGCCGCCGCATCCCCATACGCCCCGTCCTGTCCTGCGGGATCGTAAAGAGAATCCTCCATTTCTTGCATATCCTCATCCGGTTCCAATAAATCAAGAAATCCATCCAACATGCTGTCTCCTCCTTTTTGTCATCTGTTTTTCGTCTGAGTTTCGTTGTTTCTGTTGTGGCTTCATTGTATCAGCCGGTTCCGCTCCCGTCACAGAATCGGCAGATTCGGAGCGCTTCCCGGCAAAAACGGCAGGTTTTCCTCAGAACAGCTTCCAGGGCAATACTTTTTCCGGCAGGGGAACCGTCTCATAATCAGTCTCCGTCTCGTCTTCCTGGAATAAATGTCTTTTTACCACCTTCTTAATTTCTTTCACTTCATAATCCGTATAAATCAGAGCCCCGTCCTGTCGGATTCCGCAGACATCGTAACCATCGCTCAATATAGCGATGATATCTTTCCAGGCGGGAATATTCCCCCAGCCATACTCCCGGATTTCCCTTCCCGTGACTGCTGCCGTTCCGTTTCTGCGAAGTCCAATCGTGCGATCCGCTCCGCAGCATACAGACACCATATCCTTCCAGTGCTGGACATTTCTCTGTCCCGCTCCATTATCCCCGGCGCTCACCACAGTTCCATCCCTCTTCAGACCGACAAGATGACCATATCCGCCGGAAATCTGGACAATGTCTTCCCAGTCATCCACCTTATATCCGTTCCCCGAAAACAATACTTTTCCGTCCTTTCTCAGCCCGGCAACCGCATATTTTGTCCAACTCCTGTCATGAACTACCTTTACCTGCGTCACCTGGCTCCACCCGGACAGATCCAGCTCCCCGGTTCCGTCCGCCGCCACCACAGTTCCGTCCCGGCAAAGTCCCGCAACCAGTATTTTGTCAAAACGATATTCTCCTGTAGCCGCCGACACAGATGCTATATTTTTCCAGTGCCGTACATATTTTGTTACGACTGTATCGTAATCCTCCGGTTCCACTGTGACGGACAGAGTTCCATCCTCATGGATCCCGATCAGCTGTTTTCCAATCGAAGTAATCCCTGTTACATTCCTCCACAGATCCGCCTGGTTTTCCATATCCGGCCGGCTGCTGCCATAGGCCTCCACCCTGCCGTCTGTCCTCAGAACCGCATATACTCCAAAATCAACCGTCACAGCTGTGATATTCTCTGCACTCCTCCAGCGTTCTATTTTATCCCGGGGAATCAACAAATCCTCATCAATCTTCAGAGAACCATCGCTTTTTACCGCCAGATGCGACATACTGACCAGGGACTCCGCATGCTTCCGGTATCGCTCCCGTGCACTTTCCCCCGGATCCTCCTGCTTCGATTGTCCGTGCAGGTTCCCGGTTTCC
>CALWGM010000085.1 GCA_944380065.1 uncultured Lachnospiraceae bacterium
TTCTGCCAGTTTCAGCGCGGCAGCCACATTGGTGCCGCTGGAAATGCCGCACATCAGACCCTCCTTTTTTGCCAGGTCTTTCGCGGTCTGCAGCGCTTCCTCATCAGAAACAATATAAATGTTATCATAGATTTTCTGGTTGAGAATATCCGGGATCACGCCGTCGCCGATCCCCATCTGCAGGTGGGTGCCAATATTGCCGCCTGCCAGAATGGCTGCATTTTCCGGCTCCACCGCCCAGATCTCAATCCCGGGGTTCTGCGCTTTTAACACCTCGCCGATACCGGTGATCGTACCGCCGGTGCCGATACCGGAGCAGAAACCGTCGATCGGTCCCGCCACCTGCTCCATAATCTCCAGAGCGGTGTGATGTCGATGCGCCCTGGTATTGTTCTCATTGGCAAACTGCTGCGGCACAAAGACATTGGGATCCTCCCGCTCCATCCGCAGCGCCGTCTGCAGGCATTCCTCAATACAGGCTCCGATATTCCCGGCGTCATGGATCAGGATCACCTCCGCCCCGTAATGGCGCACTAATTTCCGGCGCTCCTCACTGACAGAATCCGGCATAATGATGACCGTCCGGTATCCCTTCACCGCCCCCACCAGCGCCAGGCCAATCCCCTGATTGCCGCTGGTAGGCTCCACAATAACCGTATCGGGATGGATCTTCCCTTCCCGCTCCGCCTGCTCGATCATATTCAGGGCAGTCCTCGTCTTGATGGAGCCGCCCACATTTAACCCTTCAAACTTTACCAGAACCTGCGCGTTGCCCGGGCGATTCATCCGGTTCAGGCGCACCATGGGCGTATAACCCACGGCTTCCAAAATATTATCATAAACCACTTTTCTTTCCTCCGACCAAATATCTTTTGTATCATATGATACAAAAAGGCAAAGAGCCACACTTTCAAAGTCTCATGGCTCCAAACCCTGTACATTATATGCTATTTCATGCAAAAACTCAACCATTTACTGTATTCTGTGTCACCCATCCGGGTTCATCCGATTCTCCGGAACAGCTCCCAGCAATACATCAGCCACTTTTTCGGAATCACCTTACTGAGCAGCCGGTGCAGGAAACACATGAGCCCCGGCGTGGACACCGCCAGACCGATCCGGCTGGCGCGAAGCGCCCGCTTCACCACCTGGTCTTCCTTCGTCGCCAGCGGAAAACTGCGCACCGCACTTTTCACATCCGGATTCGCCGTATTGCTGCTGGCTACGGAAATAAATTCCGTATCCTTCACCCACCAGGGACAGACCGCCGTCACCACAATCCCCCGGGGCAGCAGCTCCATCCGCAGCGCCCGCGTGTAGCTGTACAGAAACGCTTTGCTGGCCGCATAGAGATTCAGATGCTGGATGGGCTGAAACGCCGCCGTGGAACAGATCTCCAGGATCCGGTCTCCGGCTCTCATGTACGGCAGAACCGCCAGTGTGGTATTGACCGCCGCCTTGCAGTTCAGGTCAATCATATTCGCCGAATCAAACCGGGATACCTTTGCATAATTCCCGATCTTGGCGTACCCGGCACAGTTGACAAACATACCGACCCGGACCGGCTCCTTCCGAAACGCATCGGCTGCTTCATTTGCTGTTCCTTCCGAATCATTCCCGTCATTTTGGGCGTCACCATTTCCCGCCAACAGCAGTTCCAGCTGACGGATACTCTCTTCCTCCGTCACATCCATGGCCAGAATTTTCGCGGGAGTATCCAGCATCGCCGCCACTTCCTTCAGGCGCTCCCGGCGCCGTGCCACCAGCCAGATCTCGTCAATATGCTTCTCCGTCCGGTCAATCTGCAGGGCAAATGTCCTTCCCAGTCCGGAGGACGCCCCGGTGATCAGCGCGATCCTCATATCCCCGCCTCCCTTCTTCCGGAAGCCGCAGGCTCCTCTGCCGCCTGCGCGCCGTCCTCTTCTTCGGCTTCTGAAATCTCCGTCTCCATGCCCCGGCTCTGTCCCCTTCCGCTAAAGCCCTGTGTCCCATCATCCGTCTTCACCCTGTAGATGATCAGCTCGATCACCAGCAGAGCCAGGCTCATCAGGATACAGGCCACAAAAATCGTCCCGAATACTGTCCTCGACCAGTCCCAGATCCACTCTGCAATCATCCGAATTATTTCCACTCTGCCGCACCTCGCTTTCCTCATATAACGTTTCATAAACTTCCCTGCAATCGGCTCCTGCCGCCGCAATACAGACGCGCTCCCGGCATTTCAGATGCCGAAAAACTCCAGCAGCCACCCTGTCTGATACAGGACAAACAGCGCTGCGGCCAGTTCCAGAAACAGAATCAACGGCATGCCGAGCACAAAATACCAGTGCTTTGTCTTGTGCCGGAACACATACATCCCCAGCCAGCAGCCGGCGCTGCCGCCGATCCAGGCTGCCAGAAACAGCGATGCTTCTCTGATCCGCCATTTCCCGCGTCTGGCTCTCCGTTTATCCGCTCCCATCATGCAAAATCCTGCCGCATTGATGATCCCCAGATACAGGATCAACAGCATGAATACCGCACGTTCCATTCCAAAATCCTCTTTTCTCTCACTGAATTCATGCCGCGCTTCGCCCGGATTGCCCGGGTGCCCGCGCTATACACTGTGTCACCCGCACTCCCCCTGCCGGATGCTCCTGATAAATTATAACACAAAAATCACAGAGCTGCCCATCCCTATTCTGAATGCAGCAGCTCTGTGAGATCTTTCCTGATTTCTGATTCAATTTTTCCACCCTGAGAAACGCTCCGGATATCAGGCGTATCCGGAAATGATCATTTCTCATATACCGCAGGATTACATTGGCATCATTCCCGTTCAGCGCAGCGCCTCGATAATAATATCCATGGTCTCCGCATCCGGCATCGGCGCAATCTGCGTAATTTCATCTTTCAGACCGGAAACGCCAAAATGACCGGTATCGGCAGACATATCATACACTCCGGTACGGAACCCGTGCTTCTCCCAGGCCAGTTTCTGAACGTCCTCATCTAACAGCGCGTCAATCCCCTCCGTCCCGGCTTCATCCAGCGCGATATATACATGGGATGACCAGACCGTAGGCGTTGGGTACAGCATCACAATATCATTGCTGATCTGCGACCAGGTATCCGGATTCTCCACCGCAAACTCCAAAAGCTGGCTCTCATAGCCGGCGATCAGCGGCTTCGCCCCCATTCCCGTTTTCAGGAACTGATCGAACAGATCCGAAGAAGAACTCTCCATATACCCCAGCTTCTGGAAAATATTCTGCAGCCGCGGCAGAACCTCATAAATATTGTTCTGATCTGCCACGCCTCCGCAAAGCGTATTCGCTACCAGTCCGGCAAACATATTGCCGGAATTGGACTGGGTGGGATCCGTCGTCCCCACCGTTATATTCCCATATAACTGGGTCAGCCCAAGTTCTGACCAGGATGTTCCCTTCTCCACCTCTTCCGTCAGCTTCACCATATCCACAGAGTATACACCGTTTTCCTCCGAAGCGATCCCGCAGGAAACCAGAGCCTCCGCCACCGCGCTTCTGGTATAAAGCACAATCGGCGTATTAAAAATAATCTCGCTCTGCACCGGCTTTCCATGCATCTGTTCATAGATTTCCAGAGCCGTCTGATTGGAAGGAAACAGAAAATCACGCCCTTCTGTATCTCCGCTTACCATATCGATGGAACCCGCTTTTGTATAATCAACCGTCAGTTCATATTTATCGTGCAGAATTTCCTGAACCTCTTCATCTTCCAGGAAGCCAATCTTCTCGCCTCCCACATATCCGTTGATCTCTGTGACTGCCTGTCCTCTGGAAATGCCCACATAGGCGACGGCCGCGACTATGACCGCCGCCAGGATTCCCAGTCCGATCAGCTTTGTCTTCATTTCATTCCCTCCTCCATCTTCAGGGTATTTTTCAGCAGCTCAATGTCCACCTCTGTATCCAGCAGTTCTCCCCGCATCAGATTTGTAAACTGTTTTTCAAAAGCATCATTCAAAACCGGCAGTGCCTCCCCGGTTTTCTGAAGGATTTCCGCCACTTCCCCGGAATGCAGTCCGGTATCCTGAAAATCCACATACCGCTCTAAAAGACTGGCGGCCGTATCCAGATAGTAAGTAAAAAAACGGCGTGCCAGATTGATCTTGTCCGGATTTTCTTCCAGATAGGCAAGGATCCGTTTTCCTGTGCCGTGCAGCATACAGGCATCCCGCTGCACATGGCTGTCCCGGATTCCCCCGATGGATTCTTCCATGGCAGCCAGATCCTTCCGGGCGTCCTTCAGCAGTTTCTCCAGTTCCTCCCCTCCGGGCATGGACTCCACATACATTTTCCCATTCTCCGGATCAGGTTTCAGCAGAATCAGAAAGCCGATGTAAACGCCCACACTCAAAAGAACCGCAACCAGAAGATTCCAGTGCATCCCAAGAAATAAAAACAGGAACAGCAGCGCGGCGATCACTGCTGCCGTCAGCATCCGTTTTGTATCTTTCATCAGTTATACCCCTTTACACTGCGGAATGCTTCCGTCAGGTTCTCCCGCCCGTCAAACACTCTCGCATTGGTATATTCCGCCAGTTCCTCCAGCTGTGTCTCATCCGCATCGCCAAACATGATGGAGAAAACCGGCACATCCTGTCCGAAATTCTCATAAGAAGACTCAAATGTAGCGAGGGAACCGCCGGACTGCCCGTCGGTCAGCAGGATGATCGCGGGCGTATACTGGGAAAGATCATATTCGCTCAACATTTCCAGTCCCCGGATGGCGGCGCTGTACATATCCGTCCCTCCGCCTGGACGCGATTTTTGGATCACATCATAAAGACCTTCCAGCTCACTGCCGTTTCCGACCGCGGTAAACGTGCCCAGCACAGTGTCGTCAAATGGAATCAGGATATTCACCTCTTGTTCGGATGCCTGCAGGAAATTGACGCGGGCGTTCTCCTGGATCAGCAGCTGCTTCATCGCTTCCTCCAACTGCTCATTGCCGTCGCCCCTCATGCTTCCGGAATAATCCAGGCAATACACATTCAGGGACGGTTTCTTAAAATCTGTCTGATACAGATCCAGGGCTTCAAACAGCACATCCTCCGCCGGCATCCTGATCGGGGACAGAACCCGGTCCGGCTGCAGTCCCCAGTCCTCCCGGAATACCTCCCGATTTTCTTCCGAAACGCCGGTATAGCCGGATCTGCGCCCCGTCTGCTGGATCTGGTTCTGCACCTCCTCTGACAGCAGATACTCCTGAAGCTTCAGAAACAGTTCCTCTTTCTCATCATCTCCATGATCCACATAGCCCAGCGGCGAGTCCGCCAGGGACAGCCCGTCATACGGATATACCGTATACAGAGTTTCTTCTCCCCTGGCCTCCAACTCCCGGTTTGCCTGAATCACCAGACATTCATAATTCACCATGGCATCGTAACCGCCTTCCAAAAACATATCCTTCAGCCAGTCAGAGCTTCCGGAAGAACGGTCCACACCGGAAAGCAGCTCCCGGATCTGCGTTTTCAGATTCTCATCCTGCAGATCCTGTTCCGTAATCACCTCCGGATTCCCCAGCAGAGCATACAGGAAACCGATATAGGCGCTGGCGCCGGAGTTGGACTGAGTCGCGCTGGTCATACAGAAGCTGAGCTGTCCGCCCTGAATCGCAGCCAGCAGATCGCTGACTGACACCTCGCGTCCCACAAATCCCAGATTCTCAGCCAGGCTTTGCCGGATCCCGAAAACCACCGGCGTCACGGAAATCGACTCCGCATGTTTCACACGATGCTCCGTATCCCCCACCGTCAGCCACAGGCTGCTGGCCGGCCACACAGCGTCGTACGGTATTTCCTCCTCCCCCAGCAGGCGCATAATATCCAGGGAGCCCTGATACGTCATCTCGATCCGCACATTCTCCTGTCTGGCAAATTCCGTAAGAATCGGCTCTAACTCCGCATTTTCCGACCCGGACACAATGCGCAGCACCGAACGGCCGTTTCCAAGAAAAGTATCGGCTTCGTTCTCCGCAGTCTGCCCGGAACCGCCGCATCCGGTCAGCAGCGTCAAAAACATCCCGATCACCAGCAGCAGTGAAATGATTCGTTTCTGAATTTTCATAACATACCTCTTTCATCCTCTGTCACAATTCTCTCTGAAATCTGACACCAGTTTATACCGACCGCGTAAAGCCGGTATTATAAAATCGCAAATAGTATGTAAAATTTCACATTCCTTTATAGCCCGACGCGTACCCTTGCCCACATGGACACTGTTCCTTTCCTGTACTGAAAATATTTCCGCATTCAAAAAGGACGCTGCCCTGTCAGACAGCGTCCTTTTTCCTCATCTGTTATTTTTTCTTGTTCTTCTTTTTGCCCGTGTTCTGCGGGATCTGCTGCGCCGCAGCAGGCGCTTCCTGCTTTTTCAGCGATCTGGTCTTAAACATATACCAGATCGGGGCAGCCAGGCATACGGATGAGTATCCGCCGCAGATGATACCAACCATCAGCGGTCCTGCAAACTCCCGGATCGAAGGCACGCCTAAAATAAAGATCATAAATACCATGATAAACGTTGTCAGGGAAGTATTGACACTTCGTGACAGGGTCTGGGTAACACTTGTATTTACAATTTCTTTCAGGTCGGTCTTCTGCGCCCCGTTCTCCCGCAGATGCTCCCGGATCCGGTCGAAAATGACGATGGTGGCGTTGATAGAGTAACCCACCAGCGTCAGCATACATGCGATAAAGGTGGAACCAACCGTCGTCTGCGACAGCACATAGAAGGCAAACACGATCAGCACATCATGCACCAGACAGATGACGGCCGCTCCGCCGAACCGGATATCCCGAAACCGGAACCAGATATAGATCAGCATACAGATGGTGGCGATCACCACCGCCCACACAGCGTCCGTACGCATCTCACTGCTGATGGTGGAACTGATATTCTGGGACTCAGAAATATCTTCCTCAGCCACGCCGAAATTCTCCTCCAGCGTCTGTGCAAATGCTTCTCTCTCCTCCAGGGAAAGCGCCCTGGTCTTGAAGATAATATCATTGCTGTCGGCCACCTTCTGGGTCTGCACATTGGCGTCCCCGGTCACTTCCTCAATGTAAGGAACGATCTGCTCATCGATCTCCTCAATGCTGTAATCGGTATCGAAGGCAACCGTGGTGGAAGTTCCGCCCACAAACTCCAGGCTGTAGTTCAGTCCCTGTCCATTCTTTGCGTTGAAAGCGCCCAGGCCGATCACACCGGCCAGGATCACAGCCGCGGAAATACCGATACAGATGAACCGTTTGCCAACGAAATTGATGGATTTCCGCTCTTTTTTCTCTCCATAGAACTTCTTATCCTGCAGCCCCATACCATACAGGGACCGCATCAGCCATCTGGTCACACCCAGGGCAGTAAACATGGAGAATACAATACCGATGGCCAGTGTCACCGCAAAGCCCCGAACCGTTCCGGATCCGCGGATCCCCAGCACCGCCGCTGCGATCAGGGTCGTCACATTGCCGTCCAGGATCGCGGAAAAGGCTTTCTTATATCCGGTCTGGATGGCCGTATTCACAGAAACTCCATTTGCAATCTCCTCCCGGATCCGGGCAAAGATGATCACGTTGGCATCCACCGCCATACCGATGGAGAGGATAATACCGGCAATACCCGGCAGGGTCAGCGTAATATGGTACAGATGCAGGATCGCCAGCACGATTCCCGTGTAGATCAGCAGCGCGATGGAGGCCGCCAGCCCCGGGATCCGGTAAACCACGATCATAAACACTACAATAATCAGTAATCCGATAACAGCCGCCAGGATACTGCTGGTAATCGCCTGAGAACCAAGCTGTGCCCCCACGACCTCCGACTGCAGCTCCTCCAGCTCCACCTTCAGGGCGCCGCTGCGGATCTGGGAAGCTAAAACTTCCGCCTCCTCGAAATCAGCCATTCCCGTAATTACAGCCTTACCGTCTGTAATCTGCTGATTCACCTGCGGATAAGTAATGCATTCCCCGTCATAATAAATCGGAAGATAATTATTCAGATACTCCTGGGTATACTGGGCAAAAATATCCGCTCCCTCATCTGACAGCGTCAGTTCTACGCCATATTGAATCTGACTGGTAGTCTGATCCTGCTGCGTGATCGCCTGCGCGTCCACCACATCATCACCGGTCATATAGACTTCCCCGTCTACCGTCTGGAACTCCAGAGAACCGGGCGTACCCAGCTCGCTAAGGATCTCGTTGGCGTCTGTAGCTCCCGGGATCTCCGCGGTAATCCGGTCGTCTCCCACCTGATAAACAGAAGCCTCCGTATCATAGGCGGATACACGCTGCTGCAGCTGATAAACCGTGTCGCTCATGTCCTCCGCGGAGGGCGTCTCATCCCCGGCCACCTGGTAGGTGATGCTGACGCCGCCGGCCAGATCCAGCCCCAGCTTAATGCCCCTGTCACTGTCCTTGTCTACCGTACCTCTGACGATACCGTAGGAATAGTAGCCCAAAAGCGCAACAATCGCAAGAAATATGACAAAGGCCGCTACTGATCTCTTTTTTTTCATGATATTTGTTCCTCCATCTTTATTCGGCAGTCGCCGCTTTGATCATAATGGCGCATTCGATCCGCTTTTTCTGAAGCTCACAGCCGATATCGTACGCGTCATTGATATGTCCGTGAAAATGGTAGGAATTGGCCGCGCATCCGCCGCTGCAGTAAAACCGGGCAAAACAGTTCCTGCATTTTTCCTTGGCGTAGACATTACAGCACTTGAACTCGTCCTGAATGTCTGTCCGCGTCACTCCGTCCCAGACATTCCCCATCAAAAACTCATCATTCCCCACAAACTGGTGGCAGGGATACAGATCTCCCCATGGAGTTACTGCCAGGTACTCCGTGCCGGAACCGCAGCCGGACAGACGTTTCGCCACACAGGGGCCTCCCTCCAAGTCGATCATGAAATGGAAAAAGTTGAAATCCCGTCCCTCTTTTTTCCGCTTCACCATCTCAGCCGCCAGCCTGTCATACTCCTCAAACAGCTTCGGCAGATCCTCCTCCCGCAGCGCGTAGGCTTCGGAATCCTCCGCCACCACCGGCTCCACGGAAATCTGCTGAAAGCCCAGATCCGCCAGGTGCAGCACATCTTCAGAAAAATCCAGATTATAATGGGTGAAGGTTCCCCTCACATAATACTTATCCTGATGCCTGCTCTCGGCGAACTTCTGAAACTTCGGCACAATCAGGTCGTAACTGCCCTTACCGTTGCGGAAAGGACGCATGTGGTCGTGGACATCCTTCCGTCCGTCGATGCTCAGCACCACATTTCCCATCTCTTTGTTGGCAAACTCCATCACTTCGTCATTTAAAAGAACGCC
>CALWGM010000086.1 GCA_944380065.1 uncultured Lachnospiraceae bacterium
CAGAGTGTCGTCATTGGCTGTTCCGGGTGCAATCTTATCCAGGGCGTAAATCATTTCGATGATGCCGTCCAGGATCCTTTTGGGGAGCACCAGGCTCAGATCTCCGGGAGTGGCGGACAGGGTGGGAGTTACCAGCCCCTCCTCGATCCGTTTCACTGTGCTTCGGCGTCCGCGCATCAGATCGCCGAACCGCTGGACGATCACACCGCCTCCCAGCATGTTGGAAAGACGGGCGATACTTTCCCCGTAGCCGTTGCTGTCGCGGAACGGTTCCGAGAAATGCTTGGCTACTAAAAGCGCAAAGTTTGTATTTTCTGTCTGGTGAGCCGGATCTTCGTAGCTGTGTCCGTTGACAGTGACAATATGATTGGTATTCTCAGTGACCACAATACCGTGAGGATTCATGCAGAAAGTCCGCACGTTGTCCTCAAATTTTTCCGTGCGGTAGACGATTTTACTTTCGTAAAGTTCATCAGTAAGGTGGGAAAAAATGACGGCAGGGAGTTCTACCCGCACGCCCAGGTCTACCCGGTTGGATTTCGTGGGGATATCCAGGTCTTGGCAGATCTGCTCCATCCATTTGCTCCCAACTCTGCCGACAGAGATAATACATTTCCTGCAGTCGGCAAAAGTATCTTTATAATAGATACGGTAGCCCTCCCCTGTCTGTTCCACACGGGTGACCGGTGTCTGAAAATAAAAGTCGACAGATTTACTCAATTCCTGATACAGATTTCCCAGGACAATATAATTCTTATCTGTGCCCAGATGCCGTACGGAAGCGTTCAGCAGCTTTAATTTATTCTGGATACAGATTTTTTTAAAGTGTGTTCCGGCGGTGGAATACAGTTTGGTATTTTCGCCTCCGTGGGTGATATTGATCTGATCCACGTAATGCATCAGTTCCAGGGCTTTTTCTTTGCCAATGTGTTCATGCAGCGTGCCGCCGAAATCGTTGGTGATATTATATTTTCCATCGGAAAAAGCGCCTGCTCCGCCAAAGCCGCTCATGATGGCGCAGACCGGGCATTTCAGACAGTGATCTGCTTTCTTTTCGCTGATGGGGCAGTGCCGCTTTTCCAGCGGGTATCCTGCTTCGAAAACGGCTACCTTCAGGTCGGGACGCCGGACAGTCAGTTCCCAGGCTGAAAAAATGCCGCCGGGGCCTGCTCCGATAATGATAACGTCGTATTTCATGGCATTCACCTCCGCTTTTATTGTAGAAGGAATGATGAAAAGTTGCAATATTTACTTTTCTGCGTGATTGCAGGCAGTGGCCGCGGTATGATATACTTATACTGTTTTCGAGTGAATGTATACGAAATGTGAGGAGCTAACGTATGAATAAACAGCAGCTTGCGGCAAAAATCTGGGAATCCGCAAACCGTATGAGGTCAAAAATTGAGGCGAATGAATACAAAGACTATATTCTGGGCTTTATTTTTTATAAATATCTGTCTGACAGGGAAGAACGCTGGCTGATCAGTCAGGATTATACGCCGGAGGATATCCGAGAATACGTGAATGAAGAAGATGAGGAGACGGTAGAGAATGCAAGGCAGAGCCTGGGCTATTTTATCGCCTACAGGGATCTGTTTTCCACCTGGATTCATATGGGGTCGGACTTCAGTGTAGATAATGTCAGAACAGCACTGTCTTCTTTTACCAGGCTGATTTCCCCGTCCCACAAGCGGGTATTTGAAGGGATTTTCCAGACTCTGGAAACTGGGCTCAGCAAGCTGGGTGAGAATACAAGGGCGCAGACAAAATCTGTCAGTGACCTGATCCAGCTGATCCAGGAAATACCGATGGATGGAAAACAGGATTATGATGTGCTGGGATTTATTTATGAATATCTGATCAGTATGTTTGCCGCGAACGCGGGGAAAAAGGCCGGGGAATTTTATACGCCCCACGAAGTGTCTCTGCTTATGTCGGAAATTGTTTCTGAGCATCTGAAAGGACATGATGCGATCAAGATTTATGATCCGACTTCCGGTTCGGGATCGCTGCTGATCAATATCGGGCATGCGATTGCCAAGTATATGGATGATCCGAACCATATCCGCTACTATGCGCAGGAACTGAAATCCAATACCTATAACCTTACCCGTATGAATCTTGTGATGAGGGGGATTCTTCCAGATAATATTGTGACCAGAAACGGGGATACGCTGGAGGATGACTGGCCGTACTTTGATGATGCAGATCCTGTTGGAACATATGAACCGCTGTATGTGGATGCGGTCGTGAGTAATCCGCCTTATTCTCAGCGCTGGGATCCGGAGGGAAAAGAAAGCGATCCCCGATATGCCCGATATGGGATTGCGCCGAAATCAAAGGCAGACTATGCGTTCTTACTGCATGACCTGTACCATTTGAAGCCGGAGGGAATCATGACGATCGTTCTTCCACATGGAGTTTTGTTCCGTGGAGGCGAGGAGGGAGAAATCCGGAAAAATCTGGTGGAACAGAACAATCTGGATACGATCATCGGCCTGCCTGCAAATATTTTCTTTGGGACAGGCATCCCCACAATCATTCTGGTGCTGCGGCAGAAACGGGAAAATACAGATATAATGATTGTGGATGCGTCCAAAGGGTTTGTAAAGGAAGGAAAAAACAATAAACTCAGAGCCTGCGATATCCGGAAGATTGTAGATACGGTTACCGGAAGGCTGGATATACCGGGATATGCAAGAAAAGTCAGCAGGGAAGAAATCCGTGATAATGATTATAATCTGAATATACCGCGCTATGTGGATTCCTCAGAACCGGTGGAAAGCTGGGATATTTACGCATCTATGTTCGGCGGTATCCCGGAGAACGAACTTGCGAAGCTGGCGGATTACTGGAGAGAATTCCCGTCCCTGAAACAGGAACTGTTTGTTGCGGATGGGGCTTATGCGCAGGTGAAAGCAGAAGACCTGAAGGTCGCAATTTCAGAAAACCGTGATGTGGTACAGTTCCGGCGCCGGTACGAGGATGCTTTTTCCAATCTGAAATCGGCATTATCTGTAAAATTGATCGATCAGGCAGAGTCGCTTTCCATCGTAAAGACGGAGGAAGAGATTACGACGGATCTGCTGAACAAGTTTGAGACGATTCCGCTGGTTGATAAATATGAAGCTTATGAGATCTTCCATACAGGATATGAACAGATTTCCGGTGATCTGGAAATTATTCAGAGCGAAGGGTGGGATGCAGCCCGACAGGTTGATCCCAATATGGTTCTGAAAAAGAAAAATGGGAGAGAAGCAGAAGTGCAGGAGGGATGGAAAGGACATTTACTGCCTTTTGCGCTGGTACAGAAAATACTGTTGGCTGATGAACTGGGTGGGCTGGAATCGAAAAAATCAAAGATGCAGGGAATTCCGGCTGAATTAGATTCTATTATAGAGGAACTGACAGAAGAGGAAAAAGAAACCATTTCCGAGGCATTGAATGATACCAACGAGGCTTTTGTTGTAAAAAACGTGGCAGGAGTCCTGAAAAATCTGAAGCAGGACAAAACGGAAGAAAACAGGGAATTGATTTCAAAGCTTCAGCAGGTACTTGAGCTGAGCAAAGAGGAAAAACAGTTAAAATCAGAGATTAAGGCGGAGGAAGAGAACCTGCATCTGAAAACCAAAGAGGTGATCGAGGGATTAAGTGACAGTAATCTGAGGGAACTGCTGCAGATGAAATGGATCGTCCCGATCTGTGATGAACTGATGCAGCTTCCCATACATTGTCTGGAACGTCTGCAAAAAGAAATCAGCGCTCTGGCTGCAAAATATGAAGATACTTATGAAAATATTGAGACCGAAATCAGGGCTGCCGAAGACTCTCTGGCGCAAATGCTGTCAGAATTGACCGGGAATGAGTCTGATCTGGCCGGAATCCGGGAATTTCAGAAGCTGTTGGAGAGGGGGAAGAGTTGATGGAAAAGAAAAAGGTGCCTGCGCTGCGGTTTCGGGGATTTCATGATGATTGGGAACAGCGTAAG
>CALWGM010000087.1 GCA_944380065.1 uncultured Lachnospiraceae bacterium
ATGAACTTCCTCCGCCGCTGCTGCCGGAGGAGCCTTTGCTTACATGCACGGTAACGCTGGCGCTGCCGCTGCTGAACTGCCGCAGGGAAGCCGTCAGGTTCAGAACCGCCGTCCCCTCCGACACGCCGCGGATACTCAGCGTTCCATTACTGTAACTGGCTGTCGCCACGGATGTATTGCTGGAAGATACCGCCACGCTGGTGGTATAGGTTTTATACTCCGTTCCATTGCAGGTACACTGACCATTCGCGTCCAGGCACTCCTTTTCCCCGCAGATCTGCGGACATTCCGCCATCCCGCAGCCCTCCGTCTGCTGATCGCTGGCCGGAGACAGGGAAACACTCACCGTCGTACTGCTTCCCGCCGTCACAGATACCTCTTTTTGCCCTGTACTGATCCCCACCGTCCCCCGGTTAAAATAAGCCCAGGCATTGATGCTCATCCCCAGACAGAGAATGAGACATGCCGCCAGCGCGGCAACCAGCCTTGCTGTCCGTCTGAAACGCTTCGTTTTCATAATCGTCACTCCTTTTATGTCATGTATCTTATACAGAAAAACCGCCCTGCGGTTTCACAGCCGTTCTCTCAATCCAGATAAATATCGATCCTCACACAATCGCCGCCGGTTTCCTGCTGATAACCGCCAAAGACGCCGGAAAGATTGCCAAGGCAGGCCACAAACGGCCCCTTATCATTTTTGACTTCCCCCACAGAAGTGCTGACTCCCAGTTCCTCCAGGCGTTCATTCAGCTGATTGTAGGAGACAGATCCCGGGCTTTCGTGATCATGCTCCGGCAAAATCGGATAACCGTTTTTCACGCAGGAAATCATGGGAATCGCATAAGGGATCACTTCCCCGTTCCGGTTGACCACGTTATACTGCTCCGGACGGCTCTGCCAGTCAAAATAACGGATGTCATCCAGCGTCAGGTACAGATCGTTCTCACGCCCATAAAACTCTGCATAGCCGGAAAATGTCTCAATCCCCACCTGTTCCGACAGCAGCCAGTACAGATCCACTCCGGTGAAACAGTCCTGCCAGCCGCCCACGCCCATAGAAGAAAACTCTTCCTGGTTCCCGATCAGCCCGTAATAATTCCGGTAAACATGTTCCGGATACTGTTCCATCAGCGATTCCAGTTCTGCTGTGGTAAACGTTTTTGAAATCAGCGTTCCCAGATAGGGGGCACTGCTGTCATAAACATTCACAGTAAACGCCGCCTCTGCGCTCTCCGAATAGGGTTCATAGCGGTGATATCCATACCCCGGGTCCGCCGGGTTCTCATCCCCTCCCAGAATCACTTTCGCCAGGCTGTCCACACAGACCACACCGTCATCGCTGATCACAATCAGAGCCACAGGCCCGTCCAGCGCTGTCTGTCCTTCTGCCAGCGGCTGCCCATCCACCGCTGTCACCAGCATGACTTTCTGGTTGATTTTCCCGTTTCCATCACTGAAAGGAATCACCTGGCTCACCTCTGTCACCTCCCGCTGCAGCCCCGAAGCCGCGCCGGAAGAACAGGCCGCAAATACCGGCTTCGTAAAATCCACGCCGGCCAGTTCCAGAAACGCAGTAAAATCGATCCCCTGCAGGGTATGTCCTTTCAGCGCGCACTCACAGCTGTCTTTGGAGGTATGATCCTCCTCCGCCGCAAAGCTGACCTGATTCAGGTTCTGGTTCTGGAAACACAGACCCGCCAGGGTTTCCAGCTGATAAACCGAATAAACCTCTTCCTCCCCCAGGGCTTCCCCGGTCAGTGTCAGGTTCCGGTAAGCCGCCGACGCGACTGCCGGGTCATCCATATGGCTGATGTGAAAGGCATTCACAAATTCCTGTTCCCCGTCTGTCATCTCCCGGTTGATCTCCGTCTCCTTTACCTTGGAGCCCAGGGACTCTTCGTGTCCGCCGGAGGCATCCTCATCCCCGTCTTCCACCGTAACGTCCACCGGCTCGCCCTGCGAGGTCACTTTCAGATAAGAATAAATCTGCAGATCCAGTTCCACATCCAGATTTCCGCTGATTTTTTCTACCGTGACCACATCGTCCGCATAGCTGAACACATAATCATCACTGTAATAGGCATCCAGGGTTTCCGCCACAGACTGCGCCACCGCAAACTCGTCCTCCTGAAGGAACTCATGACCGTGAACCGCAACGGACTGATCCAGGATCTCAATATTCCGGTTTTCTCCCACATCCACCGGGGTTCCGTTCTCCAGCAGCTGCGTCCATGCAATACTGCGGATATTCCAGGAATGTGTCACCTGTTTTGATACCCGGGGATGTCCGTCGCCGCTGTCCGCCCTGTCGGAAACATCCTTCAGTTCAATCCCGGAGGGAATGATGGCGTCCACGGTAAAATCCGCCGCCGCATACTTTCCGTCCGCCGAAGTGACAGCCGAAATCACATCCGCCGAATCGTCCATTCCGATCTCAAGCGTGCCGTTTGTCACTGCAGTCACACGGATCCGGAGGATCAGCTCCTGATCGCTCTCCCCTGTCAGCAGCGCCAGATCGTCGCCGGACATCCGCTGGTCGGAAATGGCCACGCGCAGAGAATCCGCTTCCTTCTCCTGCCAGCTCACCGGCCGGTCAAACTTCAGAGAAACATCCACGTACTGTTCCTCTAAGCTGCCGTCGTTCCCCGAAGACAGAAAAGCCCCGGTCAGCACCGGCGACTGTTCCGGATCCGCCTTCGGTTTGCCGCATCCGCTGATCAAAAATCCCATACATAAAAAAAGGCAGCACCAAAAAATCCATTTTGTTCCTGCGCTTTTCTTTCTTCTGTACATAACCATAGTTCCCCTCTGTTTGTCTGTTTTTTATCGTATTTCCAGTTTTTTCCTGTTTTATTTTGTTTTACTGTGTTTTATTTGTTTTTGTATTATACAGAACTTAACACCTTCCAGTAATCCATAACACCCTCTGTCTTATTCTGATTCTGTATGACTTTATGATTATTCATTTTTTTATATCATGGATGTGTTCTATATTGTTTTATTCTGTTTTATCCAAATCCTCCAGCCCAGAAAAGCAATGCGGGCGTAAAAAAAACGGCTGCGGGATTTTCTCTCCCGCAGCCGTTTTCCCTGATCCTATCTGGATTTTTCCTCCTGTTCTTCCCCATCCATCTGACCAGAACTTCTGTCTTTGTTCTTTTTCTTTCTTTTTCTGACTTTCTTCCACACCAGCACTGCCGCAGCAGCTATCACAGCGACAATGATCAGAACCGGCAGCGCTCCCAAAAAGCCCACTGCAAAGTTGACAAATCCCTGACCCACCCGGTAAGCGGTATCGCCAAACCGTGTCCTGACTCTCTCCCCAAAGGAATTCCCCTCTGCGGATGTCTCACGCGCAACTTCCCGGATATCCAGATATACTGTGCTGTAGTCCACCTTATTATCATAAACCCGCAGCTGGGATTCGTAAGATTCAATCTCATAGCGCACCTGGGTCAGCTGCGTCTGGATTGCCAGAATATCTTCCATGGACTGCGCCTGCCCCAGCATGGAAAGAAGGGTTTCCTGTTCTGTCCGCAGCGCCGCCACATGGCTCTGCATATCCGTATAGGCCAGCGTCACATCCTCTGTACTCTCGCTGGAATAGGTCACATTGGCTTCCTCACTCACCTGATCCAGGAAAGCATCCAGCTGCTGCGCCGGGATCCGCAGCGTCAGATACGCCCAGCGGTCATTGGCCGCCCCGGCAGAACCGCTGACCTCAGAGTTTTCCACATAGCCGCCCAGACTCTCTGTCCGCGCCCGCACATTCTCCACCAGACTGTCAAACGCCTTCGTTTCTACCGACATGTTCACCGTGCGGATCAGCTTCTGTTCATAAGCGCTTCCCGCTTCCTCGCCGGTCAGGATCCCGGCGTCTTCCCCGCCTTCCGCAGGATCCTGCGCCCCGGCTCCGGAATCGGTTCCGCTCTCCGCCATATCCGCAGCTGCATTTTCTCCGCTTTCCGCGGCAGATCCATCCGAACCAAAGGACATCCCCTGTCCAGGCGCCGCCCCGCCGGACTGGCTTTCTATCGCGCCGCCCTTCATGCCGGAATCAGCCCCCGCTGAATTTCCGCATCCCGACAGCATCAGGACAAAAATCAAAACTGCCGCTGTCAGTCCCCAAAGTTTTCTTTTTCTCTTCATGTCTCCTCCTCTCCGCCCGAAATCACCGGTTTCAGGCTGTCACAGAAAATTCCGCCATCAGGGTATGCCCTGCCGTTTCTGCATCCCCCTGTCCCACATAAATCTGCTTCACGATCCGGTAAGTTCCCGGAGACAGCTGTCCATACCGATCCGTCCAGTCCACCGTCTGGCTGGACGAAGTTCCTGCAGACACTTCATAAGCCAGATCGTGCCAGCTGATTTCTCCGCGCTCCATCAGCGGCATCCAGGTGGCCGTTTCTTCCTCAAATACTTCCAGGCTGTAAGATTCCCCATAGGAAAGATCCTGCTCCGACTGGTTTTCAATCCGGATCTCCGCGGATAAAGCAGCTGCAGAACTGACTGTCAGACTCACATCTTCCAGATCATTTTCCTGCCAGGCAAATATATGCCAGCTTCCGTCCACACAGACCTCGATCCGGTTCTCCCGCATCCCCCACTGGCCATCATAACCGGCTCCGAAATTGGTCTGCCCGTTTTCCGTCGGAACGCCCTGTTCCACAGTGGAATCGAGGGTGAAATCTGCGGTACCGCACCTGGATGCGCCTGAAATCTCGCCGGTGTCCGTATAAAGCTTTCCGTCCAGCCTTACCATCCAGACCGTCTCTGCCGGGTCCGTCTCTTCTGCGGCCTGATCCGCCATATTCCCGCCGCTGCCCTCCTCCGCAGCGCCGCCGTCTCCAAAAACACTGTCCTGACACTGGCTGCTGCCTTCTGTCATTCCGGAACTTTCCGGGGACGCACTTCCCATACTTCCTTTGGGCGAAAACAGGAGCCTTCCCACGCCAAACGCAGCCCCCAGCACCAGGAAACAGGCAATGCAGGCAGCCAGGATCCGTACCGATCTCTGTTTGTTCCCGCCGCTTTTATTCTTTTTCAGGCTCCGGCCTGCAGCTATCGTTTTTCCTCCGGCACTTCCTTTCTGCGACTCAAGCACCGGTTTCATCTTTTCTTCAAACTCCCGGGAGAAGGTATGCTGTCTGCGGAGCTGCTCATCGGACGGCACTGCGGACAGTTCTGCTTCCAGGCTCTCCCGGAGGATATTCTTTATGATATATTCAGAATTCTTTTTCATCTTTCCCTCCCGGTTACTGCTCACAGCAGCTTCCCCGCGCCGCCTTCACATTTCATCTCTTCCAGCAGCTTCTGCAGTTTCTTCCTGGCACGGAAAATGCGAACATTTACTGTTTTCGGCGATACCTTCAGGATTTCTGCAATTTCCCGGTCCGTCAGTTCATGCAGGTATTTGTACTCAAACACCACCCGGTAAATCTCCTCTAATTCTCCCACCGCCTTCAGAATCTGCCGGTAATTTTCCTGTACCAGCCAGGCCTCTAAAGGATCCTCCTGCCAGTCCCGGAGCACAGATTCATCAAACTCCTCATCCCGGATTCCTTTTCGCCGTCGGATCAGGTCGATGGCCTTGCTTTTTACGATGGTTGCCAGAAAATTCCTGGTGGCGGCGCTGTCCACTTCCGCTGTTTTATCCATATGGCGGGTCAATGCCAGGAATGTCTCCTGCACAGCGTCCTCCGCCAGATACGGATCCTGCAGCCGCTCATTGGCCAGGTACCAGAGAAAATAGCGGTACTTCTCGTAAATACGGACAAATTTGTCCCTGTCCTCCTCATTATCCAGCATATTTAAAAATATGATCATAACTGCCCCCGGGTTCTTCCGTGTAAAATTCTGTCCTGATTCCTGATATGGACGTATTATCATCTGTCTTATATCTATAATAACGTATCTGAATGCTCATTTACTACAGGAAAACTGCAAAAAAATTATTTTTCCCGAAAAAAAGAATCCGCTTTCACCGCAGCCCGTTCCCTCCATCAGAGATTCCCGGTAAAAACAAAAAAAGCGCCGGAAACCTGCAGGACAACTGTCCTGCAAATTTCCGGCACTTTCCCGCAGCATCCGGTCACGGCACCCGGACAGAGATAAAACGCTCCGCCCCACACCGACACTTCATTCAGTCCGCGAACAATCCTTTTAACGCCGCGACACATCCATCGATCCCCAGCGTGCCGCTGTCCAGCACCATGTCGTAATTCTTCAGATCGTCCCATTTCCGTCCGGTATTGGCGTTATAATAGTTCGCCCGCCGCCTGTCATTGCGCTTTCCGGTACTGTCCACGGACGCTTCCGGGATCCCATAAGACTCCATGATCCGCTTTCTCTTTTCCTCCGGACTGCTGCAGCGGATAAAGACCCGGACAACATTCTCTGTGGTCCGCAGCGCTTCTGACGCGCAGTGCCCCAGGAAAATCGCCCTGCCGCTTTTCGCCATTTTGCGGATCTGCTCCTGCTCTGTAATAAAAATATGCCCCTCTTTACTGAGCAGGTCTGAATTCCCCAAATTGGACTGTCCCATCAGATAAATCGAATACAGAAAACTGTTTTTTACATTTTCTTCGTACTTCTCAATATCATCTACAGAAAGATTGCGGATCTGCGCCACCGCCTCGATGATCTCCCGTCCATAACAGGGAACTCCTGTCTCCTCTGCCACGCGCCGGGCGATCTCTGTACCGCCGCTGCCATATTCCCGCTCAATCGCAATATATCTCGCTTTCATGCCGTGTCCCTCCTGTTCTAAAATAAGTAAAACATATTATAACTATTATAAATTGTGTTTTCCTCAAAATCAATGGACATTTTCAGATTGTTGTCAGACAGCACGCAGACAGTTGCTGTTCACTCCGCTCACAGAGAAATCATTCCGCAACGACAAAAAAAGCCGGATCCCTCTCAGGATCCGGACACATGAAGCAGGGCTACCAGGATTCGAACCTGGAAATGACGGAGTCAGAGTCCGTTGCCTTACCGTTTGGCGATAGCCCTATAAATCGGAGTGACAGGATTTGAACCTGCGACCTCCTGGTCCCTAACCAGACGCTCTAGCCAAGCTGAGCCACACCCCGTTCGACCATGTCGCGCAGCTCTCATCCGCGACAGCTATTACATATTACCACCGGTTCCGAATATTGTCAACAACTTTTTCAAATTTTTTTCAAAAAATCTCCTGTGGAAAATTTCCGGATTTTTTTGCCTCCGGATCCGTTGCACAGTATAGCAGGATATCCCACAAACAGGCGCACGCTTGACAAATCCGGCAGCTTCACCCATAATACCTTATACAGATACCCCTAACCGTATAAGGAGGTGGACAGCATGAAACAATGTATGGATTCTGAAAATCTGCACCGGAGACTGAAAAAGATCATCGGCCAGGTACAGGCGATCGACCGCATGATCGACGAGGACATTCCCTGCGAGGACGTTCTCGCCCAGATCAACGCTGCCAAATCAGCGCTGCACAAAGCCGGGCAGGTGGTTTTGGAGGGGCATATCAGACACTGTGTCCGGGATGGGATCGAACACGGCGACGCCGACCAGACGATTGCGAACTTTACCAAGGCCGTAGAACGGTTCGCCAATATGAATTAGCGCAGCGGATCCGGCCATTTCATATGTTTCTGTTCCTCCCGCAATGATCATTTTTTCACAAATCACATGCTTCCGGAGAAGACCTGTCAGGAAACCTGGTCTTCTCCGGCTCTTTTTTTACCTGCCTCCCTGCGCTCCCTCTTGACAGCCCATACCCCCATAGGTATAATATGCCTATACCCTCATGGGTATCAGAAAGGAGAATACACGGTGAAGCAATTAGAAAAAATACTGGAAGCAGGAGGAGTCAAAAAAGATATTACTTTTCTGGTCATCGGCGGAATTTCCCTGCTGATGAGCCTGTTCCGTTTTCACCCCTTTGGTTTTGACCCTGCCTGGATCGCCATTATTCTGTGCGGGATTCCCATCATCTTAGAGGCGGTCATCGGCCTGGTGACCGCCTTTGACATCAAAGCGGATGTGCTGGTTTCCCTGGCGCTCATCGCCTCTGTCATCACCGGCGAGATCTTCGCCGCCGGAGAGGTGGCCTTTATCATGCAGTTAGGCGCCCTGCTGGAAGATCTGACCGTGGCGAAAGCCAGAGCCGGAATTGAAAAATTAGTGCATCTGACGCCGCGGACTGCACGCAGGCTGACGGGAGAAACGGAAAGCATCATCCCTGCCGAACAGGTGCAGGTTGGCGATATTCTGCGGGTACTGCCCGGGGAAACCATTCCGGTAGACGGGGTGATCCTCTCCGGTCAGACCTCCATCAACCAGGCTGTGATGACAGGGGAATCTCTTCCTGTCGATAAAACGGCAGGCGACGAAGTTTCCAGCGGTACGGTCAATCAGTTCGGATCCTTTGATATGAAGGCAACGAAAGTAGGCGAGGACAGTTCCATCCAGCGGATGATCCGCCTGGTACAGTCCGCCGATGCAGACAAGGCAAAAATCGTCGGCATTGCAGACCGCTGGGCCACCTGGATCGTGGTGATTGCCCTTGCCGCCGCGGCGCTGACCTGGCTGTTTTCCGGGGAAATCATCCGGGCTGTTACCATTTTAGTCGTTTTTTGTCCCTGCGCCCTCGTCCTGGCAACTCCTACCGCTATCATGGCGGCTATCGGCAACTCCACCAGACACGGCTTTCTGGTCCGGGAAGGGGACGCCCTGGAACGGCTGGCGACCGTATCCCGCATCACTTTTGATAAAACAGGAACGCTGACCTGCGGCACACCGGAGGTGGTTGCTGTCACAGGATGCCTAGCCGATTTCCCGGAAGAAAAACTGTACCGCCTGCTGGCCAGCGCGGAGCTGCGCTCCGAACATCCGCTGGGAAAGGCGATCGTCAGCTGCTATTCTGAATCCTGCAAAAAAACCGTTCCACAGCCGGAACAGTTTCAGATGCTCCCGGGGCGCGGTGTTTCTGCCCGGACAGAGGGGGTTCACATCCTGGCCGGAAACCCGGAGCTTTTTGCCGAATATCAGATCACGATTCCGGACAAACTGCTCAGCCAGGCCAAAAACTACCGGAACAGAGGCTGTACGGTTACTTATGTGGCAATAAACCGCCAGACCGCAGGATTTGCGGCGCTTTCCGACCAGCTCCGCCAGGATGCCCCGGACACCCTGAAAGCAATCCGGAAGACAGGCGTCACGCCAGTCCTGTTGACCGGAGACCACGAAAACGCCGCCGGATATATGGCCGGCCAGCTGGGAATCCGCGAAATACACGCCAACTGTCTGCCGGAAGATAAGCTGCAGCTGATCGATGACTGCCAGCAGGCCGGAGAACAGGTTTGTATGGTGGGGGACGGCATCAATGACGCCCCCGCGCTGAAAAAGGCTTATGTGGGAATTGCCATGGGCGGCGTTGGCAGCGACATTGCCATCGACGCTGCAGATATTGCACTGATCAACGATAACATCCGCGAGCTACCCCATTTGCTGCAGCTGGCAAAGCGGATGATGCTCACCATCAGATGCAACCTGACCTTCTCCATGACCCTGAATTTTGTCGCTATCGTCCTGGCGATCACCGGAATCCTCAATCCTGTGGTCGGGGCGCTGGTACATAATGCGGGATCCGTCCTGGTCATCATCAACTCCGCCTTCCTGCTGACCTGGAAAAAAAGGAAATAGCCTTGCCTTTTCTATTTCCTTCTTATATAATAAAACAAAATTGAATGCGGACAGGTGCCTGTGTTTCATTCCACAGGATAATAGGGAAGAGGGGTGCGATTCCCCCGCGGTCACGCCGCTGTATACGCTGAGCCTGCTCTCCATTTGCCACTGGATCTTTTCGATCCGGGAAGGCGCAGAGCAGACGGTGAAGCCAAGCCAGAAGACCTGCCTGAACGTATGAGATTTGCACAGAAGCTGCGAGTGACGGCGCTGTGCAGGACATTGTGTTTCCCTGCCGCCGCGCCCCTGCTGTATGTTCTTTTCAGGAGGCGCTTTTTCTTTGCCTTCCAACCGGTATCCGGCGCTTACCGCCTGATATCCCACATACAGCTTTAGACGCGGATGTCCAACGGCAGCCCAAAACGGGGACGCACAGAAAGAATGAAAGGAGAGTCATCATGACAAAAAGACAAAAGAAACTTGTAACAGCGGCGGCCGCCCTGGCACTGTGTCTGGGCATCCTCCCTGCCGCCAACGCCATGCACATTATGGAGGGCGCCCTGCCAGTCCGCTTCTGCATTGCCTGGGGCATAGTCTGCATCCCGTTTTTGCTGGCCGGATTTTTCTCCATCCGCAAAACGCTGAATGCCAACCGGCGGGCGCTGACGCTTCTTGCCATGTCCGGAGCTTTCATTTTTGTGATCTCTTCCCTGAAGATCCCCTCTGTCAGCGGAAGCAGCTCCCACATGACCGGCACCGGCCTGGGGGCGATTCTGTTCGGGCCGTCCCCTGTGGCAATCCTGGGACTGATCGTGCTGATTTTCCAGGCGCTGCTTCTGGCCCACGGCGGCCTGACCACCCTGGGAGCCAACACCTTTTCCATGGCGGTGGCCGGTCCCTTCGTCACCTTCGGCCTGTTCTGGCTTTTGAAAAAACTGAAGGTCAACCGCAAAGTCAGCATTTTCCTCGCCGCCTTTGTGGGCGACCTGTTTACCTACTGCATCACAGCCTTCCAGCTGGCGCTGGCGCACAATTCCGCCACCAGCTTTGGCGTGGCGCTGAAGGAAAATCTGGTTATTTTTGCCGGGACACAGATTCCCCTGGCCGCGGTGGAGGGAATCCTGACGGTGATCATCATGATCGCCCTGGAGGCCTACGCCAAACCGGAACTGAAGACCATCGGATATCTGAAGGAGGAAAACTGATATGGAAAAGAAAAAGCAAAACCGTCTGCTGGTGGTCATCCTGCTGATCATCGCCATATGCATCATCGTCTTTCCGCTTTTCCTCCACAAGGACGCGGAATTCGGCGGCACCGATGACCAGGGAAATACCCTGATCGAGGAAACCGACCCCGATTATGAACCCTGGGCGGCTCCGCTGATCGAAAACATTCTCGGCAGGGAGCTCCCCGGCGAAACAGAGAGCATGCTGTTCTGTGTCCAGACCGGAATCGGCGTGGGAATTATCGCTTTTATCATGGGGCGCCTGGTGGAGCGCAGGAAATGGATGAACCGGGAAAACCTCCCGGAGGACAGGATATCAGAGAAGGAACAGGAACGGTCGGATGCTTATCATTGATAAACTCAGCTATCAGTCAAAACTGCGGTATGTAAACGCCGGGGAAAAGTTTTTCTTTTCCCTGGCCACACTGATTCTGTGCGTTATCGCGCGCTCCGCAGCGCTTTGTCTCCCGGTTCTGGCACTGATGAGCCTGCTGACGGTGGTCAAAAGCGGAACGCCGCTTCGCCGCTACCTGCAGCTGATGGCGATCCCCCTGGCCTTCCTGATCATCAACAGCCTGATCCTGGGTCTGTCCATCCGTCAGACACCGCTGGAGGTGTTCGCCATTCCCTTTGGCAGCTGGTATCTGACGGCCAGCCGGGAAACCCTTCTTTATTCTATCCGGGTGTTTGTAACCGCCATGGCAGCCGTATCCTGCCTGTATTTTCTGTCCTGCAGTACGCCCATGACCGACATTCTCCAGGTATTGAAAAAACTGAAATGCCCGAAGCTGCTGATCGAGCTGATGCTTCTGATCTACCGCTATATTTTTGTTTTGCTGGACTGCGCCCATTCCATCAGTATCGCCCAGAAGTCGCGGCTTGGAAATATCAGTTTCCGCCAGTCGCTGCGTTCCTTCGGGCAGCTGGTGTCCGCGCTGTTTATCCAGGCCGTCCGGCGCTCCGGCCGTCTTTACGACGCCATGGAATCCCGCTGCTATGACGGCGATATCCGGGTGCTCAGTGAAAACCGCCCGCCAAAGAAAGCGGAGCTGGCCCTGATCCTCTTCTTTGAATTGTTTCTGCTGGCAATGACTGTGATTGTGAGGTGCAAAGTTTGAACGATGTAATTCTGAAAGCAGACAATCTTTTTTATTCCTATGACGATGGAAATACCTTCCCCTTAAACGGGCTTTCCCTGGAAATCCGCCGCGGGAAAAAAATCGCGGTCATGGGGCCAAACGGCTCCGGGAAATCTACCTTTTTCCTCTGCTGCAACGGCATCCATCGCCCGGCGCGGGGGACGCTGTATTTTCACGGAGAGCCTGTGGATTACTCCCGCAGGGGACTGCTCCGGCTGCGGCAAAGCGTGGGTATCGTTTTCCAGGATCCCGACAATCAGCTGTTTTCCGCCAGCGTTTATCAGGAAATATCCTTCGGACTCCTCAATCTGGATATCCCGGAAGAAGAAGCCCGGCAGGAGGTAGAACGCATCATGGAGGAAATGGACATCACGCCTTACCGCGACCGTCCCACCCATGCGCTCTCCGGCGGCCAGAAAAAACAGGTCTCCATCGCCGATATCCTGGTGATGAAACCGGAGATCGTGATCCTGGATGAGCCCACTGCGGCCCTGGATCCCATGCATACAGCTCTGGTCAACCAGGCAGTTGACCGTATGACGGCCAGCGGCATCACAGTCATGATGGCCACCCATGATGTGGATTTCGCCCTGCGATGGGCAGATGAGATCCTTGTATTCAAAGATGGAAAAGTCGCCGCCCATGACTGTCCGGAACAGATCTTCGGGAACCCGGAGCTCTTAAAACAGGCCAACCTGGAAAAACCGACTGTCCTGCAGCTATATGAGGCATTAAAAAAGAAGGGGCTCCTTCCTGTGGATCTTCCCCTTCCCAAAAGTCTTTCCGCGCTGCTTGGCGCAATCAGAAGCATACCGTCAGCGTAACTGTTCCGCTCTGCCGCGGGACAGTTAACTGCCGGAATTCTCATTCAGTTCTCTTAAAATCTCATTGGATTTTTTCAGTTCATAGTAGCATTTCCCATAATAGACCGCCGCGATCACCGCGTAGGGAATCGACACGCTGCGAAATTCGTCCCGGTACGCGGTGCTGGCCAGCTCCTGGAACTGCCCGCTCACCCAGGTACTTCCCATGGCCAGTCCGATCAGGATTCCGTACTGCAGGAGGATCACCAGCCACAGGGGCCACTCGGAGAGCTTCCCGCTGAGCCCCAGCAGGGCGATCCCCAGGGCAATCCATACAAATCCCTGCAGCAGATTGCCCACGTAATACGTATGCTTTCCATTATTTCTTCATTTTACAGATCAATTCCCGGATCCGCTCCTCCGTCTCCTCTAATTCTGCCGCAATCACGGCAACATCCTTTCCCTTTTCCAGCTTTTTCCGGATCTGCAATGTCAGGAGCTGTTCTTCTCCCTGAATTCTCCCCTCTTCCATACCAGAACGTCGGCCCTCTTCTATACCAGAACGCCGTCCCTCTTCTATACCAGAGCACCGACCTTCCTCCAGACCGGAACGCCGACCTTCCTTCCAGGCGGCCTCCCGTTCCTGGCGCATATGTTTCTCCTGATCGTATTCAAAGATACTCATCGCTCTCGCCTCCATCCTGTGATTTTCAAGGAATTCCCTCAGAATATCCTCTCTGATGCACTCCCGGATCGCGCGATCCACCGCCTCCTCCAGGGCCATCTCCTCGGCATCCTGCCGGATCTTGTCTGTGTATATGGCGTATTCCCGCAGCGTCCTGCATGCTGCCTTCAGCTCCCTGTTGTTCTCGCCGGTAATGTTTAAAACCGTCACTTCCAGATCCAGTTTTACCGAATGACACATCATTTTTGATCGTCATGTAGATTGCATTCTCCAGCGTATTGATCTCTAAGAGCTCCGGATCTGTATAATGTGTCCCCGCCATGGCATTATAGAGATCCAGCAGGTT
>CALWGM010000088.1 GCA_944380065.1 uncultured Lachnospiraceae bacterium
GTGCCGGAACTGCCTGTCCGGATACCCGGATGCTCTCTTTATACATCGTATACCCTAAAATCTGCACTCTGCCATCCTTCAGAAGCTGTCTGCAGAACTCTTTTCCCCTGGCGGTAAAAAAGTAAATTCCATCCGGTTCATAATGGATCGCACTGATATTCCTGATCTGGGGCGCTCCCTGTTCATCCACGGTAGCAAAATTCAATACTCCTACATACTCCAGTTTTTTCAGACATGTTCTGGCATCCATCTCCGGGCCTGTAAACAGCTCGTACAGGTCATCTGTCAGGGCATTTCCCACCCTGCTGTTTACGATCCGCCTGCATGCATACACATCTCCATCCGGCAGAATCGTCAGATGACAGTTTCCACAGTTACAGCCGTCATATACATATTCGTCCTCCGGATAATCTTCCGGATGGAACAGTCCCTTTTCATATAGAAACAACGTCCATAAGTGATCCTTCCGATTGAATGTTGTCCCGCTGTCTTTATATTGCTCGAACTTCTGCCATGCCTGCTCCATCATCCAGTGATATTCCTCCGGCGAACAGCAGGCTTCTTGTCTCCCGCTCCGCAGGCTGTTCCGTTTTCTGTCTTTCCTCTTCCGAAAAGATTTTTCAATGACATAGTGTGTTCCTCCTTTTTGATGTAACTATTTTTATTACACCTATGATGCTATCAGGTTTTTGTTGTAATGTCGATAGTTACATTAAATTTTATTATTTATTTTGCCTTCTATTCAATGTTATAATAGGAGTGCTGTGTAGAATGAAACACACCTGACAGGAGAACAGATCATGACGATTTCACAGATTAAATATTTCCTCACCGCAGCCAAGTGCCTGAATTTTTCAAAAGCTGCCGACCAGCTGGATACCTCCCAGCCCAACCTCAGCCGCCAGATTTCCGGCATCGAGTCTGAACTGAATCTGATGCTTTTTATCCGCGACGGCCGCCGTCTCCACCTGACCCCCGCCGGGCAGGCGCTTTCGGACACTTTAGGTACGATATACCAAAATTACTGTACCGCCGTGGAACAGGCGCAGAACATTCAGCGCGGGATCTGCGGATCCCTGAAAATCGGTATCCTGCACGGTACCTATGTATCTGATTTCATGCCGGATATTACCCGTTATTTCCATGAAAAACATCCTGAGGTAGAGATTTCCTACTCTTACGACTCGTTCCGTGACCTGCAGAGCAAGCTTTACAATAATCAGCTTGACATTGCGTTCAGCACCCTGTTCTCCATGAAAGACCGGGAATACCTTCTGTATAATTATGTGGAACACTCGGTGGACTATATCCTGATGCATAAAAACCATCCGCTGGCAAAGAAAAAAACTCTGTCACTGGCAGACTGCAGGGACGAGACCTTTATCCTGATCTCACCGGAAGACTGTCCGGAATCCTCCTCTTATATCATTCAGGAGTGCCACGAAAACGGCTTTTATCCTCACATCATCTATGCCCACACCCTGTATGACCTGATGCTGAATGTGGAAACCGGGCGCGGGATCACCATCCTGGACACCCGCAATATGCTGCGGCTGAATCCCTATATCAAATCCTTCCCGCTCATACAGTCTCGCTGGGATCCCAGTCTTGTTGCCGCCTGGAATCAGGCCAACTACAATCCGGTCATCCCGGTCTTTATGAATCGCCTGGATAAGTATTCCCGGAATCACGGACGGACAGACTTCTGAGACCAGACACAGATACCCTTTTTGAAGCGGATGACACTGCCCCGGCCTGTATCTTCCTTTGCCCCGGACGCAATCCATACCTATTCTGTATATCTATATGGCAGATTTCCTATAGTCTTCCTGCCAGAACCTGTCATACTGATACTATCAAAGATGTCAGGAGGATTTTCTTATGGAAAACGTTCACCCCAATTACGAGAAGCGCATGCAGCTTCTCCAGGATACGCTGAATTGCCGGAAAACAGACCGGGTAATGGCAGCTCCGTTCTACACCTATCTCCCTATTCTGCTTTACGGGGAAACCACAATCAAAGACGCGATCGCCGACTGGCGGAATGCGCTTCCGTCCTACTACCGATACCATGAAGAGTTTCAGCCGGATCTGTCCTACGGCCCGTCCGCCCTTTTCCCCGGAAAACCGATGGAGGCTCTGGACTGCCAGTTTGTCCGCTGGCCCGGCAAACATTTTCCCGATGAGAACATTGGTTTCCAGGTACCGGATCAGGAGTACATGGCACAGGAAGAATATCTGGAATATGCGGAAGACCCTACCGGCTTCCTCATGAAAAAAATCCTTCCCCGCCACTACAGAAAATTAGCAGGCCTGGGACTTCTTGATTTCTCCATGGCCATCTGGCAGGGCGGACTGTACGCCACGCTCCCCGCAGTGGATCCCTCTGTCCGGGAAGCGTTTGACGCCATCCTTTCCTGCGGCCAGGCCATGAACGAACAGGTGGGCGCCAACGCCCGGTTTACGCTGGACATGATCCAGCGGGGTATTCCTTCCGGCGTGGATTTTGTCACCTCTGCCCCCTTTGATATTTTCAACGATACCCTGCGCGGATTTTTAAATGTATCGATGGACATGTATGACTGCCCGGACGAACTGCTGACCGCCGTGAACGCAGCCACCAGGGTGCAGGTGCGCTACATCCGCAATCTGATCCGCACCGGTACGGTAAAAATTGTCGGCTTTATGCTGCACAACGGTTTTGACTCTTTTATGAGCAAAGAGCAGTTTGAAACCTTCTACTGGCCGGGCCTTAAGGCAAGCATTGACGCATGTATTGAAAATGATGTCATTCCCTGGATTTATGTGGAGGACAGCTTTATGGCCAAATTAGATATCATCGAAAGAGATGTCCCCGCCCACAAAGTCATCTTTACCTTTACCGGCAAGAATGACCTGAAAGCGATCAAAGAACGGTTCGGCGGAAAATACTGCCTGAAGGGCGGCCTGCTGGCCAGTGTGATCGAATACGGATCCACGGAGGACGTAGAAAAAATGGTCAGAGAAGCCATTGATATCTATGCTCCCGGCGGCGGCCTGATCCTGGATACGGATGTGGCCCTGGACAACGCGAAGCCGGAGAACCTGCGCACCTTATTCGATATCGCGCACAATTACATCAAATATTAAAAACAGGGGGAAGATACGGGACTGCCATATCTTCCCCCTGTTTTTCATGCCATGCGATATCTTCCGGCCGGGTTACCGGGGATCACGAGATCCGGATCACCGCCTTCACGATCTCAGACTTATGGTGGATGCTGTAATCCATAGCCTTCTGCACCTCATCCAGATCAAAGATATCCGTCACAATGCCTTTCAGGTTTACCTTCCCGGAAGCAACCGCCTCGATGGCCAGCGGATAAATATGACGGTAACGGAAAACCGTCTGGAACTTCAGTTCCTTGTCCAGCGCCATACTCATGGGAAGGGTCATCTCCCCTGTTTTACTGTAACCGACAAAAACAATAGTGGAACCCTTTTTTGCTGCATGGATAACCTGACGCGCCGCAGTTTCGCTCCCTGATGTTTCGATTGCCAGATCTGTACCGCACCCGCCGGTCAGCTCCCACAGCCGTTTTTCCACATCCTCCTTCGCCCCGTTGATCACGCCGGCAGCGCCCAGCTCCAACGCCTTCTGCAGGCGGTTTTCCATCAGATCCACTACATAAACCTGCTCAACGCCTCTGGCTTTCAGAGCCATCATGGAAACCAGGCCAATACAGCCGGCTCCCATAACCACCGCTTTCTGACCCAGCTGCGCGCCGCCCAGCACGGCGGCATGAAACCCTACTGCCAGCGGCTCGATCAGCGCTCCTTCTAAGGTGCTGACGTTTTCCGGAAGCCTGAAACACAGATCCGCCTCATGCGCCACATATTCCTGAAACACGCCGTCCACCGGGGGCGTGGCAAAAAATACCACATCCGGGCAGAGATTGTAGCGCCCGGTCCGGCAAAACTCACAGTGGCCGCAGGTCTTTCCCGGCTCCAGCGCCACCCGGTCGCCAACCTTCAGATGATGCACATCCCTGCCGACCTCCACCACAGTGCCTCCCGGCTCATGTCCCAGTACAAACGGCGGCTGCACCACATAGTCCCCGATCGCTCCCGACTCATAATAGTGAAGATCACTGCCGCAGATCCCCACATACTCTAACTTTACCAGTACTTCGTTGGCTTTCGGCTGGGGAATTTTGCGCTCCTCAAAACCCATTTTCCCAATCCCCAGCATCACAGCTGTTTTCATATTGCCTTCCATAGATCTTTCCCTCTCTTCCTTTTGATCCATCAAACTATTGATGTCTACAGTATAATTTTTACGCAGAGAAACGTCAAGAAAAATACTACAGCCTTTTTACAAACAGGGCACGGATTGCATTCAGCACCGCAAGGATCATGACGCCCACATCCGCAAAGATCGCCACCCACATATTTGCGATTCCCATGGCGCCGAGGATCAGGCAGATCAGTTTCACGCCGATGGCAAAGACAATATTCTGGTATACAATATTCAGGCATTTCCGCGAAATCTTAATTGCTTTGGGAATCTGCAGCGGATCGTCATCCATCAGCACGACATCTGCTGCTTCAATGGCAGCGTCGGATCCCATAGCGCCCATGGCAATCCCGATATCCGCCCGTCCCAGGACAGGCGCGTCGTTGATCCCGTCACCTACAAACGCCAGCCGATCTTTTTCTGATTTTTCACAGAGCAGTTCCTCCACTTTTTCCACTTTATCTGCCGGCAGAAGCTCACTGTACACCGTATCCAGTCCAAGTTCGGCCGCCACATGGTCAGCCACCTTCCGGCTGTCTCCGGTCAGCATCACCGTTCTGCGGACTCCCGCTGCCTTCAACGCCTGGATTGCCGCTTTGGAATGCGGTTTTACCACATCAGATATCACAATATGTCCGGCATAGTTTCCATCGATCGCCATATGGATGATCGTTCCCACAGAATGGCAGCTGATATAAGGAATGTTCAGACGATCCATCAGCTTATCATTTCCTGCAGCCACCTGATGTCCGTCCACCACTGCCACCACCCCGTTGCCGCTGATCTCCTGTATATCAGACACCCGCGACCGATCCAATTCTTTGCCGTAAGCCCGCTGAAGGCTTTTGCTGATCGGGTGGGAAGACGCGCTCTCCGCCAGGGCGGCATATTCAATCAGCTTCGCATCCTCCATCTCACTGTGATGGATACCGTTCACCTCGAACACGCCCTGCGTCAGTGTCCCGGTTTTATCAAAAACAACCGTTTTTGTTTTTGATAAAATCTCCAGATAATTGGAGCCTTTTACCAAAACTCCCGCTTTGCTGGCTCCGCCGATTCCAGCAAAAAAACTCAGCGGAATACTGATCACCAGGGCGCACGGACAGCTGATCACCAGGAAGGTCAGCGCACGGTAGATCCAGTCGCCCCAGTCAGGCGCAAGCCCCAGAGCCAGCAGCCGCACCAGAGGCGGCAGGATCGCCAGCGCCAACGCTGCATAGCAGACCACCGGCGTATAGATCCGGGCAAACCGGGAAATAAAATTTTCCGATCTGGACTTTCTGGAACTGGCGTTTTCCACCAGATCCAGAATTTTGGAAACCGTGGAATCCCCAAACTCTTTGGTAGTCTGAACCTTCAGAACCCCAGTCAGGTTGATGCATCCGCTGATAATCTCATCCCCGGTTTTCACATCCCGCGGCATGCTTTCTCCAGTCAGGGCACTGGTATTCAGGGCAGATGCGCCCTCCAGTACCATACCATCGATCGGTACCTTTTCTCCCGGCTGCACCACGATGACGCTGCCGATCTCCACCTCATCCGGATCCACCTGTTCCAGTTTCCCGTCAGTCTCGATATTCGCGTAATCCGGACGGATATCCATCAGATCGCTGATATTGCGTCGGCTCTTTCCCACTGCATAGCTCTGGAACCATTCGCCGATCTGATAAAACAGCATGACGGCGATCGCTTCCGTGTAATCTCCGCTCTGCTCATAGAGCGCCAGGGCAATGGCGCCGACTGTAGCGATTGCCATCAGGAAACACTCATCAAACACCTGACGGTTTTTGATGCCCCTGATCGCTTTCCACAAAATATCATAGCCGATCACCAGATAGGGAATCAGGTACAGCCCAAACCGGAGCGCCCCTTCTGCGGGAAGAAACCGGAAAATGATCAGGAGCGCTGCCGAAATCAGAATCCGGATCAGCATTTTTTTCTGCTTTTTATTCATAACGCCTTCACCATCCTTTAAATGATTATTTAATTATTTAATCATTGACCAAAAAATATTCTGCCAGTATGGAATCTCTGCCTCAGAGATAGATCTCACAATCATCCTCCACGCGCTTGCAGTTTTTCCGAACCTCCAGCATCACTTCCTTCGGATCCCTGCCCTCTTCAAACTCCACATTCATCTTCAGCATCATAAAGTTTACAGAAGCATTTTTCACGCCGTCGGTCTTCTGGGCAGCCGCTTCCATCTTATTGGCACAGTTGGCGCAGTCCACATCAATCTTATAGCTTTTTTTCATGGTGTATCTCCTTTTTCCTTAACAATTAAGCATTTGTTTAATCTTTAATTGTATCTTATCCGTTCTCAAGACATTGGTCAACCCTTTTTTTGCACTTTTCTGCATGTCCAAAAATGAAGATTTTTCCAGATCGAAATACCTGTTTTCTGTAATTCATGGTATAATTCTTTAGGAAAGTTATTTCCCGAAAAGGAGGCAATCAGAATTCTATGAACACCTATCTTCCGCACAACCACGGACGAATTACCGAATCCGCCTTATCACAGCTTCCCAATGCGGAAGACTGCCAGGCGGTTGCCAGTGTTTTCAAACAGATGGGCGACGGCAGCCGCATCCGCATTTTCTGGCTTCTCTGCCATTGTGAAGAGTGTGTGATCAACATCTCTTCCATCGTCGGCATGAGCAGCCCTGCCGTCTCCCACCATCTGCGCCAGCTGCGGTCCGGCGGGCTGATCACCAGCCGTCGGGAAGGAAAAGAAGTTTACTATAAGGCTTCCGACAGCAGACAGGCACAGCTGCTGCACCAGTTTTTAGAACAAATGATGGAGATTACCTGCCCGGAGGCGTAAAGTCTGCGGGCAGGTTCAGGCTCCGGTATATCCGCAAACCCTTTCCCCGAAGGGAATTCCCGGACTACAGAATAATACGATTTTGCAGCATAATAAGCTATTGAAATCACACAGCTCAAATCATTTTCATTATTACTTCCCTGAATTGAGCGCTGAAATTCCTCTTCAATCTCCATATTAGGGATAAAAACTTCTCTTTTTTCTGTATCATATGCCAGATATCCCAAATGGACAAGAAGTGTAAATACATCATCCTTTGATGAAAAAGTTGTCATATCATTCTGGAATGTCCTGGTATTAATCTCACAGTGTCCTCCGCCCAATATATAAATGATATCATCTTTCAGTCCATCAAAATTCATATCCAGATAAATTTTCAATGCCTCATAGGTCTCTGTTTGTGTCCAATAACTGTCAAATTCTCCGTTAAGCATAGCATCTACAACAGATTTCGGATTATAGATATGCTGAACTCTGGGAAAACTGTATCCGTCATACCATTTTCGTGTCTTCCCGAAATCCATGCCAAACTCTGAACATAACGCTTTTACCTCATATTCTGTGAAACCCACATATTCTGCCAGCATCATCGTAAGCCTGCTTCGATCCTGATACCTGATATCTGGATAAGCTCTGAATACCTCCTCAGAAACCCAGTGATTGACTGCCTCCAGTAAACCATCCACACTCCCGGTATCACTCAGGAAATTCTGGATATTCAGGAAAATCACATCATATTTATTCAGATGCTCCCTGTATGTGGGTGATTTTGCAATTTGATATTCTTTAAAAATAGCAGAAGAATCACACCCGCGCCCATAATAAGCAGCCAACATATTTGCCGCCATGGACTTCCCAAAACGCCGAGGTCTGCTGACACAGATATTTTTCTGTACCGTCCCAAGCGCCCCGTTTGTATATAAAAGTAATCCTGTCTTATCTACATATATTTTTGAATTCACAGCTTCCTGAAAAGCTGCATTCCCCGGATTCAGATAAATTCCCATAGTAACCTCTTTCTTTCTGATATGGATGTCATAATCCATTTGCATCCCTGACCACAAATTCCCAATTCTGATTTTAGTATAGTCAGCTTTCATCCTGGCTGTCAAGATTCCTGCTGTGTTTCATACTGATGCCGTTTACCAGCCGCAGCAGTCCCCGGACAGCCCACTCCCCCACCAGCCCGCCGCTGTGGATCACCAGGGCACGCAGGGGGCAGTCTGCCGTGGAAGTCAGCATCATCCGGTATGACAGTCCCGGTGAACTGTCCTTCCCGCCGGATAATCTGGCAATGACAAACTCCATGATTTTATATATGATTTTCATAATCAGAGCATGCTCCTTCATCTCCAGACAGGTATTGTCCAGGGTAAACGTCCCCCGCTCCGGTTCCGGCTCCGGCGGGACCGGATGTCCCATAAGAAGTTCCCACTCTTTCCGTCCGGGAAGGCCGGACAGGGTTTCATACCAGCTTCCTTTCTGCCATTCCGGCGCGGAAACCTGGACGCCCTCCACGGAAATCACCCTCTGAAGCCGGATATCCCGGCTGGAAGAAGCCGCCATGATGACATAATTGCCTTCCGGAACCTGCCATCCATCCTGCCATACTGCAAAGCTCCGCTCATCCAGCAGAAACTCCGCCTTTTTGCTTTCTCCCGGATCCAGTTCCAGACGGACAAAACCTTTCAGCTCCTTCTCCGGGCGGAACAGACGGTTATTACAGGAGGTATCTTTGACGCTTTTCTTCAAATCCATCGGCAAAAAGTGCCTATTTTCCGGGCCGATATAGAGCTGTACCACCTCCGCACCCCTATATGCCCCGGTATTCGTTACGGTTACAGACACCTTCGGCCAGCAGATTTCCAGATCTGTATACGCAAAACTGGCATAGGAAAGACCATATCCAAAGGGATAACGGACTGCTTTCCCGGCGCTGTCATAGTAGCGGTAGCCCACATAGACGCCCTCCCGGTACTCCACATTTTTCTCCCCGAAGGTCTCTTTTGATACAACATCTTCATAAGTAACCGGCCAGGTTTCAGTCAGCTTACCGGAGGGAACGGCCTGTCCTGTCAGCAGATGATATGCCGCCTCCCCTGCTGCCTGTCCGGGAAGTCCCATATAAAGAATTCCCTTCACATCCTTCTCCCAGGGAAGTTCCATGGGGCCTCCGCCCAACAGGATAACCACGGTATCGGGATTTGTCTCCGCAACTCTCTCAATCATGCGGTTATGGCCTTCGGGCAGTCTCATATGCTCCCGGTCCAGAGCCTCAGACTCATAAGCTTCCGGCAGTCCGGCCACCACCACTGCAATTTTGTGTCCGGACGCTGCCTTCGCGGCTTCCCGCAATGCTTCTTCTGTCACATTTCCTTCCCGG
>CALWGM010000089.1 GCA_944380065.1 uncultured Lachnospiraceae bacterium
AAAGGCTTCGCGGGAGAGGCCGTAGAGCTTCTGGATCTTCGCGTACATCTCCTTGAGCATCTCCAAAAACTCGGAGGAGAAATGCAGCCCGTCATTCACATAATGCCCGGTATATTTGGTGACGTTATCGGCCAATTCGCCGATACGCACGATGTCATTCAATACATAGTGGAGGGAAGAGATGGTCTTTTCTTCCTCCATGACGAGAGAGTTCGCAGACAGTTTGACGAGATAAGCAACTTCCTGACGGCTCATCTGCGCGATCTCGCCGTTGCGCTCGTTGATCGATTGGGAAACGGAAGTATCCTTCGCAAGGAAGGCGTTGAATGCCCTGTCGAGCGTGTCCATCGAGAAGGCGAACACCTTGCCCGTCTCCTGATAGAGATAGGCAAGACCGACGGAAGGATTGCGCAGAAGGCGCTCGTCGGGATGCGCGATGAGCTCTTCCTCGGGCGAAGCCTCCCCCTTCTTGCTGCGCAGCAGGTTGTTCGCAAGCCACACGAAGCCCTTCGCAAAGGGAAGGAAAAGGATGGTGCAGGTCACGTTGAACAGCGTGTGGAAGAAGGCGATCTGGAACTGATAGTTCTCGGGGAAGATGACGTTCAGGACGACATCCTGGAAGGAAGTGCCGAACCAGCCCCAGCACAGAAGGAAGATCGTAAAGATGACGGCGCCGAAGCAGTTGAAGAGAAGGTGGATGATGGCCGCTCTCCTTGCATTGGGCTGCGCGCCGATGGAAGAAAGGAGCGCCGTCACGCAGGTACCGATGTTGGAACCGATGACGACGTAGTAGACGCCGTCGCCCGTGCCGCCGATGAGCACGCCGCTCGTCGCAAGGACGACGACGATACTCGTGACCGCCGAAGAGGACTGGATGATGCCCGTCGCCACTGCGCCGATGAGAAGGAGAAGGAAGGGATTTTTGACGACTTCGAGCGCCTGTTTGATGACGCTCATCATCTCGGGATGCAGGTCGGGATCCATCGCGCTCGACATGACGGAGAGGCCCACAAACACGAGGCCGATGCCCGTCAGCGTATCGCCGATGAGCTTGATGTTCTCGCGTTTGGAGAGCATCTTCATGAACACACCGACGACGGCAAAGAGGAGCAGGAAGACGGAGACGTCCAGACTCCCGAGCGAGGCGATCCACGCCGTGATGGTGGTACCGATGTTGGCGCCCATGATGACGCCGATGGCCTGGGCCAGCGTCATCATGCCGGAGTTTACAAAACCGATGACCATCACGTCTGTGGCGGACGAGCTCTGGATCAGCATCGTCATGCCCATACCCACCAGTACGGCGATGAATTTATTTTTGGTGGCCTTTTCCAGAATCCCCTGCAGGTTCTCGCCGCAGGCATTTTTCAGCCCGGTGGACATGATCGTCATACCGAACAGAAACAGGCCGACTCCTCCTAATAAAGCAAAAATTTCTACGAGCGACATATTCTTTCCTCCCTGGTGTGCCCTGGCAAACCGTTTTCTATTTTAGCAGGAGAAACGAATTTTGTCTCTCTATTGTAAGGAAAAAATAAAAATTATGTAAAATCCAGGAAAAAACAGTCGCTTAAAGCAGATATTTGGACAGACATTCCGCCATAAAATCAATGTGCTCCCGTTCAAACTCCCGGTATCCGGAAATTCTGTCCTTTTCCGGCATGGTTTCCTGCATATGTTCCAGACGTTTAAAGATCAGATAGGATTTGATGATGCGCTGGTCGATCTGGAACCGGCGGGTCTCACTTCCGGCGGCTGTCCGGGCCAGCACATCGGTGATTTCCCCGCGGATGGAGATCAGCATTTCCATCAGATACGCGCACTGGTTTTTCAGGCGGATCGGGAAAATCAGGTAGTTGGCCAGCAGGGCGATCCCGCCGCCTGTCAGGGTATAGATCAGCCGCTCCGCCAGTACCGGGATCAGGCTGCCGTCCAGCGTCTGCAGCGCCAGGGCGGAACAGGTGATATAGGCCACCGTCGGGCCGTAGCCGTTTGCCCCGTAGATCAGGAAATTGGCCAGTATCATGAGCGCCACCCGGGCGGGAAAGCCGGGGAAAAAGGAGAACAGCACCAGGCAGATCACAATGCCGGCCAGGGTTCCGCCCACCCTCTGACGGACGCGGCTCATGGTATGGTCGGTAAAGGGGATCATCATAAAAAACACGGAAATGACGAGCCAGTAAATATTCGGCAGCTGGCTGACCCAGGCGAAAATCAGGCAGGGGGTCACGGTGATCACCTGCCGCAGGGCAAAGCGCAGCCGGAAGCTGCGCAGATCCGGCCGGCGCAGCCGGAAATGCATGCGCCGGAAATCTCTTGTGGGCGCTGTTGTATGAAATTCACGGAAGAACGTATCATAAAGCTGTTCCGCTTTCCGGCCGCGCAGTTCCCGCTCAGGATGACGGGTGTAGTAATTGATCACCTGGAAAACCAGGATAAAATGGCAGTACCAGTTGATCTTTCCCCTGGGGAGCAGGCTGGACCGGTTGTAGGCGTAGATTTCCCTGCTGCATGCCAGACTGGCATCCCGAAGCTCCCGGTGCAGGCTGTCCATCTCTCCGGGATCCGGCCGGGAACCGTCCGACAGGCTGCACAGATCCAGCTGGCGGCGGCAGATGGAAAATCCCTCGCTGATCAGGTCGCGCACCGGATACCTGGCGGGGGTGAGTTTTGCCGGGATCAGGACAAACAGCACGATGATCAGGAAGGTGACCGCCAGGGCGCCAAGCCGCCGGAGAAGATCCGGGGCGGTATCTGCCGGGGCGATCTGGAAAAAGATCAGCGCCATACCCAGAGGGAAATAATTGACGGGATCATATTCGTCAATCAGGATATAGGCAATCCAGAAAAGCGCCAGACCGTTGATGACGACGCACAGAGTCAGGGTCTGCACGGCAAAAAAAGTCAGGACGGCTATGGCGGTAAAAACCACGTAATTTTTTATGATGCACCCGTAATTCCTGTGCATGCTGCGGAAACGGAGAAAGATCAGCGTGGCAAAAGGGGCGATCATGGAGTTCTCCGCGCCAAACACGAAATAGGTCAGAAAAAAGATCAGGGTCGATACGATGGTAGGCATAACGGCCTTTTTGACGGCCGGTTTTAAAGATTTCAGATTCAAAACACTCACCTCATTTCCATATAGAACACAAATCGCGGAAAAAGTCAATACATAAAAAAAATCAGTGACCTGACCGGAAAAGTGTGATACACTAACATCAAAGTGCGAATCCGGAGGTGTTTGATATGAGAGTCGGCATGGGCTATGATGTGCATAAGCTGACAGAAGGCAGGAAGCTGATCCTGGGCGGGGTGGAGATCCCCCATACCCTGGGACTTTTGGGGCATTCGGATGCAGATGTCCTGCTCCACGCAGTGATGGACGCGCTGCTGGGCGCGGCAGCCCTCGGGGATATCGGAAAGCATTTCCCGGATACCGATGAGCGGTACCGCGGGATTTCCAGCCTGAAGCTGCTGGCGCATGTGGGCGGGCTGTTGGAGGAGTGTTCCTATGTGATAGAGAATATTGACGCCACCGTGATTGCCCAGCGCCCGAAGCTGCGGCCCTATATTGAGGAGATGGAGCGCAGGATTGCGGATACGCTTGGGATCGACAGGAGCCAGGTAAATGTAAAGGCTACGACCGAGGAGCATCTGGGTTTTACCGGCAGGGAAGAGGGGATCGCAGCCCAGGCGGTCTGCCTGCTGTCCACCATTTATGAAAGCAGCGTGGCAGTAGGGGACAGCCAGGCAGAATGCGGATTCTGTGCCGGATGCGGCGCGGGCGCCAGGGAGGAAGGATCATGATCAGATATCAGGACATTATCAGTAAATTCCAGATTGACGGGGAGATTACGGAGGTAAAGCCCCTGGGACACGGAACCGTCAACCATACCTTTGAGATTGTGTGCGGCGGAAAGAACTATGTGCTGCAGGAGATGAACCATTTTGTGTTCAAATACCCCACAGAGGTCATGAACAACCTGTTCCTGGTGACGGAGTATCTGCGGGATGTGATTGAGAAGGAAGGCCGGGATCCGGATCTGGAGACGCTGACCTTCATCCGCACGAAGGCAGGCAACCAGCTGCTGCAGTCTGAGACCGGCAGTTATTTCCGGCTGTACCGGATGATCTGTTCCGGCGAGGAGATGAAGAAACCGAAAAACCGGGAGGAGGCCTATGAGCTGGGACGTATTCTGGGACAGTTCCAGAGACGGATGCGGGACTTCGACGTCCGTCAGCTCTCCTACACAGTTCCGAGGCTGCATGATATGAAGGCGGTGGTGAGACGCCTTTTGGACGCCGTGCGGGCGGATATCTGCTTCAGGACTTCCGACTGCCAGGAGCAGATCCAGTTTGTGCTGGAGCGTTCCGAGCGGCTTTACCGGCTCAAGGAAGCGGTGGACGCCGGCCAGATCCCCCTGCGGGTGACTCACAATGACGCCCACTACAGCAACATCCTGGTGGATCCGGACAGCAAAAAGGCCATCTGTCTGATAGACCTGGATACGGTGATGCCCGGCGTTTCCACCCTGGATTTCGGGGATTCTGTCCGCGCAGGCGCGGCCACCCTGGGAGAGGATGAGCGGACAGGCGATATTGAGATTGACCTGAACATGTTCCGTTCCCATCTGCAGGGATACGCGGATGAGATGGCGCGGGTGCTGACGCCGAAGGAGAAGGAAGTGATCGGCTACAGCGTCTGGCTGATGGCGATGGAGAAGGGGATCCGCTATCTGGTGGATTACTTAAACGGCGACCAGAATATTTTTGATTTTTCCTATGAGCGCCAGAATCTGTACCGGGCAGTCAATCAGTTCTTCCTGGTGCTGGACATTGAGGAGAAGATGGATCAGATGAACGAGATCGCGGCGGCCGTTTTCGCCAAACATGAAAAGTAGAGAGAACCGGAAAGGAGCGCGGGGCATCCCGCGGGAGATAAAATGAAGTTATATAATACGTTGACAAGGAAAAAAGAAGAGTTCGTTCCGCTTTGCGAGGGGCAGGTCAGCATGTATGTCTGCGGCCCTACGGTATATAATTATATCCATATCGGCAACGCACGCCCGATGATTGTTTTTGATACGGTGCGGCGTTATCTGGAATATAAAGGGTATCAGGTGAACTATGTTTCCAACTTTACCGACGTGGACGATAAGATTATCAAAAAGGCTGTGGAGGAGGGAATCCCCGCGGAGGAAGTGGCAAAACGCTACATTGCCGAGTGCAAAAAGGATATGGCGGACCTGAATGTGAAGCCTGCCACCGTCCATCCCCTGGCCACGCAGGAGATCCCGGGGATGCTGGAGATGATCTCAGACCTGATCCGGAAAGGCTATGCCTATGCGGCGGAGGACGGCACCGTATATTACCGGACCAGAATGTTTGCCGATTACGGCAAGCTTTCCGGCAAGAATATTGACGACCTGCAGTCCGGCCACCGCGATATCCAGGTGACCGGGGAGCTGAAGGAGGATCCGCTGGATTTCGTGCTCTGGAAACCGAAAAAGGAAGGGGAGCCTTACTGGGAGTCTCCCTGGTGCCAGGGGCGACCGGGCTGGCATATCGAGTGCTCCGTGATGGCGAAAAAATACCTTGGCGATGAGATCGATATCCACGCAGGCGGGGAGGATCTGATTTTCCCCCACCATGAGAACGAGATCGCCCAGAGCGAGGCGGCCAACGGCAGACCCTTTGCGAAATACTGGCTGCACAACGCCTTTCTGAATATTGATAATAAAAAGATGTCCAAGTCCCTGGGGAATTTCTTTACGGTGCGGGAGATCGGCGAGAAGTACGACCTGCAGGTGCTGCGTTTCTTTATGCTTTCCGCCCATTACAGAAGCCCCTTAAACTTCGGCGCGGAGCTGATGGAGGCGGCCGGGAACGGCCTGGAGCGGATCCTGACTGCGGCGGAGCATTTAAAGCGGCTCTCCGCCAGCGCTTCCGGGGAGATGACAGAGGAAGAGCAGCAGCTGTTTGCGCAGAGCGGGCAGTATGTGCAAAAGTTTGAGGAGTCCATGGATGATGATTTCAATACGGCAGACGCGGTTTCCGCAGTGTTTGAGCTGGTGAAGTTCTGCAATACCACCGCTTCCGGGGACAGCAGCAGGGCTTACGCGGACGCCCTTTACGGACGTCTCGGCACACTCTGCGATGTGCTGGGGATCATCATTGAGAAGGAAGAGGAAGTTCTGGATGAGGAGATCGAAAAGCTGATCGCCGAGCGGCAGGAAGCCAGAAAAGCAAAGAATTTTGCCCGGGCAGATGAGATCCGGGATCAGCTGGCCGCCATGGGGATCATGTTAAAGGATACCAGAGAAGGAGTTACATGGAAGAGAGCTTAGGCGTACAGACAGAGATCTTTGGACAGATCAAAAGATACTTTCAGATCCGCGATGTGGATATCCGGACCTATTCCCCCCTGACACTGGCCTATATCGGCGACGGGATCTATGATCTTGTGATCCGTTCGATCATTGTCGGGCATGGGAATACCAGGGCCAGCCAGCTGCATCAGCATACCAGCCATCTGGTCAAGGCGCATACCCAGTCGGAAATGATGGAGTTCCTGCTCCCTGTTCTGACGGAAGAGGAAGAGGATTATTACCGCCGGGGGAGGAATGCAAAATCGCCGACGATGGCCAAAAACGCCACCATGGGAGATTACCGCCGGGCCACAGGATTCGAGGCTCTGCTGGGGTATCTGTACCTGACCGACCAGTTTGACCGGCTGCTGGAGCTGGTGAATACGGGACTGGCGGGGGTCGGCGCGGATGAGGCTGCGCGGACAGGAAATATGCCGGAGGCAGAGGCATGAGCCCTGATCTGCGGATCTGTTTTGGAAAAGGAATGAAAAGGATATGAATCAGGAAGAACTGACAATAGAGGGACGCAACGCGGTACTGGAAGCGCTGCGTTCCGGAAAAACCATAGACCGGCTGTATGTGCTGGACGGATGCCAGGACGGCCCGGTGCGCTCCATTGTGCGGGAGGCGAAAAAGACAGATACGCTGGTGACTTTTGTCTCGAAGGAGCGTCTGGATCAGATGTCGGAGACCAGGAAACATCAGGGAGTCATTGCATTGGCTGCGGCTTACCGCTATGCGGCGGTGGAGGAGATCCTGGAGAGCGCCAGAAAGAAGGGAGAGGATCCCTTCCTGATCCTCCTGGACGGCATTGAGGATCCGCATAACCTGGGCGCCATCATCCGTACGGCCAACCTGGCCGGAGCGCACGGCGTGATCATCCCGAAGCGCAGGGCCGTGGGACTGACCGCCACGGTGGCGAAGGCTTCCGCGGGAGCCCTGAACTATACGCCGGTGGCGAAGGTGACAAACCTGGCGGCTGTGATGAAGGAGCTGAAAGAACAGGGACTGTGGTTTGTCTGTGCGGATATGGACGGGGAACTGATGTACCGCCAGAACCTGACCGGGCCCATCGGCCTGGTGATCGGAAACGAGGGCGAGGGAGTCAGCAGGCTGGTGCGGGAAAGCTGTGATTTTGTCACATCCATTCCCATGCGCGGGGATATTGATTCCCTGAACGCATCGGTGGCCGCCGGGGTGCTGGCTTATGAGATCGTCCGGCAGAGGATGTCCAGATGAAAGAACATACCGTGCCCTATACAGAACTGAATGATATACAGCTGATCCGCCTGCTCCGGCAGGGGGAGGATCCGGTGATGGATTACCTGCTGGAAAAATACAAATATCTGGTGAGAAAGCGGGCCAACGCCCTGTTCCTTCTGGGCGGCGACTCGGAAGACCTGATCCAGGAGGGAATGATCGGCCTGTTTAAAGCGATCCGCGATTACGACGAACAGGTGGGGAGTTTCTATTCGTTTGCGGAGCTGTGTATCAACCGTCAGCTGTATACGGCGATCCAGGCGGCCGCGCGCAAAAAGCATGGGCCGCTGAATTCTTATGTGCCGCTTTCCGCAGCGGAGGCGGAGGGGGATTCCCTGCCGTTCTGGCGGGCATTTGCCGCCAACGATATGAACCCGGAGCAGATGGTGATCGACCGGGAGACCATGGCGGACGTGCTGGAACAGATCCGGGCAGGATTGAGCCGGATGGAACGGGAAGTTTTTGAGTACTGTTTAGAGGGGATGAATTACCGGCAGATCGCCGCCCGGATGGGGAAAACGGAAAAGTCCATTGATAATTCACTGCAGCGGATCCGGCAGAAGATCCAGAAGCTGCTGAGTCTGTGACAGTCAGACAGGAGGAATGTGTATGACACAGAAGAAAATATTTTTACGGATCGGGACCGCCTATTTCCTGTTGACGGTTGTGTCGCTGGGCGTCAGCTATCTGCTGGCCTTTGTGCTGGCGGCAGCGGCTCCCCGGGTTTATTACCGTCCTTTGATGACCTGGGTGCTGTCCCTGCTTCCCATGTATCTGGTGGGGATGCCGGTCTGTGCCAAAGTGATGAAACGGCTGCCGGGAAGAGAGCTGTTCCAGAAAAAGATGTCGCCGGGAAACTGGGTTTCAGCGTTCTGTATCTGCATCTGCGTGATGTATGCGGGCAATCTTCTGGGGAATTTTATCTCCACCATGATCGGGGAAGCCGCGTCCCGGAGTGTGGAGTTTAGCCTGCAGGAGATGATGACCACCGGGAATCTGGCGTATACCTTTGTTTTCAGTGTGCTTTTAGCGCCGGTTTTGGAGGAACTGTTTTTCCGCAAGATCCTGATCGACCGGGCAATCGTGTTCGGGGATAAGACGGCGATCCTGCTGTCCGGGCTGTTGTTCGGCCTGTTCCACGGGAATTTCTATCAGGTATTTTACGCGTTTGGCGTTGGCTGTGTGCTGGCTTATGTCTATATCCGCACCGGAAAGATCTGGTACAGCATATCGCTCCATATGGCGGTGAACTTTTTTAACGGTTTTCTCTCGGCGTCGCTGCTGCGGAACCTGGATCTGGAAACCCTGCTGGACAGCCTGAACAATCCTCTGGCGGCGGAGCAGTATCTGATGGAAAATATGGGGGTCCTGATGCTGTACGTGCTGTTCGCCATGGTGATGCTGGTACTGGTGATCATCGGCCTGGTGAAGCTGCTGACCTCCATCCGACGGCTGCATTTTAATCCCGGGGAATACAGCGCCCCGTCCCAGACCATGGCCGGATATCTGTTCGGCAATGTGGGGATGTGGCTGTTTATCGGGATCTGCGCCGTGGAGTTTTTCATCAGTATTTTGTAGCAGGCGAAGCGCCCTGACAGTATCGTTTTTACAGAGAAGGAGAGGCTGCGCGCACGGAATGCATCCGTGCGGCAGCCTCTCCCTTTTCATGCTGTCATTTACATGTCAATCGTCTTTTTCAGGATATAGAATCCGTCGTCAAAGCAGGTCACATAGATATATCCTCTGTCGTCCACGCAGCAATCCTCTGTCATGGCGTTTCTCGGACCCGGCAGACCGGGGAAGAAGGACTCCTCGCTGGTCTTGTTGGGGTTAGGCGGGATAAAGTATGCAAGCTCCTTGATGTAGTACTGGTCGGATACATCGAAGATCCGCAGACCGGCTGCGAAGTAGCAGCAGTACACCAGATCGCCTCTCTGCTCCAGCCAGGGCTTGTGGCTCATGGGCTCATGCAGGTTGTGGGGGCCGAAAGGTCCCTGGCACTCCAAGTTCATCACGTTGAAGTTCGGGTACGGGAAGTCCTCGGGAACCTCCGGATACGGGAACTCTGCGATCAGGGTGGGTTTTGTGGGGTCGCTGATGTCAACCATGTGCAGGTTGTTCATAGCCTGCGCTTCCTTGATGGATCCCTTCGGGAAGAACTGGAACCGCTCGCCCTCGTTGGTCACAACCACCAGATCCCGTCCCGGCAGCGGAAGGGCTGTGTGGGTACGCGCTCCTGCCAGATGGCTGGAGAATGCAGGCATGAATTTCAGGTTGCCCAGGCATTTCGGCCGGGTCACATCCGTGGTGTCCAGCACATAGAGGCCGTCGCCGCAGTAGCCGCATACCATGATGCCGTCGTCCCGGCGGAATGGCGGTCCGTGCATCCAGCCCTTGTCCATGAAGGAAGGAACGTGGGGAGCGGAATGGTCTACGGTTCTGCCCGGATATCCGTCTACAAACTGCTCCGGGGACCACCAGTTGCCCACCTCTTTCGGGTTGGCCGGATCTGAGATATCCACGATCCGCATGATCATGCCCTCAAAACGCTCTGCCTCACAGGAAAGGTAGCAGTAAGGGCCTCCATTGTACATGAAACGGTGTACGCCGATGGAATTCGGAACTCCGCAGTCCCAGTATCCCAGGAACTTCGGGTTCTCCGGATCCTCTTTCAGGGAGTAAATGTAAATACCTGTCAGGGATTTTACCGGTTTCCCGTCTCCCTGGTCTACCAGCGCGTCCGGGCCGGAGCCTGCGGTCATGGCGCAGATCAGCTTGTCCTCCGCCACCTGAACCTTGGAGATGGTGGTGGTGGGATATTCCTCCGGGTCGCATGCGAACAGCCGGTTTACAAACCTGGGATTTTCAGGATCCGTTACCTCGGCGATCACAACGCTGGCGCCTTTGATGCCGCCGAAACCAGAACCGTAGATATAGTATTTTCCTTCTTCGGTCTTATAGAGCTGCATCTGGAACGCCGCGCTCTTGTTATCCCAGCCGCAGAAGGAAAGAACTTCTAAGTTCTTGATATAGCCGTTGTTTCCCGGACCCTTGGCATAAAATTTATCTGCCATAGTCAGTTTACCTCCTATCTGTTTGATATGGTTTTATTGTAAGCCTTTTTCCGGAAAAGGTCAATTCATTTTCGGGCAAAATCAGATATAATATATGATATAACCTGGCCGGGGCCGCGCAGCAGGCGGCGGCCTTTTTCTGTATGATGGGAAATTTTCCTGCAGGGCGCGGAGATCTCAGGGTTCCGCGCCTTTTTTCAATCTTGAAGAGGAAGAAAAAAGGTGGTATGATGGGAAAGCCTAACAAATACAGACAGGATAAGAATGAATCAATGAGATCTGCCGGAGGCGGCGCCGCCGTATCCGGGCAGGGCGTGAAGGGAGTACAGTATGCAGAAATTATTGGATCTGATTTCCATAGAAGTGACGAAGGCGTTTGCCGGGGCCGGATATGAGGAGCAGTACGGGAAGGTGACATTGTCCAACCGCCCGGATCTCTGTGAGTTCCAGTGCAATGGGGCGATGGCGGCGGCCAAACAGTATAAAAAGGCTCCATTTCTGATCGCGGATCAGGTGGCGGCCGCGCTGCAGGGGAACGGGATGTTTTCCTCTGTGGATTCCGTGAAACCCGGTTTCCTGAACCTGAAGCTGTCGGAAGATTACCTGGCAGACTATATGAACCGGATGCAGGCGGATGAGAGGCTGGGCGTGGAGCCGGCCGGACACGGCGAGACCATGATCGTGGATTATGGCGGGGCCAATGTGGCGAAGCCGCTCCATGTGGGACATCTGCGTTCCGCGGTCATCGGCGAAGCCATCAAGCGGATGGGACGTTTTATGGGCTACCACATGATCGGCGACGTTCATCTGGGGGACTGGGGTCTGCAGATGGGACTGATCATTGAGGAGCTCCGGGACCGGAAGCCGGAGCTGGTTTATTTTGATGAGAGCTACAGCGGGGAATATCCGGAGGAAGCCCCGTTTACGATCGGGGAGTTAGAGGAGATCTATCCGGCGGCCAGTGCGAAGTCCAAGGTGGACGGGGACTTTCGGGAGCGGGCGCACCAGGCGACCCTGAAGCTGCAGAACGGGTATGCTCCGTTCCGGGCGATCTGGAAGCATATCATGGACGTGTCCGTGGCGGATCTGAAGAAAAACTACGGCAACCTGAATGTGGAATTTGACCTCTGGAAGGGGGAGAGCGATGCGGATCCCTATATCCCGGGGCTGATCGCGGATCTTCAGGAGAAGGGGCTGGCTTACGAGAGCCAGGGAGCCCTGGTGGTGGATATTGCCCGGGAAGATGATTCCAAAGAGCTGCCTCCCTGCATCATCCGGAAATCGGACGGCGCGGCGCTCTATGCCACCTCAGACCTGGGGACGATCCTGGAGCGGGAGAAGCTGTATGCGCCGATGGAATATATTTATGTGGCGGATAAGCGCCAGCAGCTGCATTTTACCCAGGTATTCCGTGTGGCGAAAAAGGCCGGGTATGTGAAGCCGGAGACCAAAATGATCCATATCGGTTTCGGCACCATGAACGGCAAAGACGGGAAGCCCTTTAAAACCAGGGATGGCGGCGTCATGCGACTGGAGCATCTGATCGCCGATATCAACGAGGCAGTATTTGCCCGGATCATGGAGAACCGGGAGATCAGCGAGGGCGAAGCCCGTGAAATCGCCAAAATGGTGGGACTTTCCGCCCTGAAATACGGCGACCTCTCCAACCAGGCGTCCAAGGATTATATTTTTGATATCGACCGCTTCATTGCTTTTGAGGGCAATACCGGCCCGTATATCCTGTATACCATTGTGCGGATGAAATCCATCCTGAAAAAATATGCCGCTGCCGGAAAATGCGCGGAGGGAAAATCCATCCTTCCTGCGAAAACCGCAGAAGAAAAAGACCTGATGCTGGTGCTGTCCAGATGGAACAGCGTGATGGAGAACGCTTTTGAGGAAATCGCGCCCCACAAAATCTGCGCCTACATCTATGAGCTTGCCAATGCATTCAATCGCTTCTACCATGGAACGAAGATCATGGCGGAAGAGGATGATACCGTCCAGGCCGGCTACATCCGTCTCCTTGAATTAGCCAAAGCAACTCTTGAAACCGGGATCCATATCCTCGGATTTGAAGCGCCGGAGAAGATGTAGCCCTCCAGCTCACCGAACCAGAAAAATCCCCCGCCGGATCTATGCTTGCATAAGAATCCGGCGGGGGATTTTTCTGGTTCGGAGCACCTTTTCATCCTCCTCCATTTCCACATCTGGTTTACTTTTCCGGACAATTCGCCTATAATTGTATCAGACACCGGTATCCGCAGAAGGGAGAAGGCAAAATTGAGCAGATATCTGAATTTGGGAAATGCAGGCTTTCAGTCTATACGCAGGGGACTGTACGTGGACAAAACAGGCCTGATTGAATATGTAAACCGCACACTGGGAACCAAGGATAAACTGATCTGCGTAAGCAGGCCAAGGCGGTTTGGAAAATCATTTGCGACACAGATGCTGTGTGCGTATTACGACAGAAGCTGTAATTCCAGGGAACTGTTCCAGGATCTGTACATTGCATCCTCTGACGATTTTACAACGCACCTGAATCAGTATCCCGTGATTTACCTTGACATCACATGGTTTATTTCCACTGTGGAACACATGGCGGAAACTGTAAAATACCTGCAAAAAGAAGTTATCAGAGAATTAGCAGAGGAATTCCCTGCCGCAACCAGAGAGTCCCGATCTCTTCCCCTTGCCCTGAGCGATATCAGCGACGCAACCGGAGATAAGTTTATTATCATCATTGATGAGTGGGATGCGCTTTTTCGGGAAGCAAAGGCTGATGTTGATCTTCAGAAAGAATATCTGCAGCTTCTCCGCGGACTCTTTAAAAGCAGCCAGACAGACAAAATGATCGAGGCGGCATATATGACGGGTATTCTCCCGATCAAAAAATACGGGACACAATCTGCCTTAACGGATTTCCAGGAATATACCATGATACAGCCGCAGGGACTTGCGGAATATGTGGGATTTACCGAAGCAGAAGTAAAAGAGCTCTGTGAAAAATATCATCTGGATTTTGATGAGGCCCAAAATTGGTATGATGGATATTCCTTTCGTAAAATGACTTCCGTTTACAGCCCAAACTCCATTATTCAGGCAATCAAAAACCATGAGTTCGGAGATTACTGGACAGAAACAGAAACTTACGAATCCTTAAAATACTATATAGATATGGATCTGGATGGGCTGAAAGACGCAATTGTGTCCATGTTGGGTGGGATACGCTGCAAAATTAATACGCGCACTTTCCAAAATGATATGCTGAATATAAACGGAAAAGATGATGTATTGACCCTTTTGATCCACCTGGGATATCTTGCTTATGATTCAGAAAAGAAAGAAATCCATATTCCCAATCAGGAAGTTGCGGATGAATTCAGAAATTCCGTAGAGTTCAGCAGCTGGGAAGGCGTATCGTCTGCCTTGAAGGCATCAGATAAACTTCTGGACGCAACGATCCGGCAGGAAGCAGATATTGTAGCGGAAGAATTAGACAAAACCCATATGGCCAGCACATCTATCTTATCGTATAACAATGAGGCCGCATTAAGCTGTGTGATAACGATCGCATATTACACAGCCCGGAAGGATTATATACTGATCCGGGAATGCTCCACAGGAAAAGGTTTTGCTGATATAGCATTTATTCCCAGAAGGTATACCCGCAAGCCAGCCATGATCGTAGAACTGAAATGGGATCAGTCCGCTCAGGGGGCAATTCAGCAAATCAAAGATAAAAATTACGCCGGTGCATTGGAGGAATACATGGACTGTATGCTGCTGGTAGGGATCAATTACAACAGACAGACGAAGAGACACGAATGTATGATTGAAAAATACCACACCTGATTACCCCTCAAAAAACGAAGTGATTCCCGCTAATGTCACATTTCAGTGACACGGATATTTTTTATTCTTATGCATTTGGTTCTGAAAGCTGCCGCGGAAATGGTCAGGAAACCATTCCCGCGGCAGCTTTCCTGCTGTCGTTAATATCCCAGCTCTTCTCCGACTAAGATGATCTTGATCCGTCCGGGGATGGCGCTGCGTCTCGTGATGACGGTCTGACTGCAGATACAGTCCGGTCCGAAGCAGTCATGACAGACGCCGGTGGCGGCGCAGGGCGTTTTCCGGTCCAGACGGATGCAGTTGGGCGGAGAGGCCAGCGCTTTCACGCGGGTCTGCGCATCCTCCAATGTGGCGGCGGCCTTATTCATGCCCACAACGAGGATTACGTTTTTTGGCCCGTAGATCAGGGCGGCTACCCGGTTGCCGGTGCCGTCTGTGTTTACCAACTGTCCGTCCATGGAGATGGCGTTGGTGCTCATAAAATAGCAGTCGCAGGACAGAGCCCTGTGATAGATCTCTGTCACCTCCTCCGGGGTCTGCGCCTGGCCTCTGTCTAAGAGGGTAATGTCTGTCCTGGCCTTCAGTGCGTCTGTAAATCCGCACTCGGCCAGCGTCATGCTTCCGCCGAAGGAAACGGACATGCCGGGCTTCACATAGGACATGGCCTTTTCGGCCGCCTCTTCTTTTGTGGCGCAGTAGCAGCCCTCAAATCCCCTTTTTTCAAAGGTCTTTAAGATGGTGTTGGCAGCGTTTTCATAGTATTGTTGTTTCGGTGTCATATACAAGCTCCTTTCCATGTTATTGGCCGAATGGCCATACATATCCCTGTAAGGATTTCTGCTGACTTTATAGTAACACAATTTCGGACAGACAGAAACACTTGATTTTTCTTCAAAAATATGTACTATAATGGTTACTGTTCCGGCCGGCGTCAGACGTTTCCTGTCTGATGCGTCGGAATATGAGCAGTAACCCGTAATGTGGGATATCAATGGAAAGGACGGTGCATGATGAAGAAAAATCTGAGAAAAATGCTCTCTTATTATAAACCCTATCTGGGGATTTTCATGGCGGACATGTTTTTTGCCCTGGGAGCGGCGGCGGTGTCCCTGATCGTGCCGCTGGTGGTGCGTTTTATTACATCGGAGGTGATCTACCGTGAGAGCGGCCAGGCGTTCCAGACTATTATGCGGCTGGGGATCATCCTGCTAATTTTGATCGCCGGGCAGATGTACTGCAATTACTTTATTGGAAATTACGGCCATGTGATGGGGGCGAAGATCGAGTACGATATGCGGGCGGAGATTTTCGGCCATTACCAGAAGCTGTCGTTTACCTTCTATGACGAGCAGAAGGTGGGGCAGCTGATGTCCCGGATCACCTCGGATCTGTTTGACATCACGGAGCTTCTGCATCACGGGCCGGAGAATATTGTCATTTCCATTATCAAGATCATCGGCGCTTTTGTGATCATGATGGGAATCAGCCCGCGGCTGACGCTGGCGGCTTTTGCGCTGGTGCCGTTTATGCTGGTTTACGCCTACATTTTTAACCGGAAAATGAAGAAGGCGTTTCGCATGAACCGGATCAGGATCGCCGATATCAACAGCCAGATCGAGGATAACCTGTCGGGAATCCGCGTGGTGAAATCCTTCGCCAACGAGGATGTGGAAAATGAAAAGTTCAAAAAAGGAAATAACGGCTTCCTGGAGGCAAAGAAAAACAGCTACCGCTATATGGGCGGCTATCAGGGAGGGCTGACCGCCTTTACCATGGCCATTACGGTGGTAGTGATCATGGCGGGAGGCGTGATGATCACCCGGGGCACCGGCTCTATTACCGACCTGGTGACTTTCCTTTTATATATCAACGTGTTTACGGAGCCCATCAAGACGCTGATCGATTTTACGGAGCAGTTCCAGAACGGCTACTCCGGATTTGAGCGGTTTATGGAGATGATGTCGGTGGAACCGGATATCCAGGATCAGCCGGACGCCCTGCCGCTGAAGGATGTGAAGGGGGATATCGCTTTTGAGGACGTCAGCTTCCACTATGCGGACAGCGACCAGATGGTGTTAAACCATGTGGATCTTTCCGTGAAAGCGGGAGAATATATTGCCCTGGTGGGAAGCTCCGGCGCCGGGAAAAGTACCCTCTGCAGCCTGATCCCCCGCTTTTATGATGTGAGCGAAGGCCGGATTTTAGTGGACGGCCGGGATATCCGCAGACTGAAGCTGAAGGATCTGCGCAGCCAGATCGGCATTGTGCAGCAGGATGTATATCTGTTCGCAGGTACGATCCTGGAGAATATCAGCTACGGCAAGCCGGACGCTACCCGGGAGGAAGTGATCGAGGCGGCGAAGGAGGCCAACGCCCATGAGTTTATCATGAGCTTCCCGGACGGATACGATACCGATATCGGACAGCGGGGCGTGAAGCTTTCCGGCGGCCAGAAGCAGCGGCTTTCCATTGCCCGGGTGTTCCTGAAAAACCCGCCCATCCTGATTTTTGACGAGGCTACCTCCGCCCTGGATAACGAGAGTGAAAAGGTCGTGCAGGATTCCCTGGAAAAGCTGGCGAAAAACCGGACCACCTTCGTGATCGCCCACCGTCTTTCCACCATCCGCAACGCGGAACGGATTTTAGTGCTGACCGATAACGGGATCGAGGAGAGCGGCACCCACAGGCAGCTGCTGGAGCGGGGCGGAATTTATAAAAAATTATATGAAATGCAGTGGGCCTGATCCGGCTGGGCAGAGAAAAAATGGGACTCCCGGCGGGCTTGACATTTTCCGCATTGCGCCGTAAACTGTTAGTCAGCGTAAACAGGATGCTGCGCTGCGTCAGAAAACAGGCGGGGCTGTGTCTGTAAAAAGCGCGGCAAAACAGGATACAGGTAAAACAGAAAGAAGGAAGAAGCATGACAAAGATTGATATTGTTTCCGGATTTTTAGGAGCAGGCAAGACGACTCTGATCAAGAAAATGCTGGAGGAGGTTTTCAGCGGCGAAAAGGTCGTCCTGGTAGAGAATGAGTATGGGGAAGTGGGCATCGACGGCGGATTTTTGAAGGATTCCGGGATTGAGATCCGGGAGCTGAATTCCGGCTGCATCTGCTGTTCCCTGGTGGGAGATTTCAGCAGGAGCTTAAAAGAGGTGATCGAGACCTACCATCCGGACCGGATTCTGATCGAGCCCTCCGGCGTGGGCAAGCTTTCCGATGTAATGAGTTCTGTCAAAAAGATGGAAGGGGACTACGGGGATGTGAAGCTGAACGCCCTGGTGACGGTTGCCAACGCCATGAAGGTTTCCAAACAGATGAAAGCCTTCGGCGAGTTTTTCAATAACCAGATCGAGAATGCCACCACGATCGTGCTGAGCCGTACACAGAATGCAAAGCCGGAGAAGTTAGAGCTGTCTGTCCATCAGATCCAGCAGCTGAACCCGAAGGCCGCGATCATTACCACACCCTGGGATGAGATCACGGGAGGGCAGATCCTGAAGGTGATCGAGGGGCAGAAGTCCCTGATGGATGAGATGATGGCAGAGTTTGAGGCTGATCATGAGCATCATCACGACCATGACCACGATCATGAGCATCATCACGGCCATGACCACGATCATGATCATGAGCATCATCACGGCCATGACCACGACCATGAGCATCATCATGACCATGATCATCACGATCACGACCATGCGTGCTGTCATGACCACCATCATGATCACCATGCAGATGAAGTGTTTACCAGCTGGGGACGGGAGACTCCCCACAAGTTCACCAGAGAGCAGATTGAGGAGATCCTGAAAGCATTCTGCGATACAGAGGAGTACGGTACGGTTCTCCGTTCCAAGGGGATGGTTCCGGCCCAGGATGGAACCTGGATTTATTTTGATATGGTTCCCGGCGAGTATGAGCTGCGCCAGGGCGAACCGGACTATACCGGACGTCTCTGCGTGATCGGCACCGATCTGGACGAGGATAAGCTGGAGACAGTATTTGGCTTAAAATAAGCCTGCAGGAAAGGATTGAAACAGGTATGGACATACCAGTATATTTATTTACCGGTTTTATGGACAGCGGCAAGACGTCCATGATCACCCAGACGCTGCTGGAGAATGATTTCGGCGTGGGCGCCCGTTCCCTGGTGATTGCCTGCGAGGACGGCGACGTGGAGTATGACGAGGAGAAGCTGGCCCAGAAGCGGGTGACGGTTGTGGGCGTCGATTCGGAGGAGGAGTTTACGGCTGATTTTCTGAAGGACTGCGACGCTGCCATGCAGCCGGATATGGTGTTTATTGAGTATAACGGCACCTGGGAGGGGGCAAAGATCCTGGAGATGGAGCTGCCGAAGGACTGGCAGATCGTACAGATCCTGACAACGGTGGACGCCTCCACCTATGAAATGTACCTGAGCAACATGCGCTCCATGATGATGGAGCAGGTGTTTGCCTCGGATGTGGTGATTTTCAACCGCTGTACAGACGAGACGCCCAAGGCGAAGTTCCGCCGCTCGGTAAAGGCGCTGAACCGCAAGGCGCAGATCGTCTATGAGCGGGAGGACGGCCAGATCGACCAGGGGGATGATGAAGAGCTTCCCTACGATATCAGTCAGGATTTCCTGGATATTCCGGACGAGGATTACGGGATTTTCTATCTGGATGTGCAGGAGCACCCGAAACGCTACGAGGGGAAAACCATCCGTTTCCTGGCGCTGGTTTACCGGCCGGAGAAGTTCGGGAAAAAACCGGTGTTTGTTCCCGGACGGTTCGCCATGACCTGCTGTGTGGAGGATATCCAGTTTATCGGCATGAAGTGCAAATATGATAAAGCGAACCAGATCCCCCACAAGTCCTGGGTCAATCTGACGGCAGAGATCCATGTGGAGTTCGCAAAGGAGTACCGGGGCAAAGGTCCGGTGCTGTATGCGAAAGAGGTGGAGCCCACCACGGCGCCCCAGGAGGAACTGGTGTATTTTACTTAAAAAAAGCTTGACAAATGCGGCGGAAGGGACTATCATTTCATTATTCCAAAGTGAATCACAGATGAAACCGATGACAGAGAAGAGTAGGCTTTTTCTAAAATCACAGAGAGCCGCCGATGGTGGGAAGGCGGTATGGCAGGATCAGCTGAATGGCCTCTGGAGGGCAGTTCCGAAAGGTGATGAGTAGGGGCTGACGGGGAGCGGACCCGTTATCCGGCCGGCATGTATGATGGTGCATGTAGTGAGAGTGGACATTTTGTCAATTTGAGTGGTACCGCGATAATATTAGTTTATTACCGTCTCAGGATTTTTCCTGAGGCGGTTTTTTACTGTGATGGAACTGTGAAAACCCGAAGAATGTAAGGAGGAAATCCCCAAGGGGATACCTGTATGGGCAGAAATCAGCCCGAAGAAGGAGGAAAATGATGATGAAAAGGAAAATGGCAGCCTGCCTTTTCGCAGGAGTTTTGGGAACATTGATGCTGGCCGGATGCGGCGGCGGGGCAGGAGATCAGGGATCCGCGTCGGCGGAAAATGCTTCCGGCGACGTCTATAAAGTAGGTATCGTCAATTATGTGGACGACGCGTCCCTGAACCAGATCGTGGAGAATATCCAGAAAGAGTTAGACGCGAAGGGAGAAGAGCTGGGCGTGATTTTTGACTATGAAAATTATTATGACAATGCCCAGGGCGATTCTTCCGTATTAAATCAGATCGCCGCCGACCAGGTGGCCAACAATGTGGACGTGGTAGTGGCGATTGCTTCGCCGGTGGCCATCGTGATGCAGACGGCCACAGAGGGAACGGACATCCCGGTGGTGTTCTCCGCGGTGACCGATCCGGTGGGAGCCGGTCTGGTGGATTCCATGGACGCGCCGGGCGGCAATATTACCGGAACCTCCGACGCGCTGGACACCGCATCCATCATGGAGCTGATGAAAGCGCAGAACCCGCAGCTGGCAAAGATCGGGCTGCTCTATGATACGGCGCAGGACTCTTCCGAGCTGGCCATCGAGGAGGCAAAGGCATGGTGTGAAGAGAACCAGGTGGAATATGTGGAGAAGACAGGCAGCACCACAGAGGATATTCAGCTGGCGGCAGATTCCCTGGCGGCAGAGAAGGTAGACGCTGTGTTCACCCCTACGGACAACAGCATTATGACAGCGGAACTGACCATCTATGAAACCTTTGCGGACGCCGGAATCCCCCACTACTGCGGCGCGGACTCCTTTGCCTTAAACGGCGCGTTCTGCGGGTATGGCGTGGATTACGCGAACCTGGGCGTGATGACCGGCGATATGGTGGTGGATATTTTGGTGAACGGCGCGGATCCGGCAGAGACCCCGGTACAGACCTTTGATAACGGGATCGCCACCATCAACACGGAAATCTGTGAGGAGTTAGGGCTGGATGTGGAGACAGTCAAGGCCACTTTTGAGCCGCTTTGCACACAGGTAAAAGAAATTCAGACTGCAGAAGAGTTTGAATAACAGGAGGAATCAATTATGGCAGCATTTTTTACCCCCGCCATACTTCAGAGCGCGCTGGAACAGGGACTGATCTACGCACTGATCGCCCTGGCGCTGTTTCTGAGCTATTCAATGTTAAATGTCTGTGACCTTTCCACGGACGGATGCTACACCTTGGGCTGCGCCACCGGGGCGGTGGTGGCCATTGCCGGCTATCCCATCCTGGCGATATTCGCGGCCATGGGCGTGGGTGTCTGCTCCGGGATGGTGAATGCTTTCCTGCAGACCAAAATGAAGGTGGAGAGCATGCTGGCCGGAATCATCGTGAACACAGGGCTATATACCATCAATATCACGATCATGGGAAAATCCGTGCTCAGCATGAACGATACGGAGACGCTGTTCACGCGCCTGCAGGATCTGCTGGAGGGGACGCCCCTTGAAGGCGCCTATCAGCTGATCCTGGCGGCGGTGTTCGCGGCGGTGGTGCTGGTGCTGCTGTTGCTGTTTCTGAATACCAGGCTGGGGCTTTCCATCCGTGCCACCGGCGATAACCCGGACATGGTGAAATCCTCTTCCATCAACCCGGCCTTTACCACCACGGTAGGGCTGTGCATCGGCGGAGCCATGACGGCGCTGGCCGGATGCCTGATCGGTGAATACCAGAAGTCCTGTGATATCAATATGGGTACCGGTATGGTGACAGTGGCTCTGGCTTCCCTGATCATCGGCGAAACCATTTTCGGGAAATGTTCCATTAAAGTGCGGGCAGTGGGCGTGATCGCCGGATCCTGCCTGTACCGTGTGATCGTGGCCGTCGCGCTCCGTTTCGACCTGCCGGCCACCGCCCTGAAGCTGGTTTCCGCCATCATCGTAGGCGTGGCCATTTCCATGCCGGCCATTAAGCAGATCATTGCCTTCCGCAGGACAAAAGCGGCGGCCATGGCAAAACGCAGGAAAATGCAGGGAGGTGGAAAATAATGCTTCAGCTGATCGACATATCAAAAACATTTAACAGGGGAACGGTGAATGAAAAGACGGCGCTGAGCCATCTGAACCTGGATGTAAAAGACGGTGATTTCATCACCATCATCGGCTCCAACGGCGCCGGGAAATCCACCATGTTCAACGCCATCTGCGGCACCTTTTTCGTGGATGACGGCGCGGTGATCCTGGATGGGCAGGATATTACCTACGAGCATGATTTTGCCCGCAGCAAATACATCGGTCATCTGTTCCAGGATCCCATGAAGGGCACGGCGCCCCATATGAGCATCGAGGAAAATCTGGCGCTGGCTTACCTGCGGGCTTCCGGCGGCCGGGGCAGGATCTTCAGCCGGGTGAGCAAAAAAGAAAAGGAGCTGTTCCGCGAGAAGCTGGCGCTCCTGGATATGGGGCTGGAAGACCGGATGAAAAACCCGGTGGGACTTCTGTCCGGCGGGCAGCGGCAGGCGCTGACCCTTCTGATGGCAACCCTGATAACGCCGAAGATCCTGCTTTTGGATGAGCACACGGCGGCGCTGGATCCGGCCACAGCGGAAAAGGTGCTGAACCTGACCAAAAAGATCGTGGCAGAGAACCATCTGACCTGTCTGATGATCACCCACAACATGCAGTCGGCGCTGGAACTGGGGAACCGGACGATTATGATGAATTCGGGAAATATCATCCTCGATTTAGAGGGGGAGGAGCGGGACGGCCTGACGGTGGACGACCTGCTGGAGAAGTTCAAAGAGGGCGTGGGCGCCCAGTTAGACAACGACCGGATGTTGTTGTCATAGAAAAGAGAAATAAAAAGCAGCCTCCCGGAAGGGAGGCCGCTTTCGTGTTATCGAATCTTATTTTGCCGGAGGCAGAAGAATAACCAGCATCTGAGCGGTTGTAGGTCCGATGTTCTTTACACATTTGCCGTAGTTGGAAGCAATATGTACGGAATCGCCTGCGTTCAGCACAGTCTCGGTGCCGTCCTCAGCCTTGAATAACATCGTTCCCTCAATGATATAGTAGATAGACTCAGCCGGGTTCTTGCCCATGTCTGTGCCGCCGCCGCTGGGAAGGAAATGGGATAAGCCGTTGATCAGCTGTCCGCCATCTACATCCTGGGGATCATGCAGTCTGCATAATTTGCACTCGGAATGTCCCGGAGCTGTGTAAGTATAGTACTCGTCTTTTTTGGTGATTTTATAACCTGCCATAAAAATATCCACCCTTTCTTGTGTTGATTTTTTACAAACCCCAGTATACACCCGTTAAAAAAAGAAATCAATCACTTTGCACGAAAATTACAAAAAAATTGAATATTCCATCTTGTTCCTTATAAAGAATAACCATATGGTACTGTGATTACTTAAGGGTTACTAAATAACATTATTGTGTGTATTGCATAAAAAAAACAGTTGATTTATAATGGACATGATGAAAATAACCAAAGGGTTTTTGGGGTATTTCTCACAGGATTGATTTCATACGCTGTCTGGCGGTAGTGAAATAAATTATATATCTTAAAGGAGGATTTTTAGAAATGGTTAATTTGGACAAGAATTTTGTGCAGAACATGTACTCTGTTGAAGGCAAAGTTGCTCTGGTTACCGGCGGTACCGGCGCTCTGGGAAGCTGCCTTGCAAAGGCATATGGTTATGCAGGAGCAAAGGTTATGCTGACAGGACGTAAGCTCAATGCCAAAGCGCAGGAGGTTCTTGACGAGTTTAAGGCAGAGGGCATCGAGTGCTCCTTCTGCGCAGCAGATCCTCAGGATGAGGAGCAGGTAAAGAACCTGGTTGCAGAGACAGTTAAGACATACGGCAGAATCGACATTCTTGCAATTTGCCATGGCTTTAATAAACCTCAGAATATTCTGGATCAGTCTGTAGCTGAGTGGCAGTACATTATGGATGCTGACTGCAAATCTGTTTATGTTGTCTGCAAATATGTTGCTGAGCAGATGGTTGCACAGGTTGGCGACCAGGCTGGCAAGATCGCTTCCGGTAAGGGCGGCAAGATCGTAGTTGTTACCTCCCAGCGTTCCAAACGCGGTATGGCCGGATATACAGGTTACTGTACATCCAAGGGCGGCGCAGACCTTATGGTTGCTTCCATGGCTTGTGACCTTTCCGCTAAATATGGTATCAACATCAACTCCATTCTTCCGACTGTATTCCGCAGCGACCTGACTGAGTGGATGTTTGATCCCGATTCCGAAGTATATAAGAACTTTATGAAACGTGAGCCGATCGGACGTCTTGCTGAGCCCAACGATTTCGTTGGTATGGGAATCTTCCTTTCCTCTGACGCTTCCAACTTCCTGACCGGCGGCAACTATGACTGCTCCGGCGGATACCTGAACTGCTAATCAAAATTCGATCAAGTAGTATTAATTTGGAGGAAATCATATGTTATCAAAGTTTGTTGTATGCGGTTCCGGCATGATGGGTGCCGCAATCGCACAGATTCTTGCAAGTATTGACGGGGCACAGGTTACGATCCTTCGTTCTTCCAACCGCGGCGCAGATCCGCGCGAGAAAGTACGCGGCAACATGAAGCAGCTGGTTGAGAAGGGCGTTGTTACACCGGAATATGTGGATGAGATCGTTTCTAAGATCAGCATCGCTTTTGAAGACAGCGAAGTTGCGGATGGCGAGCTTTTCATCGAGTGCGTACCGGAGGTTATGGAGCTGAAACAGGATCTTTTCGCCCGTCTGGAGAAGACAGTTTCCGAGAAGGCCATCTTCTGTACCAACACATCCGTTATGAGCCCTACAGAGATCTCCGCAAAATGCGAGCACAAAGAGAGAATCTGCGGTACTCACTTCTGGAATCCGGCATTCCTGATTCCGCTGGTAGAGGTTGTTAAGACAGAGTACACCTCTGACGAAGTGATCAACACAGTTATGGAAGTAATGAAAGCAGCCGGCAAACAGCCCTGCCTGTGCAAGAAGGACGTTCCCGGTTTCATCGCCAACAGAATGCAGCATGCATTATGGCGTGAGGCGATCGCTATCGTTGATGAGGGCATCGCTGATGCTGAGACTGTTGACCTTGCCTGCAAGACAAGCTTCGGCCTGAGACTTCCGTACCTGCCTCCGCTTGTAAACTCTGATATGGTTGGCACACAGCTGACATGGAACATCCACAGCTATGTACTTGCACATCTGGCAGACAACCATGAGCCTTCACCGATCTTAAAGACCATGCTTGACGAGGGCAAGCTGGGCTTCCGTGCTGAGGCTGACGCAGAAGGCAAACGGACAGGCTTCATGTCCTACACAGACGAGGAGATCGCGAAGATCAATGCCGGCCTGAATGAGTATCTGATCAAGATGCTTTACGACAAATAAGATCCGCAGCTGCCGCTGGCAGCGGGAGATACCTATCACAGGTTGATAATACCGGGCGCTGCCCGCAGGGCCCGGTATTTGAAATAATCACAAAATTTATTTATCTATTACAGGAGGGAACTGACAATGGGAAAGAAAGTTTGGGTAGACCTTACACATCCGTTCAGCGCTGAGATTCCGCGTTGGCCTTATTTTGACAAACCGGTAATCGACAGCAAACATTCTATGGCGAAAGGCGGCGTGTTAACACAGTACATTGGATGTACAATGCATACCGGTACACACTGTGATGCACCGCGTCACGTTATGGAGCGTGAGTTTGACGGAAGAAGAGCCCGTTATACACATGAGATGGCAATCGACGCTTACACCGGAGATGCTGTATGCCTGGATCTGCACTTTATGAAACGCTGGGAGCTGATCACAGCTGAGCATCTTGACAAAGCCTGCCGCAACATGGGTATCGATCCTGATTCCGACTACTTACAGGGTAAGGTTCTCTGCCTCTGCACAGGTATGCATCTGAAGTTTGATGACTCCAAAGAGTACTATCATTACTCCACAGGTACAGGCCGTTCCGCTGGTATCTGGTTTGTAAAACATGGTGTAAAATGTGTAGCTATGGATATGCAGGCTCTGGATCATCCTCTTCATACTGCTATGGGTAACAACGGTATGACAAGAATGAACCTGCTTGGCGCATCCGGAAAACCGATCATCGAGGAGTTCATCGAGGAGTTCGGTGAGGAAGCATACGCTCCTTTCGAGAAAGAGTACTACGTAAAATATTACGGACAGGAAGCATACGACGAGTTCTACGGCCCGCTTGAGGCAATCGGCAACTGGGGAACCTGGGAGCCCTGCCACAAGACCATGCTTGGCCATGGTATCGTTGGTGTTGAGAACCTGGGCGGCGACCTTGAGAAGGTTTGCGGCAAAGAGTTCGAGTTCTTCTGCTTCCCGCTTCGCTGGTACATGGGCGACGGCTCCATGGCTCGCTGCGTAGCACGTATCGATGAGGATGACCTCAATGATGTTCCGGAGAGAACATATCTGTACTGCGGTACAGGATGCCAGGATAGAGAGCACTACGGCTTCGATGATTATGAGAAGTTCGCAGCTGATCCGGCTATCTAATCCGATCTGACAAGTTATCAGATGTGCAAAACAGATTGCACAGGTTCGCCTGTGTATATCTGTTTTTGCCGGTTTCATATTTCAAATGTTTTATAAAAAGTGAGGAAATGAACAATGGCAAAGAAAACAATTATCACAGCAGCTGTTACAGGCGCATGGCCGAAAAAAGAGAATAACCCGAACGTACCGATGACTCCTTCAGAGATCGCTGATGATATGTATGCATGCTGGAAGGCAGGCGCTGCAATCATCCACATCCATATGAGAGATGACGAAGGCAACGGAACAATGGATCACAATAAATTCCGTGAGACCATGCAGATCTTCAACGAGAGATATCCGGACTGCGATGTTATCGTTAACATGACAACATCCGGCGATATCCACGCAGATGACGAGACCCGTGTACAGCACATCAAAGAGCTGAAACCGGAGATGGCTTCCTATGACTGCGGTTCCATGAACTGGCTGAACAGCGGTTTGTTCTTAAACAGCCCGAAATTCCTTGAGGACTGCGGCAAACTGTTCCAGGAGACCAATACAAAACCGGATATCGAGTGCTTCGATCCTGGTATGATCCTGAACTGCGCATACTACATCAAGAAAGGTATCTTAAAGACACCGGTTCACATTCAGTTCTGCATGGGCTGCGCAAATGGTATCCCCGGAACCATGAAGAACCTTGCGTTCATGAAAGATACTGCTGATGAGCTCATCGGTAAAGGCAACTATACATGGTCTTGCTTCGGCGTAGGTCACAGCGCAATGGAAATGCTGTACGGCGGCGTAGCAATGGGCGGACATGTACGTGTTGGTATGGAAGATAACGTTATGTACTCCAAGGGCGTTCTTGCAGAGAGCAATGTACAGTTCGTAGAGAGAGCTGCCCGTGTGATCAGAGAGTTCGGCAACGAAGTTGCTACACCTGCTGAGGCACGTGAGATGCTCAACATGGGACCCTACAGAAGAATTGAGGCTTAAGTAAGGAGCGAATTATGACCTGGGGATCACTCATGTTTTATTATCATTGTCCGAAATGCGGCATGAAGTTTGAGTATGCCATGGAACTGATGCCGGAGTTTGGGGAGAAGTTTGGTTTCTGCCCCGAGTGCGATGTTCCGGGAGTATATGAAAAGGAAGGTGCCCGTCAGTTAGACGACAGTGAGTATTTTGAAGTAGAGTAAGAGTTTCGCCATCCGCATCTGATGCGGATGGCGGATTTTTTTCATTGCAAAACAGGGGCGGATATGGCATAATAGATGAGATAAAATCTGCTTTTTGATAAGATGCAGAAAAACAGATTTTGTGGATACAGAATTTTTTCAGCCGGCGGTTTTCAGAGCAGAGAGAGCTGAAAGATATGGAAAAGGAACAGGAAGGGTCCGCAGGATATATCCGGGGGGATTCCCGGAGGATCAGGCTGTGGAGAGAGTGTTGAGATGGCAGTAATTAAGAGAGTTTCATTGGTAGACCAGGTTTATGAGAAGATCCGGGACCGGATCATTTCTTTAAAGATCCCGTTTGGGAGCAAACTGAATGTCAGCAAGCTCCAGGAGGAGTACGGCGTCAGTTCTACGCCGGTCCGGGAGGCGCTGAACCGTCTTTTGAATGACGGATTGATTGAATTGGAAAATAATGTGGGAGCCAGGGTGATCGATATCACGGCGGAGGATGTGCGGCAGATCCAGGAGCTGTCCTTTGCCTATCAGATTGTGGCGGCCCGCAATGCGTTAAAAAACGGGGACAGGGCGCAGATGGCGGAGGAGATTGAACAGTATATTGAGGAATACCGCCATTCCACGAATGTGGTGGAGAGCTGCCGCTGTATCCGCAACATTCTGGATGTTTTTTACAAAAATGCCAATAATGAGCGTCTGCTGGCAAAGGTGACTTCCATAAATGCCATGGATGATATTCTCCATACCCTGTTTGCCATTCCACGTGAGAAGGGCGGCAGCGGCGGCCAGTACCATTCCGGCATCATTTATTTTGAGCAGATCCACCAGGCCGTGACGGAGAATGATTTTGCCGGTCTGTGTGACAGCTTAGAGGAGCACCAGCTCTGGTCCAGGGAATATATTGTAAAGAATTTAGAGACAGTAAAGAAGAAAAACGAAGCATAAAAGAACCGATGTATCCGGGCCGTTCGGGGCCGCGGGATACATCGGTTCTTTGCCGTCAGGATTTCTTTTTGCTGCTGACATACTGATCCATGATATCCATCAACTGGTCCTGGTACTTCATCTCGTCGTGTACCTTAAAAGCATCCGGGTCAATCGGCAGATGCAGCTCGTTGAGCCGGCGGATACTCCATACATAAAGGATGTCCAGCGCGGGGATCAGATCCTCGCCCAGCGGCGTCAGGATATATTCTACCTTTAATGGAATCGTATTATACTGGATACGCTCTACCAGGCCGTCCTTGGTCAGCTCTTTTAACTGCTGGCTGAGAACCTTTTCACTGACGCCCAGTGTCTTTTTCGTCTCATTAAAACGGATCTTGCCGTAATGGTGGATATGATGCAGCAGCGTCATCTTCCATTTCCCGGAAATACAGTTTGTGACAAAATGATAAGGATTAACGGTTTCCATTGTGATGCCTCCCTTCTGGTATATTGATACTGCGCGCGGCGGATATGATGCCGCCCAGTCGTTTGACCTTGCGAAAAGTTATCAGGTATCATTTTGGTAACTCATAACTTATGTCATATTGTATCAGTTTGGTAGGAATATTGCAATTGCTATTCTGACAAAAAAATTCACAAAATTCCGAAAAGAAAAAACGGAGAAATAGTGCAAAAAATTGTAAAAACGTGTAAAATAACAGATTGACAGTGAAAATGAATGAGAGTACAGGAAGGAGCAGCAGAAATGGCAGAAGAATATCAGAGAGAAGAAGCGGCGGACAGGGTATTGACCATCGAGGAGAGAGTGCGGATGATCCCGATCCTGCACCGGAAAGGATATACCTGCGCCCAGACGGTTCTCTGCGTCTATGCGGACCTGCTCGGCATGGACGAACGGGATCTGTTCCGGATCTCCGAAGGGTTTGGCGGCGGCATGGGCGGCATGATGCTGACCTGCGGCGCGGTAACCTCTATGGCCATGGCGGCGAGCCTGAAAAACAGCTGCGGCGATCCGGAGAACTGCAGTACAAAGGGATCCAGCATCCGCCTGGTGAAAAGGCTGGCCACACAGTTTCAGGAGAAAAACGGTTCGGTGATCTGCCGGGAGCTGAAAGGGATGGATACCGGGAAGGTTCTGCGGGACTGCCCCGGCTGTATCGAGGACGCCATCCGGATCATGGGAAGAGAACTGTTCGGCCTGGAATCCTGACGGCAGCCTGCCGTCTGGGCCTTTGGCGCAGGACGTTTGCGGGAGCGTTTCGGCGGCGTGTGGACCGGCTTTTTTTGTTCTATTGTCTGCAGCTGTTTCATAGTCTTATAAAAAAGAGTACAGTTTGGACGTACTTTTTCAGAAACCGGGATTATGTTCAGGGAGGATTCAAGGGCTATGACAAATACAGACATTTATCAGAATATTGCGGCCAGGACCGGAGGGGATATTTACCTGGGCGTGGTCGGCCCCGTGCGGACCGGGAAGTCCACTTTCATCAAACGGTTTATGGATCTGATGGTGCTGCCGCGGATGGAGGATTCCGAAGCGAAAAAAAGGACGGTAGATGAGCTGCCGCAGTCGGCGCAGGGAAAAACCATCATGACGACGGAGCCGAAATTTATTCCAAAGGATGCGGTCCGGGTGCTGCTGGATGAGAACCTGCCGGTCAGGATCCGGCTGATCGACTGTGTGGGCTATCTGATCGACGGGGTCAGCGGGCATATGGAGGAGGGCAGAGAGCGGATGGTGAAAACGCCGTGGTTCGACGCGGAGATCCCCTTTGCCAAAGCGGCCATGATCGGCACGGAGAAAGTGATCCGGGAGCATGCGACGATCGGCGTGGTTGTCACGACAGACGGCAGCTTCACAGAGATTCCCCGGGAAAATTATATCCCGGCGGAGGAGCGGACCGTGGAGGAACTGAAAAAGATCGGAAAACCCTTTGTGATCCTTCTGAACACGCCGAGGCCTTACGGGGCGGAGAGCGCCGCGCTGGTGCAGGAGCTGACGGAAAAATATCAGGCGCCGGTGATTCCCGTGAACTGTGAGCAGATGAAGTTAGAGGATATCCAGAAAATCCTCCGCCAGGTGCTGTATGAGTTCCCGCTGGCAAAGTTAGAGCTGTTTCTCCCCAAATGGGTGGAGATGCTGGAGGATGGACATCCGGTGAAAGCAGCCGCCATTTCAGAAGCGGCGAGGATGCTGGAGGGGATGCAGCTGATGCGGGATGTGGTCGGACTGGCATGGGAACCGGAGCCGGAGGAGATTTCCGCCATACGGGTGGAGGAGATCAATCTGGCCCGGGGGACGGTGCGGATCCGGATGGATGTGGGGGAGGAGCTTTATTACCAGAACTTAAGCGACCTGACCGGGGTTCCCATCCGTGACGAGTATGAGATGATCTCCCTGTTCCGTCAGATGGCGGCAGAAAAGCAGAAATATGAACAGGTGGGAGCGGCGGTTGACAGTGTACAGACGACCGGATACGGCGTGGTGGCGCCTGCGGCCCGGGATATTTCCATTGAGGAGCCGGTGCTGGTAAAACACGGCAATAAATATGGGGTAAAGGTGCGGGCCTCTTCCCCGTCTATCCATATGATCCGCGCCAACATCGAGACGGAGATTGTGCCGATCATCGGCAGTGAAGAACAGGCGCAGGATCTGATCGATTATATTAAGGAAAATGAGGATGACGCGGACGGCCTCTGGAAGACCAATATTTTCGGGAAATCCATCGGGGAACTGGTGGAGGACGGGATCCGGCGCAAGATCACCATGATGGATGAAGAGAGCCAGCAGAAGCTCCAGGATACCATGCAGAAGATCGTCAATGACAGCAACGGCGGTCTGGTGTGCATTATTATATAGGTAAAAGAAGGAGGCGGGCAGCCGCTGCGGGGAGAATTACCGCGGGGCTGCCATTTTTTTGTTTGTATCTGACAGCGGTTTGTGATATGATAACAAATTAAGATCAGACAATGAATTTTGAGAGACAGGAGATTTTTTCATGAACAAGGTGTATGAAAAATTATTGCAGTGCTGTGAGAGCGTAAAGAAAAAAACAGATTTCCGGCCGGAGGTGGCCCTGATTTTAGGCTCCGGACTGGGAGACTACGCGGAGGGAGAGGATGTCCGCGTCGAGGCTGTGGTGGATTACCATGATATTGACGGGTTCCCGGTATCCACAGCGCCGGGGCACAAAGGACGCTTTATTTTCGGATATGTGAGGGAAGTTCCGGTGGTGATCATGCAGGGACGGATCCACTATTATGAGGGATATCCGATCTCGGACGTGGTGCTTCCCATCCGCCTGATGGGGATGCTGGGCGCGAAGATCCTTTTCCTGACCAATGCATCCGGCGGGATCCAGGATGGGATGCAGGCCGGGGATTTTATGCTGATCACAGACCAGATTTCTGATTTTGTCCCTTCGCCGCTGGTGGGGGAGAATATGGATGAGCTGGGAGTCCGTTTCCCGGATATGAGCCATATTTACCGGGAGGAGCTGCAGGATGCAGTCCGGACAGCTGCGGGCAGGCTGGGGATTCCTTTAAAAGAGGGCGTATATATCCAGCTTACCGGGCCTAATTATGAATCGCCTGCGGAGATCCGCATGTGCCGGGCGCTTGGCGCGGACGCGGTGGGGATGAGCACCGCCTGCGAGGCAGTGGCTGCGAACCATATGGGAATGCAGGTCTGCGGGATTTCCTGTGTGTCCAATTTAGCTGCCGGGATCGCCAAACATCCGCTGACCCATAAGGAAGTGCAGGAGACGGCAGACCGTGTGGCGCCTGTATTTAAAGCCTTAGTGACGGAGAGTATTGCGGAAATGGCCGGGGCAGGCCGGTAAGAGGAAAAAGAATCGACAGAAGAACATATTCGGAAGGAAACGGAATTATGAATATCAGATTTTACAACGCCAGGATTCTGACCCTGAGAGAGGATGAAACGTTTGAAATTACAGAGGGGGAGCTTTGGGTAAAAAACGACCGGATTATCTATGTGGGGGATGGGGAGCATCCCACGGATATCCTGATCGCCCTGGGCGGGGAGCCCATCTGCTGGGAGCGGGAGATTGACTGCGGCAGGAACCTCCTGATGCCCGGGTTCAAAAACGCCCACGCCCACACGTATATGACATTTCTGCGCTCCTTCGCGGATGATCTTCCGCTGCAGGATTGGCTGTATCAGTACTGCTTCCCCATGGAGGAGAAGCTGACGCCGGAGAATATCCGCCCCATGCAGGTGCTGGGGATCATGGAATATCTCACCTGCGGCATCACGGCCAGCTTTGACATGGGCTATTTCCCGCAGGTTTACGCGGAGGTGGCCTCCGGGTGCGGGTTCCGTACCGTGCAGGTGTCCGGCGTCAACAGCTTTGGCGGGGACATCCGGCAGGTGGAGGAAAATTACCTGAAGGTCAACGAGATCAGCGACCTGGCCAGCTTTATGGTGGGGTTCCATGCGGAGTATACGACGAAATTAGAACTGATGGAGCAGATCGCGAAGCTGGCGCAGAAGTATCATTCCCCCCTGTTTGTACATAATTCGGAGACTGCCCGGGAGGTGCGGGAGTGTAAAGAGCGCTATGGCAAGACGCCGACCCAGCTGACGGATGAGCTGGGAATGTATGAATACGGCGGCGGCGGATATCACTGCGTTTATTTTGAGGATCCGGATTTTGAGATTTTTAAAAAGCGCGGGCTGACGGCGGTTACCTGCCCTGCGTCCAACTTAAAGCTTGCCAGCGGGATCGCGCCGCTGAAGCGTTTTGTGGACGAGGGGATCAGCCTCGCCATCGGTACAGACGGACCGGCCAGCAACAACAGCCTGGATATGTTTAAGGAAATGTTTTTGGCATCCGCCCTGGCCAAGGTGCGGGAGATGGACGCAGAGTGCATCAGCGCGGACCGGATCCTCTATATGGCGACGGTGGGCGGGGCGAGGGCCATGCAGCTCTCGGACTGTGACTGCCTGGCGGCGGGAAAGAAGGCCGACCTGATTCTGATCGACTTAAAGCAGCCGAATATGCAGCCGGAAAACAATATTGTGAAAAATCTGGTCTACAGCGGCAGCAGGCAGAACGTCCTCATGACGATGGTAAACGGGCGGATCCTTTACGAGAATCAGAAATTCTCCATCGGGGTCGAGCCGGAAGATATTTATGCGGAAGTTGGCGGGATCATCCGCCGGATGAAATAAAAGGAGATACACATGGACGTAATCATATTTACGGACGGCGCTGCCCGCGGGAACCCGGACGGACCCGGCGGGTACGGCGCGGTCCTGCAGTATGTGGATTCCGGTGGGAAGCTTCATGAAAAGGAGCTGAGCGCCGGATACAGAAAAACAACCAATAACCGTATGGAGCTGATGGCGGCGATCGTGGGGCTGGAGGCCCTGATCAGGCCCTGCCGGGTGGATCTTTATTCTGATTCCAAATACCTGACAGACGCCTTCAACCAGCACTGGATAGACGGCTGGCTGAAGCGCGGCTGGAAAAAGGCGGACAAGTCCCCGGTGAAAAATGTGGATCTGTGGGAACGTCTGCTGGCGGCCATGAAGCCCCACCAGGTACAGTACCACTGGGTGAAGGGACATGACGGACATCCGGAAAATGAGCGGTGCGACCGCCTGGCCACGTCGGCGGCGGACGGAGAAAATCTGCTGGAGGATGAAGGATTGGCAGAATGAAGAGACAAATGAGCAACTGGGCGCTGTTTTTGTGTTTTGCGGCGCTGACGGGAGCCAGTATCGCGGCGGTGGTCTGGCTTTATCTGAAGATCGCCAATATCGGCATCACAGTCATCTGGGATATGGTTCCCAATTACATAGATTCCAGACATTATACGATCATCATGTGCCTGATCGGAGGGCTGTTTGTGGGGATTTTCCACAAGTTTTACGGTCCGTATCCGGAGAGCATGGCAGATTCGGTCAGGAGGGTGAAAACCACCGGCACTTATCCCTATAAAAATCTGCCGGTAACTGTGGCGGCAGCGTTTCTCTCCCTGTTTTTCGGAGGCGCCGTCGGGCCGGAATCCGGCCTGGTATGCCTGCTTTTAGGGCTCTGTTTCTGGGCCATGGACCAGTTTGGCATGGCCAGGGAGAAGATGGAGGCAATGATTGGCAATAACCCGTACATTCCCCGGGGGGAAGTGTTCCGGGAAATGGCCAGAGGGCTGGCCAGCCCGCCGTCCCGCATTGTTTATGATAAGGGAAAGATTATCTGGAAACGGTCGGAATCGGTTTCTGCCGGGGTGACAGCCGGGATCGTGGGGCTGATCGTTTATATCCTGCTGAACCGGCTTCTGGGAGCCGGGCTGTCGGTTCCCCATTTGGAGGATACGGCCATGAACGCCCTGGACCGGGCAGGGGCGATCCTCCTGATCGCGGTGGGGATCGGGGCAGGCTATCTGTTTTTGATTTTCAAAAAGCTGGCAAATCTGTTTTTCGCGAAAATGCGCAGCATAGGGCTGCATGTGCTGAACGCAGTCCTGGGAGGGCTGGTGCTGGGAGTCATCGGGACGATATTTCCCATGACCATGTTCTCCGGCGGCAATGAGATCCAGGCGATCCAATATGAATATCTGGGATATACGCCGTATCTGCTGATCCTGATCGGCGTCATCAAACTGTTTTTGACCAATATCTGTATCGAATCCGGCTGGCGGGGAGGACATTTCTTCCCGGTTATTTTCAGCGGGCTGAGTATCGGCTACGGTTTTTCCGTTATTCTGGGAACCAGCCAGGTGTTCAGCGTGGTGGTGGTGACCGGCGCGCTTTTGGGCACCATGCTGCAGCAGCCGTTTGGCGCCCTGGTGCTGTCGCTGATCTTCTTCCCGGTGCGCCAGGCGGGCTGGATGGTGGTGGCGTCCTTCGTGGGAGGGTGTCTCCCTGTGCCGCAGCCGCTGCGGATCAATCCGGACAGCAAAGGCTTTATCTACAGTATGCTGCACCGGAAGGAGCAGAAAAAACTGCCGCTGAAGTAGTTGAAACCGGGAAAGGGATGTGCTACTATAAAGAGCGGATTTTGCGAAGCAGAATGCTTTGCGCATGTATTCGGACTGAACGGTTGCGAAGATTATAAATGGAAATATATGGAGGAAACAAAAGTGAAAGCATATGGAGTAAATGAACTGCGCCGGATGTATCTGGACTTTTTTAAGAGCAAGGATCATCTGGTAATGAAGAGTTTTTCACTGATTCCGCACAATGACAACAGCCTTTTGCTGATCAATGCGGGTATGGCGCCTTTGAAGCCGTATTTTACAGGGGCGGAGATCCCGCCGAAGCGCAGGGTGACCACCTGCCAGAAATGTATCCGCACCGGCGATATTGAGAACGTGGGAAAGACAGCCCGTCACCTGACCTTTTTTGAGATGCTGGGGAACTTTTCCTTCGGCGACTATTTTAAGAAAGAAGCCATCGCCTGGTCCTGGGAATTCCTGACCCAGGTGCTGGGGCTGGATCCGGAGCGCCTGTATCCGTCCATTTACGGGGAGGATGAGGAAGCGTTTGAGATCTGGACAAAGCAGGTGGGCGTTCCGGCGGAGAAGATCACCCGCTTTTACCGCGACCCGGAGACCGGAGAGTGCGATAACTTCTGGGAGCACGGCGCAGGCCCCTGCGGCCCCTGTTCTGAGATCTACTATGACCG
>CALWGM010000090.1 GCA_944380065.1 uncultured Lachnospiraceae bacterium
TCCCTCCCCGTACAGCTGCGCTGCCAGCAATGTCCCAAAACATTCTCACTTCCCTTTATGTCGCCTTACCGCACATTATAGCAAATGCAGGGATAAAAGTACATAGAAAAACAGTACAAATGTTCGATTTTTCATCTGCATTTGATATTCTGCAAAAAGCACAGGCAGATCGATGTCCGCCTGTGCTTTTGCTCCTCTCTCTATCTGATTTTCTCGCTGCCACGCTCTCCGATCCATGTGGTCTGCGTCTGCTGCCTACGGTGATTTTCTGCCGCCCCTGCCCCCGGCTTCATTCATAATCCCGCAATCGCTCCGCAACCGAACGTTTCCCGGCCAGCTTTTGATAAGACAGCAGCGGCGCTGTCGTACAGATCAGTAAAACCAGAACCACTGCGCCAGCAAGCGGAAGCACCGGAACCCGAAACGGAATCCCCATATAATTCATGGCGCGGAAGCAAACATAAGTAATCACAGTTCCCGCCGTCAGCGTGATCAGCACCGAAAAGCCCGCATAAAGGATACCTTCCCGAATCAGCAGCCGGCGTATCTGCTTTCCGGACATGCCAATACTCTCCATGACAGAAAAGGTCAGTTTCCGGTTCTGTATACCGCTTGTGATCGTATTGGCATAATTTAAAACTCCCACCAGCAAGAGCAGCAGTGCAATGACTGTTCCTATTTCCATCATGTTTCCCTGTGATTCCTGAATGGTTTTCATATTCTCATATTGAGATTCTGTATACAGGTCATTCCGGTACGGACTGCTGTCAATCAGCGAGACAATCTGCTGTTCCAGGGCTTCATCATACCTTTTCTCATAATGGATACTCACACTGACTGCCACCGGCCGGACGTTCAGCCTCTTTAAATATTCCTGGCTGACAATCAGCGTAGCGCCTGTGTTTCTTCCGCTGTAATAGGATTCGTAGGACACCGCCCCAATCGTAATTGCGCAGGATTGATCCTGATAACGGAAAGAAACCAGCTGATTGAGACATTCTTCTGGTATTTCAGAGCCGTCGTACTTCACAATACCGGTTTTTCCGTCCAGAAAGTCCTGTTTATCCACAGGAGTATCCAGCGACTGATTCAAATAGTCAAATTCTTCTTCATCTATGCCTTTCAGCATGCCATAATAGCGGGACGGATCCGCCTGGTAATCCGCGATCACTTCTTCTGCAGATAAATATGGCGTTCTTTCTATATAATTCCTGATCCACAGGTCGGAAAAACCTTCTGGCTCATACGGGAAACAAACCGGTACGCCCTCTGTCACGTGAATGTCTTTCACGCCATCCATGTTTTCGATTTCCTCCAGCAGCGATTCCTCTATGACTGGCCGGAGAGAATGGATCTCCTCTGTGGTTTGTGTCTGATTCTGAATCGTGAAATCCGCATTCCAGTAGTTCGGAAGCACCGTCCTTTCTCCCTGACTGCTGATCATCGTTGTCAGACAATAAAACACGGATAAACTGGTCGCCAGCGACAATAATACCACAATGGTTTTCTTTCTGTCTTTTTTCAACTGTTCCAGAGCCATTCTCCAGAAGAAAGCCCCTTTTTTCTTTTTATAGCCTTTCCCATTTGGCAGATACGCCCTGTATTTTACGGCTTCTGCCGGCGTGATATCTGCCGCAATCCGCACGGGTTTTCTCATCCCCAAAAGAATGGAAAGACCTGTTACCCCTATACTGACCATAACAATCACTGGGTGGAAGGATACCCCGATATTCCCGGCCGCAATTCCCAATATCCCAAGAATATACGGGACGAATCTGATGCTGAAAAATATACCTGTCAGGATCCCGGCAGCCACTCCCCCTGTCCCAACAAACATCATTTGCTTTGCAAGGAGGCGAATCAGCTGTTTCTTTGTCATACCCAGGGACTGCAGCAGCCCGTAATAACGTATTTTCCCCGAGACAGATAAATATAAAATATTATAAATCAGAAGATATGCGCTGAAGCATATGACAGACGCCAGCCCGCATATGCCAAGCAGCAGCTGAAAGGAACGTTCTATATAGCCTGTGGGGGCAAAGATCTGCCGGTCTGAAAATTCCAGAGACTGTTCCATGGACCGAAGGGCAGACGGCAAAACATAGTTACGGTTCAGTTTGATACAGAGGATGCCGTCATTTTTTAAATCGTATCCTGTTTCATCATAAAATGCCTTTGATATAAATGCGGCAGATGTATCCCCGTAGCCATCCCAGATACCGCTGATCGTAAACCTGTCTGTGTGTACGCCCGTGTTATTTTCATATGTTAAGATCAGACTGTTTCCGACAGACAGAGTTTCATTTCCGCAGGCTTTCAGTATATCTTTTGTAACCATCAGTTCTGTTTTGTCCTGCGGATAGCGTCCCTCCGTCTTTGTCCTTGCGGGCGACATCTGCTGATCCCAGAACACCTCGTCACACCACAGCAAACCGATTTCAACCGTATCGTCAAACTCTGTACTTTTCACAAATCCGGCATAGGATTCCATGCCCACACTCTGAATATCCGGATTTTGCTGTAAAATCTTCCGCTGTTCTGCTGTAAAGCCATTCATCGTGGCAATATCATATTCCGCCCCGTTCAGCCGTGTATTCTGCAGCCGGCTTGCCTCCAGATAAGCTGTCCCGATGGTAAACACGCAGAAAAGCATAAACGCAGACAAAAGAATTGTGAAAAACAAAATTCCGTACTGCTTCCGGTTTGTTTTCACGCTGTTTCTTGCCAGCCTGGCAATCACCGCCTGATTATTATTCGCCAGCATGGAACTCACTTCCCTTCACAATTTTCCCATCCCCGATCCGGACAATCCGGTCCGCCATCTGCGCAATATCCAGATCATGAGTGATTACGATCAATGTTTGCTGATACTTCCTGCTCAATACTTTCAGCAACCCGATCACATCATGGCTGGCAGCCGTATCGAGATTTCCTGTGGGTTCATCCGCAAGAATGATCGCAGGTTTCGACGCCAGAGCACGGATAATCGCCACCCGCTGCTGCTCGCCGCCGGACAGCATGGACGGCAGCATTTCCTGCTTCTCTGATATATTTAATATTTCCAGTAATTCCCGGATAAACTCCTCATCCACCTGCGCGCCGTCCAGTTCCAGCGGAAACGTAATATTATCATACACATTCAGATTCGGGATCAGATTATACTGCTGGAAAATGAACCCCACTTTTCTCCTTCTGAACAGAGCCAGCTGTTCCGCATTTAATGTTTCCAGATTCACCCCATCCACTGTGACTGTTCCGCTGCTGGGCGTATCCAGCCCTCCAATCATATGCAGGAGCGTGCTTTTCCCGCTGCCGGATTTCCCGATGATGGAGACAAACTCCCGCTCGGCAACTTCAAAATTTACGCCGTCCAGGGCTTTTACCGTCTGATTCCCTGTCTGATAATATTTTTTCAGATCCTGTGTTCTGACCATCACATGTTTCATCGTCATGTCCTCCTTCTGATTCCATGGTAAAACAGAAAAATCACAAACCGGTCACAAAAAGAAAAAATCACAAAACTGTGATTTTCCCTAATCCCTGTTTGGAAGATAAATCATAAAGGTGCTTCCCTGCCCCACCTGTGACTGTACTTCGATATATCCATTTTGCAGCGTAATGATTTTCCTGGCCAGATACAGGCCGATCCCGAGGCCTTCCTGGTCGTGCACCTCCGGTTCCCGGTAAAACCGGTTAAAAACCGTCGCCTGCCGCTCCGGCACAATCCCCTTTCCTGTGTCCGCAATGCTGATTTTCGTAAAAAGTTCCTGCCTGCACACAACGATATGAATCTTTCCCCCATCCGCAGTATACTTTACGGCATTCTCCAGCAGATTGAAAATAGCTTCTGCCGTCCATTTTTTATCGTGGTTCAACGTTAACTGTTCGTCATACTGCACATCCATCTGAATGTGTTTCCTCTCCGCCGCTATTACCACATTGCTGATCGCCGCAGCAAGCGTATCTGCCAGGAGGGTGTTCTGTTTCTGTATTTTTATCATCCCTGTTTCCAGCCGCGACATTTTTACCATGCTTTGCAGAAGGAAATCCAGCTTATCCACCTGTCCACCCATTTTTGCCAGATATTCCCGGTTCCTGTCCGGATCCGCTTCCTCTGTCATCATTTCTAAATAAAGCCTGATATTGGTAATGGGCGTTTTGGTCTGATGGGATATATCAGACACCAGTTCCCTCAGCTGCTCCTGCTCTTCAGAAATCTCTGCATTTTTATGAAGATACAGACGGGAAAGCCGCGCCAGCCTTCCGTAGATTTTTCCCCATAAATCGTCTGTCTCACCAATGTCTGCTTTGAATGCCTCCTGCTTCAGCATCTGACCGATGGCCGTTTCCAGCTTCTGTGTATATGTATAAACATCCCGCTTCAAACGGACATACTTCCAGAACGCAAACAGGGCAATGCCCACGGAGGCGAAACAGATGGCTGCAATCATCACTTCCATAGATACCCCATCCCATAAACATTGGAAATATAAGCATGCTCCCCGGTCTCAATCTTTTTCCGCAGCCGGTTGATATTGACCGCCAGCGTATGCCGGTCTGTGATCTGTACGCCCTCATCCCACAGGGAATCCAGCAAAACCGAATAGGGAAGTAATTTCCCTTTATTCTCCATCAATTTCTTTAAAATGCGATACTCCGTAGGCGAAAGCAGACATTCCTGCTCTCCCTGCCAGACTCTGCCCCGTTCAAAGTCCACTTTCAGGAACCCGTCATCATAGACATTCGCGCCCTGTGACTTTCTGGACAGAATCACGTAAACCTTTTTCAGTAAAATCTTCATGGAAAACGGCTTGGTCACATAATCATCCGCGCCTGCTTCATATCCGGTCAGAACATCCTCTTCCAGATCTCTGGCCGAGAGAAACAAAACCGGAACCTGCTTTTTCGCCTTCAGCCAGCCGCAAAACTGAACTCCGTCTCCATCCGGCAGGTTGACGTCAAGTATCGCCAGCTGGAACGCATGATCTTCTGCCATGTGCTCTGCCTCTTTGCAGGAAAACGCGGAAAAAACATGATAACCCTCTTTTTCCAGCGCATATGTGATGGTCTGATTCAGTTCCCTGTCGTCTTCCAAAATCAGAATCTGAAACACAGATGTATTCCCTCCCTTTACTGTTCCTCAGGGCAGCCATCCGCAAGCATAATCCTGCAGCGCTTCTTATAGCACGCAATCCCATACCTCAGGACATGCCCGATTCCTTCCTCCTGCAGTTCTTCTGCATATCGTTTCCGCTCGATCTGTCTGACAGCTTCCCGGCAGGCATTCTCTAATCTGCCGTCCTCCGCATATTTCACCTCAATTACCATGCCGGTTTCCTCATCTTCACTCCTCACAAGGATATCACTATAACCCTCTCCGGATTCTTCATTTGAAGAAACCACCCATGTATCCTTATATCCCAACAGCCCCAGAAGAATACCGTGATAGAAATTCTCTTTCATTGGCTTTTTTACAAACGTATCCCGGATGCTGATCGTTTTTCGCAGATAATCTGATAATTCTTTTTCCGCTCTCTCTGCGTCCCCCGCCTGGAGCGCGCTGCAAAAAGCATTGACAGCCGCTCCGTTCTTTCTGAGATTTTCCTTAAAAAAATCCATAATCTGCTCTGTGAAAATCTCACGGATCTCCATATTGGGTATGGCCAGATAAAATTTTTTTCGATCCGGTTTCCCACGCTGCGTCAGATAACCTGTTGTAAACAGGACGCTCCAAATATTGTCAATCGATCGGTACATATCCTGATATGTCAGTTCCTGATAGATTTCTTTTTTAATAATCTCCCCGGCGACCAGCTTTTCAATCTCACTTTTTGTTGTACCAACATCTGCATTCTGGATAAATTTCTTTACCGCCTCATTGCTGCTGGTGTTTGACCAGTAATTCTGCGGCCATGCGCTGCCATCTGCACGCAGTGCGTCGCAATAATTAACAACATCCCACGGACAATAGACCTCAACATTTCCAAACTGATAACCGTCATACCATGCCTTCACATCCTCATACTTCCGTGAAAGCTGATAATACTCCAGCAATTCCCGTACCTCACTGTCCGTAAATCCAAAATATTCATCAAATCTCACATCTGCCAAAGACAAAACTTTCAGATTATTCAGCCCTGTAAAAATACTTTCTTTTGAAATACGCATACAGCCAGTCAGTACTGCAAATTCCAGACTGTCATTTGTCTTCAGCGCCTGGTGGAACAAATTCCGAATCAATACCAGCATCTGGTCATAATATCCCTGGCTGTATGCTCTTGATAATGGTACATCATATTCATCAATCAAAAGAACCGCCTTACGGCCATAATGTTTTTCCAGAAGCTCTGACAAAACCTTCAGGCTGCCGCACAAAACCGCCTCCGTCATGTCTGTCCGCAGCAGTGCAGTAAATGCCTCCTTATCATAAGAGGTAAGCCGGTCACTGTCCAGAAGATGCTGAAACCGCCGTGCCTCGCCGTTAATCATCTGAACCGTCAATTCCCGCGCCGTAACGAAAGAGTTTGCGTCAATCCCTTTCAGGGATATGAAAATCACCGGGAATTTCCCCATATATTCTTCGCACAAAGTACCTGCTTCCGAAATGGCCAGCCCTTCAAAAATATCTTCCCTTCCGCCCAGTTCAAAGAAACATTTCAACATGCTCATATTCAGTGTTTTTCCAAATCTCCTTGGCCGGGTAAACAACGTTACCTTCCCCCAGTTCTCCAGCAATTCCCGGATCAATCCGGTTTTATCCACATAGTAAAAGCCCTTTGTCCGAATTTCTTCAAAATTTTCGATCCCTATCGGGAGTTTCTTTTTTCTGGCTTCCATGGAATACCCGTTCTCCTTCCTCCTGTCTTATCGCACATTATAACAAATATACTTATAAAAGTATAGGGAAGCGAATATTTGAAAGCTGTGATCCTACTTTTTCCTGTTCTGGACCAGGCAGCAGATGCAAAACATCGCCCCGATCCCTCCTGATATTACAGCCGGGAGCAGC
>CALWGM010000091.1 GCA_944380065.1 uncultured Lachnospiraceae bacterium
GAGGCGCGCGATGAACCAGAAAGAGCGGCGGGAGTACCTGATCCGGGAACTGCTGAAGGAGTTCCCACAATACAGAAAGCTGAACATGCCGGAGCAGGACGCATAGAGCAGGTTTTGATAAACAGAGATTATTCTATACACAGGGCGATTATGGTCTTTTTCAATGCAGTGTTCCCTGCCATAGCAGCACTTATGATAATGAAGCGATGATCCGTGCGATGGTCGAACAGCAGGCGGATATGAAAATACCGACAGAACTTATCCCGCATTGCCCTGTTTGCGGCAAGCCGATGACAATGAATACACTAGGCATTATTAAGTATCCCTTCTGGCAGATCAGTGATCCGCGCCAAACAACAGATTCAGGTCGTCCTCTACGGTGCCGATTCCCGAGATTCCGAAATTTTCAACCAGAATCCTGGCTACATTGGGGCTGAGGAATGCCGGGAGCGTAGGACCGAGGTGGATATTTTTGATTCCCAGGGATAAAAGCGCCAGCAGGACAATCACGGCCTTTTGTTCATACCATGAAATATTGTAGACAATCGGCAGCTCATTGATATCCTCCAGACCGAAAACTTCCTGCAGTTTTAATGCGATGACAGCCAGTGAATAGGAGTCGTTGCACTGTCCGGCGTCCAGAACCCGCGGAATACCATTGATATCACCAAGAGGCAGCTTATTATACTTATATTTTGCACAGCCGGCCGTGAGGATTACGGTGTCTTCGGGCAGAGCCCTGGCAAATTCCGTGTAATAGTCCCGGCTTTTTGCGCGGCCGTCACAGCCGGCCATAACTACGAACTTTTTGATCGCGCCGGTTCTGACTGCTTCGACAATCTGATCTGCCAGTGCCAGTACCTGTGCATGGGCAAAACCGCCGATGATTTCGCCGTTCTCTATTTCTTTGGGAGCGGCGCATTTTTTTGCATGCCTGATGATGGAGGAAAAGTCTTTCTGTTCTCCGATTTCACCGGGAATATGGATACATCCCGGGAATCCTGCGGCGCCGGTCGTATAGAGCCTGTCTTTGTAACTGTCTCCGGGCGGCACGATACAGTTGGTTGTCATCAGGATGGGACCGTGGAAAGATTCAAATTCTTCTTTCTGCTTCCACCATGCATTTCCATAGTTGCCTGCAAAGTTCGGGTACTTTTTGAATGCAGGGTAATAGTGCGCAGGCAGCATTTCAGAATGTGTGTAGACGTCTACGCCGGTTCCCTGTGTCTGTTTTAGCAGCATTTCCAGATCTCTCAGATCATGCCCGGACACCAGGATACCGGGATTTTTCCGGACGCCGAGATTCACTCTGGTAATTTCCGGGTTTCCATAGGCGTCGGTGTTGGCTTTATCCAGAAGCGCCATACCGGAGACGCCATATTTCCCTGTTTCCAGAGCCAGGGTGATGAGATCTTCTGCGCTGAGGCTGTCATCCAGCGTAGCGGCCAGAGCCCGCTGCAGAAATGCGTCCAGGTCAGGATCGCTTTTTAACAGAACATTCGCATGTTTGGAATAGGCTGCCAGGCCTTTCAGACCGTAAGTGATCAGTTCCCGCAGCGAGCGGATATCTTCATTCTGTGTGGAAAGCACGCCTGCTGTCCGGGCTTTTTTCTCCCAGCTGCTGGAGCCGTCCCATTTTGCTGCCTTGGGGAGAGCGGCCGGATCTGCAACCTGCGCCAGCAGCTTTTCTTTTTCCACCAGTGTGGTGCGGATCCCTGCTTTTATGCTCTCCAGATCAAAATTTGCGTTGGTGATGGTGGTAAACAGGTTCAGGGTGATCAGGCGGCTGACCGCAGAATCGACGGGCTGTCCCTCCCGGCGCAGCGCCGTGGCAACAGCGGAAATACCTTTTGTAACGTAGACCAGCAGATCCTGCATGGCAGCCACCTCCGGGGTTTTCCCACATACGCCGGATATGGTGCAGCCTTTGCAACCGGCGGTTTCCTGACACTGATAGCAAAACATTTTTTGTTCCATTACAGTCCTCCTTGATTTATCCAGGTTTCTTATGCCCGTACTATTTCTGAATGCGTGTTTGTTCATTCTTTCTCTTGCGTTTCTGGAGCCAGTATAATATAATTCAAAATGAAAGTCTGTTGTTATAACAACAAAAGGAGAAAAAATATGCATTTATCCAATACACAGCTGTTTCGCGGACTGGAAGAGGAGGAGATTACGTCTCTGCTGAGATGCCTGCATGCGGCAGAACGCAGTTACAAAAAGGGTGAGATGATCCTTCCCGAGGGGAGCATGACAGAGCAGATAGGAATTGTGCTGTCTGGTATGGCTGTCATATCCTGCAGCGATATCTGGGGAAATACCAGTATTCTGGGACATGTTGCTCCCGGTTCTGTATTTGGCGAAGTGTACGCCTGCATTCCGGGACAGCCGATGCTGGTATCTGTGTCAGCCGTGGAACATACAGCCGTATTGTTCCTGACGGTGGGCAGTATCCTGACGTCATGTACCAATGCCTGCCCCTTTCATGCGAGGATGGCCCGGAATCTTCTGACGGTCTGTGCGCATAAAAGTCTCCAGCTGTCCCGGCGGATTCAGCATACCAGTTCGAAATCCATACGGGGACGGCTGATGTCTTATTTTTCAGAATGTGCCAAAAGCGCAGGCAGCAATTCTTTTCTCCTTCCGTATAACCGTCAGCAGCTGGCGGACTATCTGAATGTGGATCGCAGCGCCATGTGCAATGAACTTTCCAAAATGAAAAAAGACGGTGTGCTGGACTATGAAAGAAATCGTATTTTGCTGCTGACCTGACGGGATGAGGTCAGGCAACAGAAAATGGGAAGCAGGATGGGAGAGAAAAGATGGAACTGAAGGACATTTTTCCCGTATGGGAGCAGCTGACGCCCATACAGCAGACGAAGCTTACGGAGAGCGCAGTCAGGCGCAGTGTAAAAAAGGGAACGGTGCTTCACCGGGGCAGTGCGGACTGTATCGGCTTGCTGCTGGTACAGCAGGGGCAGCTGCGGGCGTATATGATGTCGGAGGAAGGGCGGCAGATCACGCTCTACCGTCTGTTTGAGTTTGATATCTGCCTGTTTTCGGCTTCCTGTATGATGAACTCCCTGCAGGTGGATGTATTTATTGAGGCGGAGAAAGATACCAGATTGTGGGTGATTCCGGCAGAAGTCTATAAAAAGGTGATGGAAGCGTCCGCCCCTCTGTCGAATTATACCAATGAGATCATGGCGGCCCGTTTTTCGGATGTCATGTGGCTGATGGAGCAGGTGATGTGGAAAAGCTTTGACCGGCGGCTGGCGGATTTCCTTTTAGAAGAGCGTGCGCTGGAGGGAACGGATACTCTGAAGCTGACCCATGAAGCGATTGGAAATCATCTGGGGAATCCCAGGGAGGTGGTGACCCGGATGCTCCGTTATTTCCAGAATGAGGGGATGGTGCAGCTGTCCCGGGGGACGGTGGAAATTACCGATATGGCCAAATTGGCGGAGCTGGCAGGCCATGGCAAACGGTAGTGGACTGCAGGATCGGCGGGGCAACTGAAAGTTGCGCCATAGTTGGTGGAGATTTGTAGCGCAGTCCCTGGGAGTCAGCAGACAGGCGGTGAGCAAATGGGAAAACGGAACGTCAGATCCGTCCACATCGAACCTTCTGTCATTGGCAAAACTGTTTCAGATGGATGTGGGGGAACTGCTGGCGAATGTCAGGAATGAGTAACAGAAAGCGAAAAAACACAGCAAGAAGGATACAGCTTCGCTGAAGTGCTGTGAAATGCAATAGAAAAATACAGATTGGACGGCTGCATGGAAGGAACGGCGGGAGACGTCCAATCTGTATTTTTATTTTGAGGTATAGAAGGGAAGTGTAAATGGCAGCAGAATCCTGAAATCAGTTTTTGGTATCAGCAGGAGTCTGTTTTAGTTCCATCCCGCAGGGAGCCGTGGCTGCAGCCATGCAGCGGTCATATATCACGGAGCTGTAAAAGCCATAGCCTCCGGACAGATTAAAGCAGTCATATCCGTTTCCGACCAGGATCCGGCAGGCGATGTAGCTGCGCAGGCCGCTCTGGCAGGTAACATAGACTGGTTTTCCATGGGGAATTTCAGTGAGACGATCCCGCAGGGCATCTACCGGGATGTTGATAAATCCCCGGATATGCCCGGTGGAATATTCTTCCGGTGTGCGCACATCCAGCAGCGTCACGCTGCCGTCCTGCGGAAGATTTTCCACGTCGCCGGCATGAAATTGCTTCAGAATACCGTCAGAGATATTCTCAATCATGAATCCTGCCATATTGACCGGGTCTTTCGCGGATGAGTAGGGCGGCGCATAGGCCAGATCCAGTTCTTTCAGTTCCACGGCGCTGATACCGCAGTGAATTGCTGCGGCAAGCACGTCGATGCGCTTGTCTACCCCTTCGTAGCCGATGATCTGAGCTCCCAGCAGACGGAAGGTTTCCTTTTCAAAAACCACTTTCATGGTCATCATTTGCCCGCCGGGATAGTAGCCGGCATGGCTCATGGGAGACAGAATTACACTGTCTGCGTGGATACCGGCTCTGGCGGCAGCCGTCTCGTTGATGCCGGTGGCTGCGGCTGTCAGGTCGAATACCTTGATGACCGAACTTCCTTGCGAGCCGGGATAACGGCTGTCTCTGCCGCAGATATTGTCTGCGGCGATCCGTCCCTGTTTATTGGCAGGGCCGGCCAGGGAGATAACGGCATCCTGGCGGGTGACGATATGACGCACCTGTACGGCATCGCCGACTGCATAGATATCAGGAACCGACGTTTCCATCCGCTCATTGACTGCGATACTTCCCTTAATTCCCAGTTTCAGGCCGGCGTCTTTGGCCAGGTGTGTATCCGGTGTAACGCCGATGGCCAGTATCACCATATCAGCGTAAAGCGGCGCTTCCTCTTTCAGTAAAACGCGGATGCCGGCTTCCGCCCGTTCCAGTCCTTCGACCGTATGGCCGAGCGCCAGACGGATCCCATGCCGGCGGGCTTCGTTGTGAATCAGGGCAGCCATGTCAGCGTCAAAGGGATTCATGAGCTGTCTGGGACGCTGGACGATGGTGACCTCCATGCCAAGCCTTCTCAGATTTTCTGCCAGTTCGAGGCTGATAAAACCGCCGCCGGCCAGAATGGCGGAGCGGGGGTGGTTCCGGGTGATATATTCTTTGATGCGGAAGGTATCTTCCACTGTGCGCAATGTGAAAACCTGCTCCAGATCGACGCCGGAGAGACGGGGAAGCGTTGGTTTCGCTCCCGGGGAGAGAAGCAGTTTATCATAGCTTTCCTCAAAGACTTCTCCTGTCTCCAGATTCTGTACACAAACGGTCTTCCGGTCAGGATGAAGGGCGGTCACTTCGTGATGTACCTTCATGTGGATCCGGAACCGGGTGAAAAAACTTTCCGGCGTCTGCAGGGTCAGGGCTTCGGGATCCTCGATGACTCCGCCAATATAATAAGGCAGGCCGCAGTTTGCGTATGAGATGTACCCGGAACGTTCAAAAACTACGATCTCTGCCTGTTCATTTAACCGGCGGATCCGGGCGGCGGCGGTAGCGCCGCCTGCCACACCGCCTACAATTACAACTTTCATTCGATTCAGCATGGGATTGGCGTTTTGCTTCAGAATCCCATGCCGTTCACCTCCTCTTACAGTAATGCCAGGATCTGCTCCTTCGGCCTTGCGCCTACGGCCTGATTGGTTACCTTTCCGTCTTTGATCACGATCAGTGTGGGAATACTCATGACACGGAACTGTCCGGCCAGATCCGGCTCCTCGTCCACATTGATCTTACCTACCTTGATGTCGCTGCGCTCATCGGCGATCTCATCCACAATGGGGCTGACCATCCGGCAGGGGCCGCACCAGCTGGCCCAGAAGTCTAAGAGAACCGGTTTGTCAGAATTCAGGACTTCTTCCTGGAAATTATTTTTGGTGATATTGATGACAGACATTGCTTTGCCCTCCTTTTATAATTTGTTTTTTTATGGAACATAGTTTTGCGGGAAATTCTTTCCCGACTGGAATCCTGCGCTGCCTGTTGAGCTTTGCAGTTCTTATGGTTCTTAGTATAACCATTTTTCGTGAAAGTTCTGTGACATTATCACAGAGGAACCTGCGTTTCAATTTCTGATTTTCCTGTAGCTGCGTTTGTATATACTATAACAGGAAACAGAATCCTTCGCCAGAAAATGTTGATTTTTTATGATTTCCATCTGGTAATTTCCCTGTGTCTGTGATACGCTATAAAAAAGCATGATCTTTCCAGCTTGTCTGAGTCAAAGGCGGCGTCTGCCGCATCT
>CALWGM010000092.1 GCA_944380065.1 uncultured Lachnospiraceae bacterium
GATTTCCCCGGTACGCTGGCCGCAGAAAATCAGTCCTTCATCCAAATTTCCCTCCACCGCGTTGATCAGCGCCTGGGAAATACAGTATTCTGCCGTCGCCGGGTTGCAGGCTTTCAGGCAATTATAACACCAGTTTACGCCGCCCGGGTCTTGCTGCATTTTTTCGATAAATCTATTTTTCACTGCCCGCCCCGGCATCCCCACCGGGCTTTTGATGATCACAATATCCTCTTCATCCGCCCACACATAGGCCTGTTTAAACGCTTCGCTGGCGTCACATTCCTCCGTGCCGACAAAGCGGCTGGCTGCCTGTACGCCGTCTGCCCCCAGCTCCAGCGCATGGCGGACGTCCTCATTGGTAAAGATTCCGCCTGCCACAAAGACCGGGATCTGTGTCTGATATTTATCCTCATACTGTTTTTTCACAGCTAAGATATTCTTGATTTCCGTGTCATAATCGATCTGCCCCACATCTGCCAGCTCTTCCGGGGAAAATCCCAGGTGGCCGCCTGCCTTCGGTCCTTCGATCACCAGGAAATCCGCTGTCCGCTGATACTTCTTATCCCATCTCTTCAGAATCACCCCTGCCGCTTTCGCCGTGGAAACGATGGGCGCAATCGCCACGTCATATCCGGCGGCATATTTGGGAAGCTCCACAGGAAGTCCGGCTCCGGTAATGATGGCATCTACTCCGGCCTCACAGGCAGTTTTCACATAATCCCCATATAACTGGGTCACCGCCATGATATTAACGCCGATCATGCCGTTTCCCCCGGACAGTTCCTTTGCCTTCCGGATCTGCACCGGAAGCACCTTCAGATTCGTCTCCTCCGGATGCTTTTTAAATTCCGGATCATCGTATCCGATCTGCGCGGTGGAGAGGACGCCCATGCCGCCCTCCCTGGCCACAGCGCCTGCCAGCCCGCAGCGGCTGACGCCGATCCCCATACCGCCCTGGATCAGGGGGATGCCGATGGATTTATTTCTGATTTTCACGGTCTTTCTGAGCATATATTTGAATTCCTTTCACGAGTTATTGTTGATTTCCGATCCCTGCGGTTCGCCTGGTTCCAGCAAAACAATCCATGCCGCGGCTGGCTTTCGGATTTCTCTGTTTCCCGGAGCCTTTCAGGCAGGCTGGATGACTGATCTGCATACCGGGAAATGATATTCCAGCCCGTCAATCAGGTGATTGGGCAGATATAATTCGGATTTCTTTTTCTTCAGGGCCGCGACTCCCGCGCGCTCCAGAATCTCCGCCACAAACTGAGAGCAGAAATACCCGTTCTTAAATTTAACCGGAATGTGTATGCTGCAGCAGAATGCTCCCAGCAGTGCGTAATGATACGACTTTCTTTTCTCTAAGAAGTGCTCAATCTCTTTCTGCAGCCGCCCATACACTTCTTCGGATACTGAGATCCGGATACTCATGCTCTCACATTTTCGCTTTCTGTCCTTCGGATACTCCACCACAAATCCTTTCCGATTAAAACTGTAAAATTCATTCTCCTCCGGATCGATGGAAAGCGATGCATGGGAATACTCGCTCCTGCTCGCCCAGCAGATGTAATTGCTGAACGGGTCATGATGCCTGGTCAGCAGAAGCGTGATCTGTCTGATTCCCGCCCCGGTATCCTGCTGTGCTCTGTGATCCTCTATCTCAAAGTGTCCCTGCTCTGCCATATATATTCCCTTCCTCTCATATTTCAGGCTGCTTTTATTATAAAGAGCCTATATGGAAGGAACGTGAATGAAAACGGCAAAAAAGTTTACCTTTTGTTTACCTGGCGCGGTATCTATCTCTCAGATCCTGTTCTCCCCCCTCTGGTATCTTCGCAACAGTTCCTCCACGTCCGAAATCCCCTGCTCCAGCACAGCCCGGTAAACATCCATGCTGGAATATTTGTAAAATCCATACAGGTTGCGTTCAAGCAATTCCTGTTTCATCCGGATGATACGTTCCCTGCTGCCCGGGATCTGTCTTACCTGCTCTGAGATCCTGTCGCAGTAGGTCTCTGCTTTCCGGATCGTTTCCCTGTCAAAAAACCAGAGATCCACATTCCACAATTCCCCGTCTATTCTGGTATGAAATCCATGAAACCAGACTGTCTTCCCCTCATCGTTCACTTCTTCTTTTGCCTCATACCAGAGCGGGCAAAACTGCTCCAGGACAAATGCTGTCAGGCTGTACAGCCTGTCTGTATCCATCCGCTCATTCACAATATCAATATCCAGGTCATTCCAGGCCATCATTCCCATCCGGTAGCTGCCTATCACATGCGGCTCTCCTATGTTCTCAAGCCAGGCAAAAAGGCCGCTGTCGTACAAAATTTTATCTGCCTGCTGTCTGCGCCGTAACTGTTCCATAACATTTCTCCTGTATAGCCGCTCTGCTCTCTGTTCCTGCTAAAACGATATGAATTCACTTCACCAATATCGATTTACACTTTCCCATGCGTCCTCCTTTTCCATGGCAAAGCGGACAATCAGCTGGGAAACGGCAGTTTCTTTCGGAACCCCCAGATCGCGGCAGGTCTCTACAAGCGCTTTCATTCCCGAACGTTCCCCTTCTTTGATTCCTTCTTTGATTCCTTCTTTGATTCCTTCTTTTTTCCCTTTTTCCAGTCCATCATGATAAAGATCTTCCAGCGCTTTGCACATATCGATCCGTTCCTCCTTCCCTTTTGAATTCCTGATGCTTTTCAGCTGTCTCTCTGAACGCAGAAATTCCCGCATTGCCTGATATGTATCCACATCTACATTTTCAAAATATTCTCTGTTTTTCAGCATATAACTCTGCAGTTTTTCCTTTTCATTTCTATATTTTAACATTCCGAATATCTGTTGTAAATCAGAATGAAATCTTTCCGGAAATTCCACATTTCCCGCATCCACAAGATTAATCCGATAGTTCGGTATATATTGCCGCAGCAGCTTTTCCTCCCGCAATTCCGGACTCAGCCGAAACATATCGTATAATTCCACTGCACCGTCCCATTCTTTCAAATCATAGTAAAAAATCAGGTTCAAGATGGGATATATTTTGTCTGTTTTCCTGAATCTTGACAAGTATTCTTCCGGGGTCAGATGCTTTGCCGGCACAAAAGAGTGCTCTCCTGTCTCCGGCTGCCCATTATTTGTTTCTTTCCTTTGATGCTGTCTCCACAAACTGCGGATCTGATCCGTATAAAACAGACCATCCTGAAACATTCCCCGGACAGGCATTGCATAATGTATCCGATCCTGACTTTCACATGCAAGCACTGCAAGATCTATCTTTCTGCGCCAGCGCTTCACAAGATCCCGGTGTCTCTGCATTCCTCTGCGCTTTCCCTGTTTGTCTGTCACGAGAATATCCGTTTCCCGATCCAGATCCTCCAATTCGTCCGGCAAAATAATCTGTTCTCCATGAAACATGGCTCCGTTAAAAAGATCCGCAAATCGTTCATTGTCATTCAGCCAGATCTTAACTGCCGCATCCGCTTTTCCCATAGGCATTCTCCTTTGTTTTGTAAATAAATTCGTATGGTATCTCTGGCTGAAAAAGCCGTGATAAACCAGATGTTGTGCCTCTTCGCACAATATTCCGGGCAACCAGATCTGAAGAATATCATTTATTATTGCCCGCGATTTGGAAATATCATAAGTATATGCCTGCGTATTCTGTATGTCAATATCATCTGTCATATACGCGAAATAAGATGAATCATCCCTGCGGATGATTCATCTTATTTTAAGCGCGAGACGGGACTCGAACCCGCGACCCCGACCTTGGCAAGGTCGTGCTCCACCAACTGAGCCACTCGCGCATGTATGAAGTTCTGTGCTGAGCACGAATCATAATATACACTATTTTCCCGGTCTTGTCAAACATTTTTTTCATATTTCCGGAAAAATTTCCTGACCAGGCTGCCAGCCAGAGGTATCCTCTGCTTCTGGCTGGCGGCATCACAATTTACAGGAATTTTCCATGGATCGGATCAACGCCGGTCAGCGTCTGCGCCACAATCAATGCCTGCATGGTGCATCTCCCGATCTCCGAGTCATCTACCGTAAGCCCGTCCTGGATCGACACAAATCTCACGCCTTTGTTTACCAGAAGCTTCAGCGTATCTACCAGGTCGCCAAGCCCACCGCAGGAACGCTGGATATCATAAACATAGATTGTATCACCCTCTTTTACCTCATCCAGCAGTTCAAAATACCTGGGCGCATACGAGAGTGATTCCACAACCACTTTGTCTGCGTACGTTTCCAGTTCCTTTGTGATTGCCGATACATCTTCCCCGATATCGGTAATGTAATAATTGTAATAACCGTATTTCATCTGTACCACCTCTCTGCATTGCGGGAATCCCGTATAGATCCATTATCCTGACGCAGGCAAAAACGGTATCCTCTGTAAACAGAATTTTCCAGATTTTTCCTGCATCTTATTTATTATAATATATCAAAATCCCCCCCCCGCAATCCAGATTCCAGATGTTTTCGTCCTGATATATAATTTTCCTGCTGTTTTTCCCGGTTTTCCACACAAAATCTCTGTGTTCCGGCCCGCGCTTTCCTATTCCCGCAGCAAAAGCAGTGCGTCTTCCGGAATCCGGATGGCTACGCTTTCCCTGCGTGAAAGCCGTTCTGCCCGTTCCTTTTCCATCAGTATCCTGATCTGCGCCGTTTTCTCCGGCGTACAGTCCAGAACCAATTCCGACTCAAACTGCTGCTCCAGCAGATGGCTGACCTTCAGCACCGCTGTGTTTTCCCTTTTATCTGTACGGTTTTCCTTTCCCGCCGTCCTGTCCTCTCCGTCCCGCGGCAGATCCATTTCCGTGCCCTCGTCCACCTCGATATAGTGAGCCCGGATCCCCACCCAGGCCAGATCCTCCGGAATCCTCTGTTCCAACCGGAATGGGATGTTCCAGTCCTCCGCATAGAGGGTATGGTCTGACAGGCGTCTGGCCCTGGACAGATTCCGGCAGCCGGAAATCCGCGCGGCAGCCACGGTCTGCGGATTGGCAAAAAACTCTTTTTTCTCCTGCACCGTCTCCATATGCCCTTTTTCCAGCACACAAACGCGATGACAGAGATGGTATACCTCGTCCCTGCTGTGCGAAACAAAAAGTACGGTTTTTTTCACGGTACTTAAAATCTCCATCAGCTCCTCTTCCATCTGCCATTTCAGAAAACTGTCCAGGGCAGAGAGGGGCTCGTCCAGCAAAAGAATCTCCGGCTCCGCCGCCATCATCCGGGCAAGCGCCACCCGCTGTTTCTGTCCGCCGGAAAGCTGGGAGGGCAGGCGTTTTTCCAGCCCGTCCAGCTGAAACCGGCGGATAAAGCCTGCCACCCGCCCCAGATCCGGATGTTTGCCCATCCCTGCCATAATGTTTTGTTCGATGGTCATATTGGGAAACAGCGCATAATCCTGGAACATATATCCCACCTTCCGCTTCTGCGGCGCCAGATTGACCCGTTTTTCTGAATCAAACAGCGTCCTGCCGTTCACAATGATCTTCCCCTCATCCGGCGTTTCAATGCCTGCAATACATTTTAGCGTCATACTCTTCCCGCACCCGGAAGCACCTAAGATCGCGAAAATCTCCTCTCCCGCCTCAAACGCCACGTCCAGTATAAAATTTCCTATTTTCTTTTTTATCGCAACTTCTATCGCCATACCTGTTCCTTTTCCCTGTCTCAGCCGCTTTTCCTGAAAACTCCCGGTTTTTAGCCGCAGGAACTTTCCTACCACCGCTGTACATTCTTCATATTCTTTCCTGCCACCAGATTCATCGCCACAATGATCCCGAAAGCGATCAGTAAAATGATCACCACCCAGACGCCTGCCGTGGCGTAATCGCCGTCCTGGATCACCATGGCGATCCGCTGGGATATCGTCGCTGTTTTCTTTGGAATATTCCCTGCCAGCATGGAAGTCGCCCCATACTCTCCCAGCGCCCTGGCAAAAGTCAGGATCGTTCCAGACACGACGCCCGGCCCCGCATTCGGCACAATAATCCTCCAGAAAATACGTGTCTCCGACATTCCCAGGGTCCGTCCCGCATAGATCAGGTTCTGATCCAGCTGCTCAAACGCCGCCCTGGCATTCCGATACATCAATGGGAACGCGATCACGGTAGCAGCCAGGATACAGCCCAGCCAGGTCTGTACCACCTTAATCCCCCACTGATCCAGCAGAAACGACCCTAAAGGGCGTTTCAGGCTGAACAGCAGCAGCAGGAAAAATCCGGCCACTGTAGGCGGAAGCACCATGGGCAGCGTCAGGATCCCATCCGCCACCGCCTTTGCCTTATTTCCTGCCCTCACCACTTTGCTGGCGGCAAAAATCCCCAGAAAAAAAGAAATGACGGTTGCCACAATACCGGTTTTCAATGATATAAAAAGAGGGCTCCAGTCCAGCCCGGACAAAATTTCCATCAAAGCATCCATCTCTTCCCTCCGCTCCTGATCCGGACACACTGCCACAGAAAAATCACCGCCTGTGCGGCATCCGGAATGATAAACAGCGCAAAAGACATCTGAAATCCAGCCAATTCCAGATGCCCTTTTCTGCGCCTGATTACAATTTATCTCAATCTGTCACATCCGTATCAAAATAATATTTTTCAAAAATTGCCTTCGCCTCATCAGAAATCAGGAAATTAATGAAATCCTCGGCCGCTGCAGACTGCAGTTCATCTGCCTCTGCGTTGGAAACCTGGGCGATGGGATAAATCACATCGCCGGACAGTTCATACGGAATCACCTCTAAGATCTGTACATCATCCTCAAAGCCATAGGTGTCGGAATAATACGTCGTTCCAACCTCATTGGAATGCTCTGCCACCGCCTGGAGAACCTTGCTCACGTTTCCGCATTCATTGATCTCCACGCCGCCAAGCGCCTGGGATACCTGCTCGGTGGTAATCGCCGCCGGATCATCTCCCTGCAGCATTCCGGCATTGATCATGGCCTGTCTGGTATATCTTCCTACCGGAACGCTGCCGTCCGCCAACGCCAGGCTGGCTGCCTCGCCGATATTTTCCAGACCGGTCACCGCTGTGCCGCTGTCCGGATATGTAACCACGCAGACCTGGTTATTCACCACATTATGCCGGGTACCCTCCACTACCAGGCCATCCTCTTCTTCCAGTGTATTCATCTGGCTCTGTCCTGCGGAGAAAAAGATATCAATTCCATTTCCGGCCGTCTCCTCGATCTGTGTCAGAAGGGTTCCTGAACTGTCATAGCTGCCCTGGATCGTCACATTCGGCTGTGTCTCGTTGTACACGTCAATCAGTTCTGTCAGAACCGTCTCTAAGCTGGCCGCCGCATAGATCGTCACCGTTGTCTCCTCAAACTGGTCTGCCGTCCCCGGTTCCTCCTCTGCGGAGAGATTCTCTTCCGCCGCAGCGGAACCATTGCTGCCTCCATCCGCGTCCGCAGCCTGCTTACCGCAGCCTGCCAGCAGAGCTGCTCCCATAACTGCCGCCAGTGCCAGACTTACCAATCGTTTCTTCATCGCACATCCTCCATTTATTTTCTGTTTTATTATGTTTTCTTTTGTTTTATCAGTATCAATACCTGTTTTTGATTATACTATATCTTTTTATTTATGATAATCTCTTTTTAACATTTATTTATTCAAATATCGGATAGCTGAATCTGAAAAGCTCCTGCGCAGAGAAGATGTTCGACAAACGTCTCTTCCGAACAGAAAGAAAAGGACGCAGACAAAGTCTCCGTCCCGTCCTCTTCCTGTCGCCGTTCTGTTTAACATGCAATCATTACAGAAGTTGCCTTGATAATTGCGGTGGCCTTCTGGCCGACGGCAAGACCAAGATCCTTTACCGCCTCCATAGAAATGGTGGAAGTAATGCCGATCCCCTCTGCCACATCCAATTTCACAATCGCGTTCACGGCTCCCTCCTCAATCGAGGAAACGATTCCGCTCAGCTGATTCCTGGCGCTGATTTTCAGTTCACTGTTGGCCATCATAACGGAAGTGGCCTTGATCACCGCAGTGGCCTCCTTGCCTGCTTCCAGTCCCAGAGCCCGAATTGATTCCATGGAAATCGTCGCGCTGATCCGGTTCTGTCCGGCCACATCCAGCTTTACAATGCCATTGACAGCGCCCTCATGGATCTCTGCCACAGTTCCTCTGATCTGGTTTCTTGCACTAATCATAACGATCATCTTCCTTTCTGCATGCTGCTTTTACAGGTATTTACAGAGTCCGGCATTCCCTGACCGTTTCCTGAAATCAGGGAATCCTGACCGGGTTATCATAACACAGAAACTTATGTTTTCTTATGCATTTTCCGGTTTTATTTATCCTGATATCAGAAGATCAGCTTGATCCGGTTTCCTTGACTTTTTTACTGCTTCCATTATAGTAAATACTATGAATAAAACAGTAGAAACGGAGAATATGAATCATGACTAAGGCACTCGTCATTTTATGCGGAGGGCTCAGTACACGGATGGGCTGTGATAAAGCCTTCCTCCCATTCGGCACATCCTCCCTGCTCCATTATCAGATCACCCGGTTTCGCCCGTATTTTGAAAAGATCTATCTGTCCGTTCCCGCCCATGCGGAACGCCCTGTGGATTACAGCGGGCGTTTTGGCTGCCCGGCCGTAGAGGACGTCTGTTCCAATCTGGGACCCATCGGCGGTCTGTACAGCTGTATGCAGGCCATCCCGGAAGATATCCTCTTTTTTACCTCTGTGGACGCGCCGTTTACTGATCCGGCTCTGGCAGTAACACTCTGTACCCGTCTGGAGCATGCGGATTCTGCACGAATCCGCACCTGTACGATACAAAATCCCTCCGGACAGATTCAGCCGCTCTTTACCGCCTACAGCAAGGCCTGTCTGCCGGCCATTTCCCAACTGATCCGGCAGGAAAATTACCGCCTGCGTTCCCTGTTCCAGGAGGAAAATACCATCCTGCATGACGGCTTTTTCCCCACAGAACAGTTTTTTAATATGAACGATCCCACCAGCTATTATTATGCCCTGCAAAAGCTTGCCCAGGAACGCCCCGCCGCCTTTCCGCCTGATTTTTCTGTAAAAGCAGGCGCCGGAAAGATCCCGGTTCTTTCCTTCACCGCCAAATCGGGCACCGGAAAAACCACGTATCTGGAAAAACTGCTTCCTCTCCTGCGGCAGCATAACCTTCGGGTTGCGGTGGTCAAACATGACGCCCATGGATTTGAGATTGATAAACCGGGAAAGGACAGTTACCGCCTGACCCGTGCCGGGGCCGAGCACATGATCCTCACCTCGGAGAACCAGACGGCGGCCATCTTTACACACCCGGGACTGGACCCGGATCTGGATACCCTGCTGGGGCGTATCGAAAATGTGGATTTTATCATTACAGAGGGATATAAACTGGGCGACCGTCCCAAAATCCATCTGCTGCGCAAAGGATACAATGAAACGCCGGTCGGCAACCTGAAACATGTGATCGCCTATGTGGCAGACTTCCCCTTCCAGGCGGACGTGCCGGTTTTTGATCTGAACCGTCCCCAGCAGCTGATTCCCTTCCTGCTGGAATACATCCGCCATACCCGGGGGATTGTTTCCGATTCAGAATAACACAGCCCCTATTTTGCATGGCAGCATCCCCCCAAAAAGATTTAAACTGTATAGCAGGAAGAAGCGGATTCTGTTGGAATACCTCCGGCATTGCATTGCCGGAGACCAGATTCCGGCTCAAATAATCTATGGAGGGGGAAATCGGCAAATGTGTATCGAATACGATTCTATCAACCGGAAGTTATCCATATCGGAAATGGCTCAAATTCACAACATCACGCGTCAGACACTGATCTATTATGACAAGATCGGTCTGTTTAAACCTGATATTATCGAATCCAACGGCTATCGCTATTACAGTACCACGCAGATTCCTCTGCTGCGGGAGATTTGTTTTTTGCGTTCGATCGGTATGTCGCTGGATGACATCCGCAAAAACAATACCTCCGGTAATTCCACAACAACCATCGCGCTGCTGGAATCCCAGAATGACAAGCTTCAAAAAGAAATCGACCAGCTGCGGGCCCAGCAAAAACAGATCAGCAGCCGGATCCGTATTTACCGCAATGCCACCGCATTCCGTGGAACCGAATACAAACCTTCGATCCAGCATTTCCCGCAGCGGACAATGCTCTATCACGAATGGGAATCCGGCAAACACTGCCGCCGCAATATGCATTACGCGCTGATGCGGGGCTGGAATGAAGCAGAAAAATACGGACTGCTTCCATCCAACCGGTACGGCACCCTGTATTTCAAAGAAGATCTGGAAAAGGGGCAGCCGCTCAGCCATGCAGGCGCCTGTTTTGAGATTGGATCCGAGATCCCCTCTTATTCCGGAGCCCATGTGCGGATACTGAAAGAGGGCGATTATGTCTGTATGCAGAAATTTGGAATGTCTTACGATACCATTGCGATGAAAAAGCTGCTGCACTGGATTGAGGAAAATAATTATGTGGTAGACGGCGACATCTATGATGAATGTCTGATGGACGCCAGCTTCTACGAAGATGAATATGAACCGGATTTCTGCGAACTGCAGATACCGATCACCCGGGCAGTCTGAGCAGAAAGGAGTCCTTTATGGCCTTTTATATCAAGAAAGAAAACAACAGGAAAAAACAGGAAGAAGAAAAAAATTCCGGGAATGTCGCCCCGGAAATGCGTCCTTTTTATAAAATTTTAGGCTGTGTCATCGCCCTGATTGTGGTCATGATCCTCTGGGCAGTCCGCGGCTGAACGAATGGATATCCCCTTTTTATTTTCTCTTAAATGAACAGGAGCCGACAAAATCGCCGGCCCCTGTTTTGTTTATCACCTTGCGGTGACAGAGGAGAATCTTCTGTTGGTTTCCTGAATTTCATTCCTACTCTGCTTTGCGCCGTCCGATCATATCAACGGCTACTACAATCACCAGAACCGCGCCGATCACGATCTTCTGCATGGAAGAATTGACGCCCATAATATTCAGTCCGGTACTGATGATACAGATTACAAACGCCCCGACTACCGTCTTCACAATATTGCCTTCGCCGCCGGACAGGCTGGTGCCGCCGATTGCCGCGGCCGCAATGGCCAGAATATTGTATCCGCCGTCCGCCACATTCGGGCTTCCCGTCATCAGCCTGGAGGCTAAAACCATACCTGCAATCGCTGCTGCCAGCCCGTTCAGTGTGAAGATCAGAATGTTGTATTTGTCCACGTTGACGCCGGACAGGCGCGCTGTCTTTTCGTTGCTTCCGATCGCGTAAGTATAACGCCCCATTTTCGTATTTTTCATAATGTAAAGGCAGATCGCAAAGAAAATGATTGCCACGATAAACTGGGACGGGATCAGCCCCACCTTCTGGGAGCCCCAGAACTCAAACGGAACCTTCGCGTTCTCCGCATCCACAATCGCCACCGAAGTCTCGTGGGTAATGACCAGCGCCACGCCTGCAGCACCGTACATCATACCTGCCGTCATAATGAAAAACGGAACTCTCAGCTTTGCGATGCAGAAACCGTTCAGCAGGCCGCAGCCGACGCCGACCGCGATACCGATGATGGACGCCGGTATGGTCGTCATCCCCGCCTGTACACAGAGGGCAACAATACATCCCGACAGGGCTGCGATCGCCCCGATGGACAGGTCAATCTTTCCGCTGATCATCACAAATGTCATACCGCATCCGAACAGGATATACACCGCGCCGGTCCGGAGCAGGTTTGTGATATTGCTCAGGGACAAAAATCCTTCTGACGTAACGGAGAAAAAGATAAACAGCGCCGCCAGAATAATATATACGCCGAATTTATCATATATTTTTTTTCCTAATGAAACTTGCATAGCTACCTCCTTAAATATCCAGCATCAGCTTCAGCATTTTTGCCTTCAGGTTCTCTTCTGTATCCTCAAATTCACCGACTTTTCTTCCTTCCCGCATAACGACGATCCGGTTGCACAGGCCGATCAGTTCGTCCTCTTCCGAGGAAATGACGATCACGCCAATATGATTTTTCACCAGTTCCTGGATGATCCGGTAAAAATCCGCCCTGGCTCCGACGTCCACGCCTCTGGTAGGTTCATCAAGGATCAGCAGATTCGGGCTGGCCATCAGCCATTTCCCCAGACAGACTTTCTGCTGGTTTCCTCCGCTCAGATTTTCAATTCGCTGATTCCGCCCGGTGGTCTTGATATCCAGGTCGTGTATCTGCTTCTCTACCTCCCGGATTTCTTCCTGCTTCCGGATATGGAAATGTTTCCCCAGCCGGTGCATATTTCCGATTCCCATATTTTCAAGGATGGAGCGCACCGCCAAGATCCCCTCATTTTTCCGGTCTTCACTGACATAGCCGATTCCCTGGGTCACAGCATCCACCGTATTCCGCACCCGCAGCTTTTTCCCGCGGTAAATGAATTCCCCGGAATCCAGATGGTAACAGCCGAAGATTGTCTTGGCAATCTCCGTCCGCCCGGCTCCCGCCAGACCCGCAAATCCCAGGATTTCGCCATCCCTCAGGGTAAAGCTGACGTCCTCGTATTTTCCCTTGCAGGTCACATGCTTCGCCTCGAAGATCACATCCCCGGTTTCGCGGTATTTCTCCGGAAACTGGTTCACATCCTCCGAACCCACGATCCCGGCCAGAAGACGGTGGTTATCCACATTCTCAATCAGGTCTGTAAACACTAATTTCCCGTCCCGCAGCAGTGTGATCCGGTCGCAGATCTCGTATACCTCCGACATACGGTGGGTAATATAGATCATCCCCACTCCCTTTTTCTTCAGACGGCGCATCAGGTCAAACAGCTGATCCGTCTCCTGCAAAGTCAGCGACGAGGTGGGTTCATCAAACACCATGAGATCGCTCTCCAGATTCAGCGCACGGGTAATCTCTATCATCTGCTGCATCGCCACAGACAGATTGCCCGCCCTTTCATCCAGATCCAGGTCAATTCCCACCTCCGCCATAACTTCCTTCGCCCGTTTGCGCATCGCTTTCCAGTCATATACGCCATTGTGGGTAATTTCATTGGCGATAAATATATTTTCAAGCACGCTCAGATGCGGCAGAATATTCAACTCCTGAAACACCATAACTACGCCGTCCTGCTGCGCGTCATGCACACAGGCCATAATTTTCGCCGGTTTCCCGTCATGGGAAATCTCCGCGCCCTCGTCCGGCATATATACCCCGGCAAGAATCTTCATCAGCGTGGATTTTCCGGCGCCATTGGCGCCCATAAGAGCATGCGCTTCCCCGGCATATGCGTAGAAATTCACATCGTCCAGAACCTTCGTTCCCGAAAAGGTTTTGGAAATATGTTCCATTCTCAATATTTCTTTTCCCATACCGACTGCCCTTTCTTTTCTCAAAACTCCTGCCCGGGCATCCCCGGACAGGAGTCTTCTCATACTTCAACTCTCAGCATTTCAAAAAGGAATTTTTATAATCCTTCGCCCATCTCAACAAAGCTTCTCATATAATCGGATACTTCATCAATGGTATCGCTCATACCCCAGTTGGATAACTCTTCGCCGTGAGGCAGATAATCCGCCACATTTTCTGCTGTGATAATCGTATCCGGTGTAAAGGTAAGCTCCGGAACTTCTTCTCCGTTGATCAGCGCATAAGCCTGCTCCACTGCATAATAGCCCTGCAGGATCGACCAGTCATATGCCGTTGCATAGATTTCTCCGTTCTCGATCGACTGTAACGCAATGTAATTTCCGTCAATGCCGGCTACCAGAACGCCGTCCGCGCCTACCGCAATATCATTTTCTTTCAGGGCGCTGACCGCACCTGCCGCCATCAGGTCGTTACAGCAGAGAACAGCGTCCACGTCCGGATGTGCCTGGACAATATCAGCCATGGTCGTAGCAGCCTTATCCTGGTCGTAGTTTGCGCTCTGAGACTCTACCAGTTCAATGCCTGCGTATTCTTCAATCGCCTTTTCAAAACCGGCGGTTCTTTCCTGGGAAGAGCTGGCCGCATCCATACCGCGCAGGATTACGACTTTTCCTTCGCCGCCCATCTGGTCAAATACGTTCTTTGCCAGCTCGTAAGCCATCTGGGTATGGTCTACGCCAATATAGTTCGGCATGTAGTCCTTGACTTCGTCGCCCCACACGTTTGTAATCTCGGTGTCCACCGTAACAAACGGGATCTCTGCGTCATGGGCTGCATTTACCGCGTTCGCCACGCCGTCCGAATCATTCGCGGTCAGGATCAGCGCATCTACACCGGAAGAAATCATATTTTCACATTTCGTGATCTGTCCCTCCACATCAGACTCTGTCGCTGTATTGTCTACCCTGACATTGATTCCCAGATCCTTTCCTGCCAGCACAGCGCCATAGGCAATATCCTGGAAATGGGCGTTGGTCGCCGTCTTCACTACGATCCCGACTGTAATATCAGAATCACTGCCGCTCTCCTCTGCTGCGCTGCCTCCGCCGCTGCTTTCTTTTTCCGTACCACATGCAGCCATTCCCATTACCATGGTCCCCGCAAGAACAAGCGCTAATAATTTTGCAACTCTCTTTTTCATTGTGTTCTCCTCCTTCATGATTGTCGCGTCTTATCATTTCTGATAATAACAGTATACCAGCGGAAATGTTTCTCAGTAATTCATCTCAGGAATCCAATTATTTACAATTGAAATTATCGTATCCGCCCAAGATAATCCGGGGATTCTGTGATGAATCATCCGGGAACTCTACCGGTATACCAGAAAGCGTTTTTTCCGCACTTTCATCTCCCCGGACACACAAAAAGGGCCGTGGTTTCCTTTGTCTGAAAAAAACCACAGCCCCATTTTCCGCAGGCTCATCTATGCTGTTTTGCGCCTTTACATGATCCGTTCCCCCAGTCCGGTGGCATCATAAGTAGAAACCGCTTCCACCTCCCGCCGGAACTCTTCAGACTGGATCAGATAGACCAGACGCTGGAACTCCGGGCGGCTCAGGTCTTCCTCCCGGAAAATCATATCGTAATCTTCCTGTTTCAGAGGGATAAAATCCAGTCCCTCCATCATCCGGCAGGTCTTTTCGTTGCCGATCGCCACATCTGCCGCTCCGCGCAGCACTGCTGTGGCCGCCGAATAATGGGAGGAAACTTCATCGCCATAGCCGTAGATCTCTCCATGGCGGATCCCCAATTTTTTGCACATTTCATCAATAAATACCCGGATGCCGCTGCCCCGGTCCCGGTTGACCATGCGCACATTCTTCTTGGTCAGATCCTCAAACGTCCGGATCTTTTTCGGATTGCCCTCCGGCACATAAAATCCCTGCCACCGTTTCAGAAGATGATATACTGCTAACTTCTCTCCCGGCAGCATCCGCGTTACATAGGGCAGATTATAGGTGTCTGTCTCCGAATCCCAGAGATGGGCCGTCGCCACACAGTTGTCATTCTGATACATCTCATACAGCCCCCGGTAACTCCCCAGCGGAGACCGGAAAGCCTTCATGCGGAAACCCTCCTCGTCGTTGAACAATGCGCAGAGCGCGTCCAGCACCTGATCCTGGCCGCAGATGATGATCTTGTCCTCGTTTTCTTCCGTAAGGGGGGTACCCATAAAATCATACACTTCAGATCTGGGGATGCGGAACTGCTTTCCCATCTTCGTCGCCCGCAGTTCCCCCCGTTTGATCATCTCATAAACGGTATTCTTTTTGATCTGCAAAAGATCCGCTACATCCTGAGGCGACAAAAACTTTTCTTCCATAAAATCCCCCTTCCGGTCCTCACCCCTCGCACATATCAATACTTTTGCCAATCAGCGCCACGGTACTCTCCACCGGATAGCCAAACAAAAGTCCTGTCACCGCCAGCTCCTCCGCCCCCACGCAGTCATGCAGACGGATCGGGCAGAGTTCTTCATTGCCGAACCAGGACAGTTCCTGCTGAAAATAAAATTCCATCTTTTCCGCATCCAGGCTGACGCCGCTGGCGCGGTAAACCTCCAAAAGGCGTTCCAGTTCAAAATAATCCGACAGCTTCCCTTTCCTGCTGATATAGAGCATATAACGGTATTCTCTGGGGTGGTAGGGATAACAGTAATAATCCTCGCCCACCTCGCTCAGAATTCTCATATATTCTGCCGCGGAATCCGGATAAATCGTCGCCGCTATCTTTTTCCCGTTCTGAACCGCGCAGTTCATATAAGACACCACAGGGATCGGGCCATAATTATTGCTGCAGCAGATCAGGTTGTACCAGCTCAGGTACGGACTCCGGAACTCCTCTGCGCAGACCGGGAAAAACAGCCGTTTACAGGTCGTCTCCTGTATCCCCTGTCCCGGGAAACAATAACGCAGAGACATGGTTACCTGTCCGCCCTCCTGGCTCCGATACAGGGAAAAAACAATCTTTTCCCCCACATCATATTCCTGTTCAAACAGCTTTGTCTCTTTTCTCTCCATTACAGATTATACCTTCCAATCACCAGTTTATCAATATAATATTGTTTGATATACTGCTCATGTTCTTTCAGGGCAGCAATGCTGGCGTCCACATCCCTGGCTTTGATCGCCTGGAAAATCCGCTCATGCTGCTCATTCGTTTTCCGGCCGTGTTCCAGATCGTCAAAAGAAGTCACGTCAAAACGCTGCTTCTGGTTGACCAGCATTTCAAAGATGGTATCCAGCCTTTTATTGTTTACAATATGGATAATATAATTATGGAACCGGATATCCCACTCCATCCGTTCCGGCAGGCTTCCCTCCACGGTATACTTCTTGGTCTGCTCTAAAATATGTTCCAGCTTGGCGTCCGCGATCATATTATAATTTTTCATAGACACCTGGATTGCATAGATCTGAAGCACCTCCAGCAGGTCATACACCTCCAAGATGTCCTCCAGCGTATAGACCGGGACGATAATCCCCTTTCCCGGCTCTCCGGATAAAAGCCCGTCCCTTACCAGCTGCCGCAGCGCATAGCGGACCGGTGAACGGCTCACCTGATATTTTTCTGTCAGCTTCCGTTCCACTAAGACTGTTCCCGGCTTAAATTCATTATTTAAAATATCTTTCTTGATCTGTTCATAAACCATGACCTCTTTTGTGGTCATTCCATATGCGTTTAAACTTGTCTCCGAGCTGTACATTCCTCTATTTCCCTCATTTCCCGGATACCAGGCATCTCTTTTCTTCTAATTCCTGATCCTGTATGCATTCAGCAGCGTACCTTTTTTCAGCGGGCCTTTTCCCGCCGGTATGACGACGCAGGCATCCACATCCTGGGCATGCCCGTAAAGATCCTCCGGCTCCCCATCCCGCAGCCGCAGTCTGACGATACCGTCTGCAAACATCAGATGCCCCAGCAGGATTCTGGTCACTTCGTTGTGCTCTTCAAAATCCCTGCTCAGTTCCACCATGATTTTCTCATGGGCTTCCTTCCGCCGCCCGGAAATCTTTTTCAGGGCGGGCAGAATAATCAGATAAAACGCAGTCAGAATTTCATCTGAATTTCCCGCTATGCCGAAGACGGGCACCTGATCCATAAACCCGACGCAAACCGTTGCCCCCGGCTGCATATCGATATGGTCGATCAGGATCTCGGCGCCGGTTTTTTCCAGCGTCTCCCTCACCCGTATAAACTCCTCCGGCTCTGCTCCTCCACAGATAATCACGGCATCATACAGAACAGATGCCATTTTTATCGTGGAAATCATCTGGGCACGTTCCTTCGGAACACAGCCCTGGTAAATCGTTGAGAACCCAAATTCCCTCAGCGCGGTTCCAAGAATGTAACGATTTGTTTTTTCCCTTACATCAATTTCGCTGCAGGAAGCGGCATTCTCGCCCTCCAGATAATAAAATCCCACCATGGGTTTCCGGTAGACTTCCACCTGCCGGACGCCCTGCCCGATCAGCATGCCGTGCAGGGCCGGCCGGATCATACATCCCCTGCCGGCGATCACCGTCCGCCCGGCAGAATCTGTCTCCATGTCATCCTCCCCGGACGCCGCCCCTTCTGTAATATCCTGGGCCAGGATCCTGCCGGCAGCATTGGAAACTGAAATCCGCTCTGTACCAAGCGCCTGGCACCGCTCCAATATCATTTCTTCCGCAAAAATCAAATCATACATTCCTGTTTTCATGAGATCCGTCACTCTCCTGTCGCTAATTTGCGTCCAACCTCATAAGCTTCCCTCTTCAGATCCATACTCTTTTCCGCTGTCTCCGGGTTATTCGCTCCTGGACAGACAATTCTGTGGATCTCCTGCAAACCGAAGCTGGCATAATTCATGCCTGCCACAAAATCCAGATAATCTTTATTCATCTCCGCGTCCTGCATTCCCTGTGTATAAACAGTCACCAGCTTTTTCATGCCGTATCTGGGCGCCCCTTCCTCTCCCATCAGCGGGAAGAAACGGTCATACAGATTTTTTGTCATACCGTTCATCTGGCAGAAATAGATGGGGGATCCCACAACGACCACGTCGGCTTTTTTCACTTCTTCAATCGCCTTGGTCAGTTCGTCGCTGATGCTGCATTTTCCGTTGTTTGCCTGACAGCCAAAGCATCCCATACAGGCCGACATTTTCATCTTAAATAAGAAATAGTTTTTTACATCTGCATGATGCTCTTTTGCCCCGCGTTCAATCATCTGCAGAATGGTGGCGGTGTTTCCGTCATAGCGCGGGCTTCCGTTAAAAATTACTACTTTTTTCATCCGATTTCTCCTTATCAAGACCTTGTGTTCTTTTTATGCTACCATTGTATACCAGCCTGCATCCCGCGGTTATTCCTTTTCCCTCTGCATTTATGCAAAAAACGGTTATAGGATCCCACAGGCCTGACATAACCTGTATGCTAAAAAGCGCCCGCGCATTCCTGCGCGGGCGCTCAAAATTTTACAACGTCTCAGACACTATCCCCATCAGGATTAGTTCATCTCAGTATAATCCAGATTCAGAGACTGACCTGCAATCTCAAACTCCAGGTCTTTGGTCTTTCCAGCTGCCTCGATGGTGATCGTATACTTGCCGTCATCCAATCCGTCGAACTTGAAATCGCCAAAGAAGTTGGTGTTCTGCATCTCCAGAACCTCACCGTCTTTCTTAAGCTCTACCTTTGCATTTTCATAGCAGTCTCCGTCTACCAGGACGCCGCCGGCTGCAAAGTTCTTGGTGAATCTGTAAAGGTTCTTATAGAATACATGCGGTTTGGTGCCAAGTTCAGGACGATATACTTCCAGTCCCTCTGTCTTGATCATAACCTCCATCTCTTCCGGCTCCATATGGTATGCCTTCAGAGCCTTGGTCGGGCAGGAATGTGCACATCTGGGAATGCCGGGAACCCAGTCAGGGTCATCCAGCAGATGCGCGCACATGGTACATTTCTGCGGCTCACATGCTTCTTCGTTGTAATATACTGCACCGTAAGGGCACATTGCAACTGCGTCTTCTTTACCCTTTGCAGCTGCCATATCAATCATCACGATACCATCTTCTCTTCTTGTTGCATATCCGGCATCAACAAGCGGACAGTTCTCGCAGTGCTGACAGGGCATCGGCAGATAGGAATAATCGTTTCTGGCATATCTGCCGCGCTCTCTTCTCTGAATGTTCATCCAGCGATGTCCGTGGCGGGGCTGGGCGTTTGTATAGCCCGGCCACTCGTTTCCAACATACTCATCTTTACAGGACATAAAGCAGTTGTTGCAGTCATGACACCATCTGACATCTATAACTAAATACCACTGTTTCATTTCAATATCTCCTTTCCTTCATTTGACCGGTTGGCCATAAAGGTATCCTTTCGGGTCTCTGGCCTGCTCTGCGGGATTAATAAATCTCGTAGATACCGCCATCCCATTTTTCTACTTCGACCTGTGCACTGTTCGGTGCCATACCGCATGCATACTTGGACATATAACGATCCGGTGTAAGAATGTTCACACAACCGCCGCGGTCTGCGGAGTTACCCGGAGTTCCAAGAGGCGCGTATTCTGCGCAGGACTCATAAGAGTGAACGGTACCAGGCTGTACACGCTCTCCAACCTGAGCGCAGAGGATTACGGAACCTCTGTCATTGTATGCGCGAACCAGATCGCCGTCTTTGATTCCGCGGGCTTCTGCATCTACCGTATTCATACGGATGATCCAGTAATACCAGCCGTCTACCAGTACACGGTGATCTTTGATATCCATCATGAAGGAATCTTTTGCATCACCCATGGTATGCATGGAGAATCTCGGATGAGGTGAAAGCATACCCAGAGGGTATTTCTTTGCAACCTCTGCGTGCCAGCTCTCCCATGCCGGTACATATTTATGCATTGCCGGACGGTACTCGTCTACAAAGCCCTGCTCCTCAAAGCGTTTCAGGGATGTGGAGATAAACTCAATCTTACCTGTGGTAGTCTGTAAACCTTTGAGATGTACTGTCTGGTTCGGAGCCGGACCCCAGTCGGGAGTATCACGCTCACGGTCCTCAGCGAACCAGCGGAGTGCAACGGTTTTCTTTCTGTTCGGGTTGTCCGGAACTACCAGATAACCTTTCTTGAAGAAGTCTTCCCAGCTCATCAGCTTCGGACAGTCGGTTGCATAGTAGTACTGTTTTACCCAGTCAAGCTCTGTCTTGCCCTCGGTATAAATATCATAGATACCAAGCGCCTCAGACAGATATGCGTAAATATCGTAGTCAGACTTGGACTCGCCAAGCGGCTCGATACATTTTGCCTGCAGGGAAATCACACGGTTGTTTGCCATCTGGAAGTTATCCGGAATATAACCGGAGCAGTTTGCAAACTCGGAGATATCCCATCTCTCGTAGTTGGTACATGCCGGAAGGATGATATCAGCGAACGGAACCTCGCCCTCCATCCAGATGGACTGGGAGATTACGCACTCCAGAGACTCTGTACGGTACATCTTTGCGTATCTGTTGGTAGCAGTCATGGTACCGATATGGGATCCGCCGTAATGCCAGTACATCTTAATGCTGCCGTAACCGGGAGCCGGATACTGATAAGGATGCATCTGTGTCTCGATGGTAGCGCCGCAGAATCCTTTTCCATACCACTCGAACTTGCCGTTCATGATACACTCCGGAATCTTCAGACGCGGAATATGCTGACCAGCCTCAAAGTTTACTTTCACAGGAGCCGGGAATGTGGTTTTTCCATCGAACATTCTCCATGCAAACTTGAATCCTGCAGCAGAGTTGATGGTATCACCGGAAATACCGCCTTCTGCGTATCCGGGGAAGTAGAACTCATAATCTGTAGGAACACCCTGGGTGGTAGACCAGATATTGGAACCAGGTTTACCCATTCCCTGCATGGTAGCAAGAGCGATCATACCACGGGTCCACTCGATACCATGGGTTGCACGGCAAGCGCCGCCCCAGCCGCCCATACCGCCGGCTGCAAGGTATGTATTCTTCTTTGCCCACTCGCGTGCCAGTGCACGGATCTCACATGCCGGAACGCCGGACTCTTTCTCAGCCCACTCGCAGGTCTTCG
>CALWGM010000093.1 GCA_944380065.1 uncultured Lachnospiraceae bacterium
CATGGACGCCAGAAATGTAAAAATAAACCTTCTCACGATCAGCATACAATACTCCTGCCTTCAACTTCTCTTTTGCATGATTGTTCTCAGATTTTCTGTGAATATTAATATAAATCAAATGTTTCCCCTATGCAATCAGATTCATAAATTCTTAAGGAAAGAATAAACAAAACTGCAACTGAAAAAACAGAGCATGAAAAAAGCTCCGGAAGCCGCTCCGGAGCCAGATGTCCTACCGCTTCGGCGGCAGAAGCAGATTGATGATCAGCGCGATCCATGAGAAAAAGATACTCAGGACAACCCATGCTGCCACGCTTCTCCCCTTGTTCTGGGCAATCTTGATATTAAGAATCAGGCATACGATCCAGATAATTGCACCAACAATATACATATACTCACACCTCCCTCCCCGTCCGGGAACAGACTCAAACTCCCTTTTTTCTTATGAGCTCCAGAATCTCCTGCGCGATCGCGGCAGGAGTTTTATCATCTGTGGAGACTCTTACATCACAGGCTGACTCGTAAGCGGCGCGCCGCTGCTCCATCAGCTGTGCAATGTACGCAACATTCATATGGCCGTTTAAGACCGGCCTGTTTTTCCCATATCTGACCCGCTGAAATACCGTTTCTGGTTCGGCCGTCAGAAGCACGATCTGTCCGCAGGACTTCATGATCGCCACATTCTCCGGGCGCAGCACCGTGCCGCCGCCGCAGGAAATCAACGCCGGGGTACGCGCCGAGAGAATCCGCAGCATCTGCGTCTCCTTCTCCCGGAAACAGGATTCCCCGAACTTTTCAAACATCGCCGGGATACTCATGCCCGCCTCGCTGACAATCATCTGATCCATATCGATCTCCCTGACCTGCAGCAGATCTCTCAATTTTCTGGAGACAGTACTCTTCCCCGTCCCCATAAATCCAATCAGGAATATATGCTGTTTCAGCTGTCTTTTCTTCTGTTCTTCCGCCATATGTAATCCTCATAAATGATTTCCGCAAACGCAATGATTATGCCATCCCCTCATGCAGCGCCTCCAGAACCATCTCCAGACGGTCTGCCTGCATCTGCCCCGGCGCGGAAACATCGCCGTCGGCCCCGAAGGTAATACAGGAACCAAACGCCTCTCCCGCAACCCGGCTGATCACCCCCAGGCTGCCCATGGACATGGTCACCAGCGGCAGCGCCGGATATCTCTGTTTCATATCATTGGTCACTTTCATCAGCCGCAGCACGTCATCCGCACGCTGCGGCATCACTGCCAGTTTCGCCACATCCGCGCCGCCCTGCCGCATCTGATCCAGCAGCATACGCAAAATCCTGTCATCCGGCGTGCCCTGGAAATCATGGTGGGACGCGATCACCCGCACCCCCATCCGCTGGAAACGGCGGATCTCACGTTCCGGCCTGGCCGCCTCAAAAAACTCCAGATCGATCAGATCTATGCAGCCGCTTTTCGCCGCAATCTCATTCAGATGCAGGATCTGCTTCTCCGGCAGCTGCCCGTTGCCGCCCTGCTTCCTCGTGCGGAAGGTAAACAGCATCACCGTCTCCTGCACCAGCGGACGGATCCTCTCTAAGACTGCCCGAACCCGTTCCGGTTCTGCCGCCCCGGCAAAACAGTCCACCCGCCACTCGATCATCTGCGCCTTATGTTCTGTCAGTCTGCAGACCTTCTCTGCAATCTGTTCCTCCCCTGCCTCCGTCACAGGGATACAGATCAGCGGACGTCCCTCTCCGATCCTCTTTCCCTTGATCTCAAATGGTTCCTGCATCAACGGTTCCCTGCCTTCCCCGGTACCGGAAATCTGTACCGCATATTCCGTCCTTAGTATATAATATTCGAGAGGAAGCCGCAAGTCATTGCCGAAATAAAAAAATTGACTTTATCGTCTCCCCGTTTTATCATATTTTAGAAAACACACGAAAGGACTGGATTTATGGAAATTACAGGAAAAACCCGCCTGACCGGGCTGATCGGCAGCCCAGTGGCGCACAGCATTTCCCCGCAGATGCACAACGAGGCCTTCCGCCTTCTGGGACTGGACTATGTATACCTGGCCTTTGACCTGGGGCATTCCAGCCTGCGGCAGGCAGTGGAAGGGCTGCGGGAGATCGGCTGCCGCGGCTTCAATGTGACCATGCCCTACAAGGTACCGATCCTGGAATTTATGGACGAGCTGACGCCTGCCGCCCGGATCGCCGGCGCCTGCAATACGGTGATCATCAAAGACGGCCGGATGACCGGCCACACCACGGACGGCGTTGGCTTCATGCAGTCTGTGACGGATGCGGGGCACAATATTTTCAGGAAGAAAATGACGATTCTCGGCGCCGGCGGCGCCGCTACCGCCATCATCACCCAGGCCGCGCTGGATGGCGTGCGCAGGATCGATATTTTCCGCCGCAGCCGCCCGGAGGCATTTTCCGCCACCGAGTCCTTCGCCCGGAAGGTACAGCAGGAAACCGGCTGCCGCGTGCGCGTCTTCGACATTGCCGACACCCGGGAGCTGAGGGACAGCCTGGAAGAGTCCGCGATCCTGGTCAACGCCACCAATGTGGGAATGATTCCCCATGAAGACGGCTGCCCCATCAGCGATCCATCTCTCCTGCGTCCGGGTCTGATCGTCGGCGATATTATTTACAATCCCAGAAAAACCCGGCTGTACCGGATGGCAGAATCCGCCGGCTGCCCGGTTTTCAACGGAATGTATATGCTCCTTTTCCAGGGAGCCGCTTCGTTCCACTGCTGGACCGGGCAGAGAATGCCGATCGAACCGATCCGCAGAAAATATTTCAGCCGCTGACAACACGGATCCGATCCATCCTTACAATAGAAGAAAAGAGGTATCAACATGAGTTTCACATATTTAAACCAGCTGCCCACCCCGGCGCAGATCAAAGAAGAATTCCCCTTATCCGAAGCACTGCGCCGCATCAAAGCCGAAAGAGACGCAGAGATCGGCGCCGTCCTAAAGGGTGAATCCGACAAATTCCTGGTCATCATCGGTCCCTGCTCCGCGGACAATGAGACATCGGTCATGGACTATATCCACCGTCTGGCCAGAGTCAATGAGCAGACGAAGGACAGGCTGATCCTGATCCCCCGTATTTACACCAACAAACCCCGGACCACCGGGGAGGGCTATAAGGGAATCGCCACCCAGCCGGATCCGGAAGCAAAACCGGACATGGTGGCCGGCCTGGTCGCTGTGCGCAAACTGCATCTGCGCGCCATCCAGGAGACCGGGCTTTCCCCTGCGGATGAGATGCTGTATCCGGAAAACTGGGATTACGTGGATGACCTTCTGTCCTATGTGGCCATCGGCGCCCGCTCGGTGGAGGATCAGCAGCACCGGCTGACAGTCAGCGGATTCGACGTGGCCAGCGGCATGAAAAATCCCACCAGCGGCGATTTCTCTGTCATGCTGAACTCTGTTTACGCGGCACAGCATCCCCACCATTTTGTACACCGGGGCTGGGAAGTGGATACCAGCGGCAATCCCCTGGCCCATGTGATCCTGCGGGGCGCGGTGAACAAACGCGGCGTAGCCAGCCCCAATTACCACTATGAGGATCTGATCCGCTTAAATGAGATGTATCAGGACATGCAGCTGGTGCATCCGGCCTGTGTGGTGGACGCCAATCACTCCAATTCCGACAAGAAATATATGGAACAGATCCGGATCGTGGATGAGGTGCTGCATAACCGCCGGATTTCCCCCGCTATCCACGCCCTGGTGAAAGGCGTTATGATCGAAAGCTACATTGAGCCGGGAAATCAGAAAATCGGTTCCCACATCTACGGCAAATCCATCACGGATCCCTGCCTGGGATGGGAGGATTCAGAAAAACTGCTCTATGAGATCGCAGAACTGGTCTGAGGAAAATACCCGGCTGCGGACGGGTAAAACAGAAAAGAGGAAACCATATGGTCACAGCCGGAATTATTGCGGAATATAATCCATTCCACAACGGACACCAGTTTCATATCGAAGAGACGCGCCGGGAAACCGGCGCGGATTTTGTCATTGCCGTCATGAGCGGCAATTTTGTCCAGCGGGGCGCTCCTGCGCTGCTGGACAAATTTACCCGCGCCCGGATGGCCTTAGAGGGCGGCGCCGACCTGATTCTGGAGCTTCCCGCAGCGTCTGTCCTCTCCCATGCGGAAGGGTTCGCGGCGGGAGGCGTCTGCCTTCTGGAACGGTCAGGAGTGACAGACTGGCTCAGCTTCGGCTGCGAGGACAGCGGGGAGGACGCGCTCTTTCTGCAGACGGCGCGAGTGCTGGCCGGAGAACCGGCTGTCTACCGTGAAACGCTGGCCGCGGGCCTGCGGGCAGGGGAAAGCTTCCCCAAAGCCCGGGAACGTGCCGCCCTCTCCTGCCTGCAGCCCGCTTCGGAAGCAGAAAGAGAAAACATCCGCCGCTTTCTCTCCCGCCCCAACAACACCCTGGGGCTGGAATACCAGAAAGCGATCCTGAAATACGGCTGCCGTCTGAAGACCTGCCGGGTCTCCCGCCGCGGAAGCGGCTACCACAGCCGGGAGGTTTCCTCCCCCTTTGCCTCCGCCACCGCCATCCGCAGCCTTCTCCTTGCACAGACACACGCCGACGGGACTCCGGCTGCCGCCTTACAGAGCCAGGTTCCGCCGTCTGTCTTCACGCAGCTGCTGGCGGCGGATCAACAGCACGCCCTGCTCCGGGAACATGATTTTTCCAGCCTGCTCTTTTATGCCCTGCTGAAAAACAAAGACCGTCTCGACGCATTCCATCCCTCCGGCGCGGATCTCGCAGCCCGCACCCGCAGGCTGCTGGAAGATTTTACCGATTGGGATTCCTTTGTCCTGCTGGTCAAATCCAAGCACCAGACCTACACCGGCGTCAGCCGTTATTTCGCCAGGATTCTCCTGAATCTGGATCAGGAATATCTGCAGGCGGCAGCCCGCTGTCAGTACGCCCCCTACGCCCGCGTGCTGGGATTCCGCCAATCGGCGGCTCCCCTGCTGAAAGAGCTCCGGCGCAAAACCGACATCCCGGTTCTGATGCAGCCCGCCAAAGCAGACAGGCTCTTAAGCAAAGACGGACTCCGCCTGCTGCAGTCGGATCTTGACGCATCCGAACTGTACCGCCATGTCCTCTTTTCCCGCTGCGGCCGCCGCCTCAGATCCGATTTCCGCCAGCCGCTGATTGTTTTATAGGCGTCTGACCCGTCTTTTTCCGGCCTGCAGCAAAAAGTCTTTTCTTTTTGCTGCGCCCCTCTTCCCTGAATTGTCCGTTCCGGGCACTTTCATTTTTGAAAGTTTTTACGTCATTTCTTTTCTGTTTCCCCTTGTTTATGAATTATTTTCATTCAAATCCTTCATATTTTCTCGTTATTTTCTTAACATACTCTGTTTTTCCAGGAAAATCTGAATTTTTCATTTTTTCCTCTTGCATTTATCTAACAAATTTCCTATACTGTATTTATGTTGTGAAAGGCAGACATCGTACATCATATATGATATTTGTTTTGCTGCTAACAGAAAGGGGAACATTATGAGCACTAACGTACAGATCAAACCATTCCGAAAGGTACTGGTCGCAAACCGGGGCGAGATCGCGATCCGCGTATTCCGTGCCCTGAACGAACTGGGGATCCAGACCGTCAGCATTTTTTCCAAGGAAGACAAATACGCGCTCTTCCATTCCAAAGCAGATGAATCTTATCCGCTGAATCCGGACAAGGGTCCCATCGACGCCTACCTGGATATCGACACCATCATCCGGATCGCCCTTGCGGCGAACGTAGACGCCATCCATCCCGGATACGGCTTTCTTTCCGAGAATCCCGACTTTGTGGATGCCTGTGAGAAAAACGGCATCGTTTTCATCGGACCTTCCAGCGATATCATGAACGCCATGGGAGACAAGATCTCCTCCAAAAAAATGGCCATCGCCGCAGAGGTTCCGATCATTCCCGGCGTGGACTACGCCATCAAGGAAGTAGAGGCAGCCAAAGAAATCGCCGCGAAGGTGGGCTTCCCCATCATGCTGAAGGCCAGCAACGGCGGCGGCGGCCGGGGCATGCGTATCGTCGACCGCATGGAAGACCTGGAAAAAGAATTCAACGAAGCGAAAAACGAATCCAAAAAAGCCTTCGGCGACGACAAGATCTTTATTGAAAAATACCTGCGCGGGCCGAAACATATCGAGGTACAGGTTCTGGGCGACAATTACGGCAACGTGGTTCATCTTTTCGACCGCGACTGTTCCGTACAGCGCCGCCATCAGAAGGTGGTGGAGTACGCTCCCGCTTTCTCTATCCCGGACGAGACACGCCAGATCATCTTTGATTCCGCTGTCCGCCTGGCAAAGCAGGTGGGCTACCGCAACGCCGGCACCTTGGAGTTCCTGGTGGACGCAGACAACAACCCTTACTTTATCGAGATGAATCCCCGGATTCAGGTGGAGCACACCGTGACTGAGATGGTGACCGGCATCGACCTGGTGCAGTCCCAGATCCTGGTGGCAGAGGGCTACCCGTTAAATTCTGATGAAATCAGCATCCGCTCCCAGGAGGACATCCACTGCAGCGGATATTCCATCCAGACTCGTGTCACCACGGAGGATCCGGCCAACAATTTCCTGCCGGATACCGGCGAGATCACCGTTTACCGCTCCGGTTCCGGAAACGGCATCCGTCTGGACGGCGGAAACGCCTACACCGGCGCAATGGTCTCCCCCTTCTATGACAGCCTGCTGGTAAAAGCCATTTCCTATGACCGCACCTTCAAAGGGGCTGTCCGGAAATCCCTCCGCGCCCTGCAGGAGATGCGGATCCGCGGGATCAAGACCAATATCCCCTTCCTGATCAATGTGCTGAACCACCCCACATTTGTCAGCGGGAAATGCTATACCACCTTTATCGAGGAATCCCCGGAGCTGTTCAAGCTGAACATCAGCCAGGACCGCGCCACCAAGATCATCGAGTTCCTGGGCGACCGCATCGTCAACTCCGGCGTGGAGAACAAACCGTTCTATGAGAACCGCGTCCTGCCGAAATACGACGCTTCCAAACCGGTTTACGGCGCCAGAGACGAATTTCTGAAATTAGGCGCAAAAGGCTTTACCCAGAAGATCCTCGGGGAGAAGAAGCTGTATGTCACCGACACCACCATGCGTGACGCCCAGCAGTCCCTGATCGCCACCCGTATGCGGAGCAAAGACCTGTGCGGCGCGGCCTACGCCACCAACGCGTTTATGCAGAACGCGTTCTCTGTGGAGGCCTGGGGCGGAGCCACCTACGACACCGCCTACCGGTTCTTAAAGGAATCTCCCTGGAAGCGGCTGGAGCTGCTGCGCGAGCGGATGCCCAACACCCTGATCCAGATGCTGCTGCGGGCTTCCAACGCCGTGGGGTACAGCAACTATCCGGACAATGTGGTAAAGGAATTCATCCAGGTTTCCGCCGCGCACGGCATCGATGTATTCCGTGTGTTCGACAGCTTAAACTGGGTGGAGAATATGAAAATGCCCATCGAGGAATGCTTAAAGACCGGCAAGATCGTGGAGGGTACGATCTGCTATACCGGCGATATCACCAGCCCGGATGAGACCAAATATACCCTGGACTATTATGTAAAGATGGCCCTGGAGCTGGAGAAGTTAGGATGCCACGTCATCGCCATCAAGGATATGGCGGCGCTCTTAAAGCCGCGGGCAGCCAAAGAGCTGGTGACCGCCCTGAAGCAGGAGCTCTCTGTTCCGGTACATTTACATACCCACGATTCCACCGGAAACGGCGTCAGCACCGTGCTGATGGCTGCGGAAGCCGGCGTGGATATCGTGGATCTGGCCATCGAATCCATGTCCTCCATGACCAGCCAGCCTTCCATGAACGCGGTGGTGGAGGCGCTGCGGGGCAGCAAGCGCGACACCGGGCTTGATTTCGAGGAACTGAGCGAGCTGAGCCGCTACTACGGCCGCATCCGCAAAGTATACGAGCAGTTTGAGAGCGATATGAAATCCCCCAACACGGAGATCTACAAATACGAGATCCCCGGCGGACAGTATTCCAACCTGCTGGCACAGGTATCCAGCATGGGTTCCCCGGAGGATTTCGAGGCCATCAAGGCGCTTTACAAAGACGCCAACGACCTGCTGGGCAACATTGTCAAGGTAACGCCTACCTCCAAGGCTGTGGGCGACCTGGCCATCTTCATGTACAAAAACGGCCTCACCAAAGACAATATCCTCACCGCAGGCGCCGGACTCTCCTACCCGGATTCCGTTGTTTCCTACTTCCAGGGAATGATGGGACAGCCCTACGGCGGTTTCCCGAAGGAGCTGCAGAAAATCGTGCTGAAGGATATCGAACCCCTGACAGACCGCCCCGGCAAGACCCTTCCGCCGGAGGACTTTGAGGCCATCAAAAAACACCTGATTGAGAAATACAATTACGGCGATAAATCTGAGGAAGTGATGCGCCAGAAGGCCATCAGCTACGCCCTCTACCCGAAGGTATACGAGGACTACTGTGAACATTTCGAGATGTACAACGATGTGACCAGACTGGAAAGCCACGTATACTTCTACGGACTGAGAAAGAATGAGGAAACCTACCTGCCTCTGGGCGAGGGCAAACGCCTCTCCATCAAGTACCTGGAGATGAGCGACCCGGATAAGAACGGTATCCGCGTGCTGACCTTTGCCGTCAACGGCATGCTGCGTACTGTCAAGATTCAGGACAAGAACTTAGAAGTCAAGGCCGACAGCCGCCTGAAAGCCGACAAGCACAACCCGCAGCATCTGGGCTCTTCCATCCCGGGTACCGTCGGAAAGGTGCTGGTCAAAGAAGGCGATCCGGTTACTGTCAACATGCCGCTGATGACTGTGGAGGCCATGAAGATGGAAACCACCGTTGTCTCCAAGGTGGCCGGTACCGTAGACAAGATCTACGTGCAGCAGGGTGACTCCGTATCCCAGGATGATCTGCTGATCTCCTTCCACCTGGCGAAAACGGAGGATGAGGAAAACAAAGAAACAGAATAAGTTCTTTTAAAACAAGCTAACAACTAATAACCAACAGGGACAGACATGCACCCACACGGTGCTGCCTGTCCCTGAAATTTTGTATCAGAAATCCATGCAAAACAAACAAATCCTGATATATATGATCTTTGTATCCTGACCGCTCTCCTACCGCGCGCATTTATACAGCAGGTCTTCCCAGCGTCTGTCCACTTCCTCCTGAAACTGTACGATCAGATCCTCGTTGCCAGGCTTGAACAGATGTTTGAACCTGCCCTGCTCCCTTAAAAAGTCCTCGATGGGGAGCTTTTTCTTCGGCTCGTAAGTCAGCCGCCATTTTCCGTGCTCCACCTCAAACATGGGCCAGTAGCAGGTATCCACCGCCAGTTTGCAGATCTTCATAATATCCGCAGTCTCATAACGCCAGCCTCTGGGACAGGGCGTCAGAATATTCAGGAAAGAGGCCCCTTCTGTGTAGATCGCCTTTTCTGATTTTTTATGGATATCGGAGAAATTTCCGATCATGGTAGTCTGTCCCACATACGCCACATCATGGTCGGCGATGATGGAAGCCAGGTCCTTGCGGTTCTGCATCTTTCCTACCGACTGGCTGCCCACCGGCGTGGTGGTAGTATCCGCGAATTTCGGCGTTGCCGAAGAACGCTGGATCCCGGTGTTCATGTAAGCGCCGTTGTCATAGCAGACATAGACCATGTCATGTCCTCGCTCCATGGCGCCGGACAGAGACTGGAAACCGATATCATAGGTGCCGCCGTCCCCGCCGAAGGTGATAAACTTAAAGGTCTGATCCAGCGGAAGCCGTCCCCTCTTTCTCAGCGCCCGGTATGCAGTCTCCACGCCGCTTAAGGTCGCCCCTGCGTTTTCAAAAGCATTGTGAATGTAACTGTCCTCCCAGGACGTATAGGGATACATAAAGGAAGAAACCTCCAGACATCCGGTGGCGTTTCCAATTACCGCCTGGTCTCCCTCGTGGAGCGCCCGCAGCACCGCCCGGACTGCGATGGTAGCGCCGCAGCCGGCGCACATTCTGTGACCCGGAGCAAGACGTTCCGGCTTGCTCATAACTTCTTTAAAATTATATTTTTCTGCCATATTCCGAAACCTCCTACTTCCGCAGCCCGATATACTGATACTGCTCAATCTCTCTGCCGGTGGCAATAGATTCCTCCAACTGGGCAAACACGGCCTTCGCGTCGTCAGTGGTAAAATCACGGCCGCCCAGGCCATAAATATAATTTGTCGCACTGATATAAATTTTCTTCCGGTACAGCCCGGCCATCACCTCGGCTCCCAGCGGACCGCCGTTTCCATTGTAGCTCTCACAGCGATCCAGGATCGCCGCCGCTTTGCAGTTTTTCAGCGCTTCCGCGATCTCCTCTGCCGGGAAGGGACGGAACACCCGCAGCTTCAGCACGCCCACTTTCTTTCCCTCTTCCCGCAGCTCGTCCACCGCCTGCTTGGCGGTTCCTGCCGCAGAGCCGATCAGCAGCATGATATAATCTGCGTCCGCTGTCCGGTATTCCTCAAACAGTCCATACTCCCTGCCGGAGATCTGCGCATATTCTTTCGCCACATTTAGGATCACCTGCTTGGCGTTTTCCAGAGCGATCAGCTGGTTTTTCCGGCCCTCCATCACATAGTTGGTGATGGAATAGGGACCTACGGAAACAGGCTTGCCCGGATTCAGCATATACTCCTCCGGCTCATATTCGCCTACAAACTCCTTCACCGGAGCGTCCTCCATCAGCTCGATATTCTGTACCGCATGGCTGGTGATAAAACCATCCTGACAGATCATGATCGGCAGGCGCACGTCCTTATGTTCCGCAATGCGGTAAGCCTGCAGCAGATTATCGTAAACCTCCTGGTTGTTTTCCGCATAGATCTGGATCCATCCGGTATCCCGGGCGCCCATACCGTCCGTGTGGTCACAGTTGATATTGATGGGGCCGGACAGGGTACGGTTCACCAGCGTCAGCACGATGGGCATCCGGTTGGAAGCTGCAAGAAGCAGTTCCTCCCACATCAACGCCAGTCCCGCAGAGGAAGTCGCCGTAATGGTACGGGCTCCCGCCGCCTCCGAACCGATGCAGGCGCTCATGGCAGAATGCTCGCTCTCCACCGGGATAAACTCGGTATCAATCTCCCCGTTTGCTATGTAGGTGGAAACCATCTGGGGGATTTCCGTGGACGGGGTAATGGGGAAGGCCGGCATCACGTCCGGGTTAATCTGTCTGATCGCATAGGCAACCGCCTCGTTGCCCGACATTCTCTCTTTGATCGCCATTATTCCACACCCTCCCTCATCTCAATCGCCCCGAAGGGACATACTTTCGCGCAGATTCCGCAGCCCTTGCAATGATCCAGATCGAACGCCAGCCGTTTGCCGTCCTTCACCGGAATACTGCTGTCCGGACATACCGGCGTACACAAAAGACACTGTTTGCATCGGTCTGCCAGATAAACCGGCGTATAATTCCTCCACTCCCCGGTCTTAAAAAGCTTTGAAGTGCCTGCAGCAAAAATCTGCATGCCCTCCGTCAGACCGGTGTGAGGCGTATGTTCATTGATTTTGGTAATATCTGTTCTCATCCTGATATCCTCTCTGTTCTCCGTTCTGATCCTACATCCCCAGGCTCTCGAAAGTCATCTCCAGCGCCTTCATATTGCCGTCGATCACCTCCGGCTTCTTGGCGAATTTGTGCTGGTAGGAGGCCCGCATCTCTTTCATAAAGGTATCTCTGTCCATCACCCCGGTCACCGCTACGACAGCAGCCAGCATCGGGGAATTGGGGAAATATTTTCCCAGCGTCTCCTCCGAGATCTTCCGGGCATCCACCGTCACTACCCGTCCTTCATAGCCGTTTAACTGCGGGAGGATCTCCTCCGGGCTCTTGGCCGTGTTGACGATAATGGCGCCTTCCTTCTTCAGCCCGTCTGTTACATCCACGGTGTGCAGCAGCGTCTCGTCCACCACCGCCACATAATCCGGATCATAAATATTGGAATGTACCCGGATATTCTCATCACTGATCCGGTTAAATGCGGTGATCGGCGCTCCCATCCGCTCCGGGCCGTATTCCGGAAAGCCCTGTACATATTTTCCAGTCTGAAAGGCCACATCCGCCAGCAGCAGAGCCGCTGTTTTCGCGCCCTGGCCGCCCCTTCCGTGCCATCTGATCTCGATCTGATTCTTCATGATCTCACTCTCCTCGTTTGTCTCTGTCTGAAACATCCTTTTTCACATACCATAGTAGTATAACTCATTTCCTTTTCCGATGTAAAGCGCAAAAATGAAAATTCTTCACCATTCAGATGAATATATTTCATCTGAATGGTGAAGGATGGCACATCTGCTTTTCGGCCTCCCAAAAAGCCTGAAAAAGGACAGCGATTCTGTCTCCGCTGCCCTTTTTCTTTTTGGTTTTCTATCACTTATACAATCTCCATCGCCGCCAGATAGCCGCCGTGCACAGCGTCCGCCACCTTGCCTGCGTGTTTCGCGTCGCCGACCACCCAGGTGGGGATCTCGCCCGCCGCTTCCTTCAGCCTCTGTACTTCCCCGTCATTGGAACGCATGCCCATGGAGAAGCACATGGAATCCGCCGGGATCAGCTCCTCTTTGCCGTCCCGCTGGATCCGAACGCCCGCATCGGTAAACTCCAGACATTTCGCGTTCAGGATCTGCCGGATACCGCGGTTATCCATCTCCGTCAGCAGGGCGTTTCTGTAATAACCAAATGTCTCATTTGCAATCATGGGAAGCATCTCAATAATCGTTACATCATGGCCGTGGTTCGCAATATGCAGGCCGACCTCGCAGCCCACCAGGCCGCCGCCCACAATCACCACATGCTTTCCAAGCTCATACATTCTGTCATAGACATCCAGAGCATTCATTGCCTTGTCAATGCCCGGGATGGCCGGCACAAAAGGATGAGCGCCGACAGCGATAATCATAGCGTCCGGCTGGATCTCATCAATCAGCTGCCTGTCCACCTCCACATTCAGGCGGATCTCCGCGCCGCTGCGCAGAGCGTCCCCGATGATCACATTCTTGGCGTTCCTCAGGTCAACCTTATCCTCATCCCTGTCGGTAAAGTTGATGGTGCCGCCCAGCTTTCCGGTCTTCTCGCAGAGGATAACCTGATGTCCCCGCTCCACTGCAGTAATGGCCGCCTGGCATCCGCCGACACCGCCGCCCACGATCAGCACCTTCCGGGAAGCCTTCGGCTCCGGAAGCGTCTCCGGATAGAAACCAAAACCGGTCTTGGGATTGATGGCGCAGGAGCCCATGGAGGCCGGGCTGTAAATCTTCGCCGCCGCTTCCGGCCCGATCTTATCCCACAGCGGGATATCGGTGGGATGCTCGCAGAAACCGGGATAACAGTTGAAGCATCTCACGCAGCGGCGGATCGTATCCTCTTTTCCTTCCAGGGTCTTATTGGGAAGCTCGGGATCTGCAAAGCCCTGACGTCCAAACTCCACAAAATCTGCCTTTCCTTCCGCAATAACCTGCTCCGCCAGCTCCGGCCCGTTAAATCCGCCGATGGTAGAAACATAGGATTTCTTCACAGCAGCTTTCACTTTAGCAGCGTATTCCACATTCAGGCCGTGGGGCTCTAAGAAAGAGGAAAACGTCTTGGTGCGGCTTCCCAGCCATTTCAGTCCGTTGGATACCTGGATAATGTCCACCATACCGTCGATCTCTTTGCAGAATTCCACCGTATCGTCGATGGTCATTCCGCCGGGAACCCCATCCTCCGCGGAAAACCGCAGCTCGATGATCCGGTCCTCGCCGATGCCCCTCCGGCAGGCGTCAATGATCATCTTGGGGAAACGGGCGCGGTTTTCCATGCTGCCGCCGTACTTGTCGGTGCGGTGGTTTGTCCACGGGGAGACAAACTGCTGCAGCTGGAAGCCATGGCCGCCGTGCAGCAGCACGCCGTCAAACCCACAGGCCCTGGCAAATTTGCAGATCCTGTAATAATCGTCACAGACCTTGGCCATCATCTCCTCGTCCATGCCTTTGACCTTCACGCCGTCTTCACGCACCCAGTCTTCCGGTCCCCAGGGCTCTTTTGCTTCCTCCGCCCGGCTGCCCTCATGGGAAAACTCAAAATAGCACAGCGCGCCCTTCGCCCGGATCCGGTCTGCATACGCTTTGGCAATCTCGAAATCCTTTCCCTCGTAGTGGTCAAAGTCGATCTTGCGCTCCTGGAAGATGGTGCGCGCTTCCTCGAAATTCAGCGGCATCTCACCGGTGGAAACACAGGCAAAGCCTCCGGCCGCACGCCGCTCCACCATCCGGTACAGATTCTCGCTGATCTCCGGGATAAAATAGTTGGCGTGCACGAACATGGTAGGCGCCGCCTTCATCCGGTTCTTGTACACCTTCCCCCGGATCGTCACCGGACTGAACAGATGGGGGTACCTGATCTCACCTGATTTTTTACTCATAAAAACCTTCCTCCTTCATAAAATGCTGGACCAAACGGTCTTTTTCTCTGATAGTTTTATTATAAATCAGGGAAGGAAAGATTGAAAGTTCCATTTTGATATCATATAATAAAGATTACTTATTGTTTTTATCATTTCAGGTCTGTATCTTTTTTTAATCCAGGAAAATAACATGATTTCCAAATAGGGAAAAGACAGGCCAGAGAAGGAGGATACCATGCAGATCCGTCAGCTGGAATATTTTCTCGCCGTCTGCGAACACCTGAATTTTACAAAAGCAGCCAGACAGTTTTATATCTCCCAGACCGCCGTTTCCCTCCAGATCCAGACTTTAGAAGAGGAACTGGGCGTCCGGCTTTTCAACCGCACCAACCGCAGGGTGGAGCTGACGCCTGCCGGGCGGACGTTCCAGGAGGACGCCCGGGCCATCCTGCGCAGGACAAAAGACGCCATGGAACGGGCCCGACGGGCGGATACGGTACTGACCGGACAGTTAAAAATCGGATTTGTCAAGGGATATGAAAAAACAAATCTCTCCGACCTGCTGGCCGATTTCCATGTGCAGTACCCCAACATCTCCCTGTCCTTTACCCGTGAAAATGTATCGGAGCTCTACGACATGCTGCTGGAGCGCAATTTAGATGTCATTTTCAACCTCCAGTATTCCATGGATGACTTAGAGGATATGGAATTCCGCGTCCTGAAACAGTACCCGCTGCTGGCCGTCATGCCCGCCTCCCATCCGCTGGCGCACCGCACCGGCATCAAACGCTGCGAACTGAAGGGCTATCCCCTGGTGGATATCAAGAAAAACGAAAGCCGCTACGGGGAAACAACCACCATTTTAGGCAAATTCACGGAGGCCGGGTTCCTGCCGGAGGTTCAGTATGTCTCCGACGACATTGAGACCAGTATCCTTGCCGTAGCCGCCGGGCTGGGCTACGCCCTCCTGCCCTCCTACATCACCGACAGCCTGATCACCCGGGAAAAAGTGATCGCCGTCCCCATTGAAGGAGAGGAAACATTGATGACTGTGATCGCCGGATGGCACCGGGAAAACCAGAATCCGGCGCTGCGGCGGTTCCTGAACAGCATTCCCGGGATTTCGCTGTAACTGTCCGTTTTCGCCGGCGCCACAGCTTTCCCGGCAGGAACGCTTTCCTCCCGCAACTGCAGAAACGGCAGACCGGAAACCGGCCTGCCGTATTGCATCTCATCCATTATGAATATTTTCTTTCTTTTACCTTCAGCCGCGTCATGGCTCTCGTCATGGCAAACTGGCCGCTGTAATATTCCCTCCGGCTCTGCTGAACCTGAAGACGTTCTCTCGCTCTCTCTGCAGCCGCTCTGGCCCGGTTCTCATCAATATCCTCCGGACGCTCCGCCGTGTCCACGATCAGGATGACCTCATTATCTGCCGCCCTGGCAAAGCCCCGGCCAACCGCGATATCCTGCCACTGGCCGTCCACCTTGTACTGAAGCTCCCCGATCCACACGCCGATAACCACCGGCTCATGGTTGGCCTGCACGCCGTACAGCCCATCGTCTGTGGGAATGATCAGGCTTTCACAGGGACCGTCATAAAAAACGCCTGTGCTGCAGAAAATTTTTAAATGAAATGTTGTCATAAGCAGCCTCCTAAGCGCCGATCTTCTGCATCTGTTCCGCTTTCCGCTTCACATCGTCGATGGTTCCCACATTAAAGAACGCATTCTCCGGATATTCATCCATCTCGCCGTCGATGATGGCCCTGAAACCGCGAACCGTCTCTTTCACCGGTACATAAACGCCGTTAACGCCTGTAAACTGTTCCGCAACGGAGAACGGCTGGGAAAGAAATCTCTGAATCCTTCTTGCCCGGTATACTGCGGTCTTATCCTCGTCGCTCAGCTCATCCATACCGAGGATCGCGATGATATCCTGCAGATCCTGGTATTTCTGCAGATACTTCTGTACCTGCATCGCCACTGCGTAATGCTCCTCTCCCACGATCTCTGCCTCTAAGATCCGGGAAGAAGACTCCAGCGGGTCAACCGCCGGGTAGATTCCCTGCTCCACGATCTTCCGGGACAGAACAGTGGTGGCGTCCAGATGGGCAAAGGTGGTGGCCGGAGCCGGATCTGTCAGGTCATCCGCCGGCACGTAAACAGCCTGCACCGATGTGATGGATCCCTCTGTGGTAGAGGTAATCCGCTCCTGCAGCCGTCCCATCTCATTGGCCAGCGTCGGCTGATATCCCACCGCGGAAGGCATACGCCCCAGCAGTGCGGACACCTCGGAACCGGCCTGCACGAAACGGTAAATATTATCAATGAATAAAAGTACGTCCTTTTTCTCCCGGTCGCGGAAATACTCAGCCATGGTCAGGCCGGTCTCCGCCACACGCATACGCGCGCCCGGCACCTCGTTCATCTGACCGAATACCAGGGAGGTCTTATCCAGAACGCCGGATTCCTTCATCTCCAGATACAGGTCGTTACCCTCGCGGGAACGCTCGCCGACTCCGGTAAAAATCGAATATCCGCCGTGCTCCGTGGCAATATTATGGATCAGCTCCTGAATCAGGACTGTCTTTCCCACGCCGGCGCCGCCGAACAGGCCGATCTTTCCGCCCCTTGAATAGGGCGCTAAAAGGTCAATGGATTTGATCCCTGTTTCCAGCATCTCAATCGCCGGGCTCTGCTTCTCAAACGCAGGCGCCTTGCGGTGGATCTCCCATTTTTCTTCCGCCTCTACCGGATCCTTCCCATCGATATTCTCGCCCAGGACATTGAACATACGTCCCAGGGTCTGGCGGCCCACCGGAACTGTGATCGCCGTTCCCTTCGCCGTCACTTTCATATTTTTCGCCAGTCCTTCACTGGCGTCCATCATAATACAGCGGACTTCCCCGCCGCCCAGCTGCTGGGCAACCTCCATGGTTCGGACGGATCCTTCCGCCTGGACGGTCAGCGCCTCATTGATCTTCGGCAGTTTGCCGCTGTCAAAGCGGACGTCCACAACCGGTCCCATGACGCGGATGATTTTTCCTGTATTTTCCATACTGTTTCCTCACTTTCTAACCGTTCACCCTGTTTTTCTTCTGCGCTCTCGATCCGGCAATGATCTCCGTGATCTCCTGTGTGATGGCCGCCTGTCTGGTGCTGTTGTAGGTCCGCCCCAATTTGTCGATCATCTCCTGGGCGTTCCTGGACGCGCCGTCCATGGCCATCATCCTGTCATTCAGCTCCGCGCAGTAGCTGTCTGTCAGGGCACTGAAAATAATTCCCTGCATGGTCAGCGGCGCGATCTGGTTAAACACCGCCGCGGGATCCGGGAAGAAGGTTTCCTCCGAAATCCTTGCTGCCGTATGCTGGTGGAACCATTTCCGGGACAGAGGAAACATCTTAAGCATCGATACCTCGGATACCAGTGCATTTTTCATATGTGTATAAATGACATAGATCTCCTGGATCTCCCCTGCCTGGAATTCCTCCAGCAGGTCCGTCGTAATACTCCTGGCTCTTGACAGGCTGGGATTCTGGGCAGAGTAGAAGAAATGATCCCGCATATCCACCTGTTTTTTCTGGAAATAATGCAGTCCCACCTGCCCCACCACAAAAAGCCTGGAACCCGGATGCTGTTTCAGCTCCTCCTCCGCTTTTTTCAGGACGTTCAGGTTATAAGCGCCTGCCAGCCCTTTGTCTGCCGTGACAATGAGATACGCATGTCTGTGTCCGTTTTTCTTCCGCTCCGCCGCCTGTCTGGCGTCCTTTGCTTCCAGATACGGATGGTCCAGCTCCGGCATGCAGGCCAGCACGTCGCCGATGGTATCCCGCACCGCCTCAAAATAAGCGTCTACCTGCGCCACATGCTTTCTGACCTTCTGCAGCTTGGAGGAAGCGATCAGATACATGGCATTCGTAATCTTCATGGTGTCCCGGATCCCATTCATGTGGGCCAGGATCTCTCTACTGTTTGCCATAACCCTTCACCCTCTTATATTCGTCCAGTGCCTCTAAAATGGCGGCTTTTTCTTCATCCTGGATCATGCCGTTTTCCGCGATCTGATCCAGAAGCTCCGCATGCCCGCTCTCCATCCACTCATAAAAGCTGTCCACAAACTCTTTGACCTGCGCTTTCGGAATATCGATCAGCTTATGGCTGGTGGCGATGCACAAAACCACGACCTGGTGCACCATGGACATCGGATGGTACAGGGGCTGCTTTAAAATCTCCATCAGCTGCTCGCCATATGTAATCTGGTTTCTGGTATCTTCATCCAGATCCGAGCTGAACTGGGCAAAGGACTCGATCTCTTTATACTGAGCCAGGTCGATACGCAGGGTACCGCTGACTTTTTTCATTGCTTTGGTCTGCGCCGCGCCGCCCACACGGGATACGGACAGACCCACGTTGACAGCAGGACGGTTGCCTGCATGGAACAGGTCGGTCTCCAGGAAAATCTGTCCGTCTGTGATGGAAATCACGTTCGTGGGAATGTAGGATGATACGTCCCCGCCCTGGGTCTCAATGATCGGCAGGGCAGTGATGGAACCGCCGCCGTGGGCGTCATCCATATGGCTGGCCCGCTCCAGCAGCCTGGAGTGGAGATAGAAAACATCTCCGGGGTAAGCCTCACGTCCCGGGGAACGCTCCAGCAGCAGGGACAGCGCGCGGTATGCCACCGCATGCTTGGAAAGGTCGTCGTAAATAATCAGTACATCCTTTCCCTGATCCATGAAAAACTCCGCAATCGCCACGCCGGAATACGGAGCCAGGTACTGCAGGGCCGCCGAATCGCTGGCCGTTGCCGCCACCACGACACTGTAGTCCATGGCATGATGCCGTTTCAGGTTCGCCACCACCTGCGCGATGGAGGAAGCCTTCTGCCCGATGGCCACATAGACGCAGATCACATCCTTGCCTCTCTGGTTGATGATCGTGTCCAGGGCAATGGATGTCTTTCCGGTCTGGCGGTCGCCGATGATCAGCTCACGCTGGCCTCTTCCGATGGGGAACATGGCGTCGATGGCCAGGATACCGGTCTCCATGGGTTTGTTGACCGGCTGGCGCTCAATGACGCCGGGGGCTTTCTTCTCAATCACATACCAGTCCTCTGCCGGGATCTCGCCCTCGCCGTCAATCGGGGCTCCCAGCACATCCACAACCCTGCCCAGGATCCCGCTGCCCACAGGAATACCTGCCCGGCGTTTCGTGCGGATCACCTTGCCGCCCACCTCCAGATCCTGCTCGTCGCCCAGCGACAGGCAAAGAATCTTCTCTTCATCAATATTCTGGACCAGACCCTTGGTTCCGTTTTCAAAGAGTACGATTTCGCCGTACACGGCCCGGGAGATCCCGGACACGGATACGATCCCGTCATGGAGGCTTAAGATCCTGCCTCCCTCTTCCTCGTTAAATTCGCCTTCAAAGCCGCTGATATCACTCTTTAATACCGAGATGATATCGTTGACTCCCTGCTCCTTTTCCAGATTCTTCTCCAGATTATCAAACGCGCGTTTTACGGTATTGTCAATGATGCGGTCGCCCACCTGCAGAATATATCCGCCCAGAAGGTCGTCCCTCTGTTCTTCCCGCAGAATCACCTCTGTCGCATGATAATCCTTTTTCAGCATCTCCTTCAGCTGCGTCAGCTTTTCCTCATCCGGCCGCACCGCATAGCTGATGGTCGCCTTCAGGATCCTGTAATCCTCAAAATACTGCTCTGCATAACGATTACTCATTTGCTTCACCTGCCTTATTTAATAATTGATCAAACAGGTGCTCCTCTTCCTCCGGGTTCACATAAATGCCGGCCAGCTTTTTCGCCGCCGACAGAGTAAGACCTGTAATTTCTTTTCTGGATTCCTCAAGCATCTGGTCTCTTTCCTTTTGCGCCTGCTTCCTGGAATCCGCAAGAATGCCGTCCGCCTCGGATTTGGCCTGTGCAATCAGCTTCTGATTCTTCATCTCCGCTTCTTTCAGGATTGCTTCCGCCTGCTTCCTGGCATTGTCACCGGAAGCCTGCAGATATGCCTCCGCCTCTTCTAATTTCTTCGCGGCACTCTCTTCTCTGTCTTTTGCACTGTCTATCTGTTCGCTGATCATCTTTTTCCGCTCATCGATCACCTTCTGGATCGGTTTGAACAGGAAAATCCGCATAAGGACCACTAAAATGATCAGGTTGATCACAGTCCAGACAATGCCCGAATTCAATTCAAGCATATCCTGCCTCCCATTTTACTGAATTTCGTACTCCCGGCTTTTCCTTATCCCAGGAACAGGATGATGATCAGGGCGATAACGAAACCGTAAATAGCAGTTGCCTCGGCAAGAGCCGCACCCAGCAGAAGGGATTTGCTGATCTTGCTCTCCGCTTCCGGCTGTCTGGCAATAGCCTCTACCGCGCCTTTTGTGGCAATACCGATACCAACACCTGCGCCGACACCTGTGATAACTGCGATTGCTGCTCCGATTGCTACTAATGTTGACATAATAAAGTTTCCTCCTTACGCTATTCCATAGCTTCTTTCATAAATAATGATGTTAAAAATACAAATACATAGGTCTGGATCAGACCATCAAAAATATCAAAATACAGACTGAGCGGTACCGGCACGACAGCCGGGACAATGATCTTGATCAGTTCCATGACAACGAACGATCCCAGTACATTTCCGAACAACCGCATACAAAGCGATAACGGCCGGATACCAAGTTCCAGTATATTCATCGGAACCATGATAGCCATAGGCTGGGCGAAGCTTTTAAAAAAGCCTTTTACCCCCTTCCTGCGCAAACCTGAATACTCAATGAGCACAATGCTCATCAGCGCCAGCGCCGCGGTCACATTCAGATCCTTGGTGGGCGGCTTAAAACCAAGCAGCCCGATCAGGTTGGCGCACCCGATATAGAGCGCCACGGTGGCAAGATAGGGAACATATTTTTTTCCGGCTTCTCCTAAAATCCCCTCAAAAAAGCCATTCAGCTTTTCCACTGCAAATTCCAGCAAAATCTGCCGTTTTCCCGTAGGTATCACTTTCAGGTTCCTGGTCAGGAGAATGGCCGCAACCACTAAGATTGCCATAATCACCCATGTAACCACCACAGATTCCGGAACAGGGATTCCGCCGAAAATCGGTATAGTGAAGACTGTTTCCACATTCAGCTTCGCCATCAGCTCTTCGGACAAATTGCCCATATTACTCCACCTCTTTTACGTTCATTATTTTCAGATTTTTCTTTTGTGTCCTTCCCTCACTTTCCTTATTTTTTTCTGCTTTTCTTTTGTACTCTATTTTTACGGTGCTATTTTACTACTGGAATTGTTGTTTGAGAATTAGAAATATGTTATTATTAATAAAATATCTGTATTAATCGCGGATATGCATTGATAAATAAAGGAGAAAAAAACATGACGATATTTCAGATTGAATGCTTTTTGACTGTAGCGGAATTTTTAAACTTTGCCAAGGCCGCGGAACAGATGAATATTTCCCAGCCCGCCATTACCCGGCAGATCCAGTCCCTGGAAAACGAATTAGGCGGCAAGCTGTTCCAGCGCAGTACCCGGGTGGTCCGCCTGACAGAAAACGGACACGTCTTCAAGGTAGAGGCACAGACCATCGTGGCGGCCGCCCGCCGCTCCATCCGCCGTTTTTCCATGAATGATAAAGAGGAAATCCAGGATTTTGATATCGGCTGCTCCAACTCCCTGCAGCTGCAGCTTTTAGAGAATATCCTTCCGCAGCTGCGGGAACTCCATCCCAACATCCATCCCCGGCTGCATATTATGCGGGAACCCTATTTTACCGAACAGTTAGAGGAGGAAAATATTGACATTGCCATCGGTTTTCAGGTGGCCCACATAAACAGCTCCCTGCAGTACAGGGAGCTGCGCAAAGCGCCGTTCACCTGTATCTGCAGGGAGGACTGTCCGCTGGCCAGTCTGGAAACCGTCGGCTGGAAAGACTTCGACCCGTTTCCCATGGTTCTCCTCAGCCTGGGCACCGCCCCGCAGACCGTAATCAGCGGACAGCGGCTGTGGGCCAGCAAGAAAAAGCCTTCCCAGCTTTATTTTTCCCGTTCCATTGAGAGTATGCTCCTCCTGGTCAAAACAGGTTTCGGCATCACGCTCCTGCCGGATATTTACACGCCCCAGGACAGCGTCCTGAAAAAAATTCCGCTCTCCGGCAGTGAACGCTTTTCCTTCGGCCTTTATTATAAGACGCTCGGGAAGCCTTATATGAAAGATTTCATCCGCCTGCTCACCGCGCAGTTTTCTTCTGAAACCGCGCAGACCCCGCCAGACGGCGGCGCGCCAGATCCAGCAGAATGATCACCACCAGGCAGATCACAATGCCGGCGAAAATAAACTGACCCATGGAGGCGCTGATGGGATTTACCTCAAACAGCTCCGGCAGGATCTTCAGCGCCAGGAAGGTTCCGCCCACCATGGTGATGCACAGGAACGCCCGCAGCGGGTTAAACGGCCAGCAGCTCTTGATCACCGCCGCCATGGAGATCATAATCAGCAGCAGATACATCACGGTCTGATTTTCCGTTCCCGCAAACGGCGTCCACAGGCTGAACACGGCGATCATCACTGCCACGGTCACCGCGAACGGGGCGGCATTGGACAGTGCCGTAGGCAGAAATCTGCCGCGGATCCTCCTGGTATCCGACTCAAAGATCGTAAAGAAGGACGGATATGCTTCGATGCAGGCATCGATCAGCGTAATCTGGATCGGGATAAACGGGAACGGCTGGTTGGTAAACAGGCAGAAGAAGGACACCAGCACAGAGTAGATGGTCTTGATAAAGAACACCTGCGCCGTTCTGGTCACATTATGGATAACCTTCCTTCCCTCCATCACCACCTGGGGCAGGTTCGTAAAGTCGGAATCCAGAAGAACCACCTGGGAAATCTGACGGCTGGCATCGCTGCCGTCCGCCACAGCGATGGAGCAGTCTGCCTCCCGCAACGCCAGCAGGTCGTTGACGCCGTCCCCGGTCATGGCCACCTGGTGTCCCTGCCGCTTCAGCGCCTTCACCAGTTCCTGCTTCTGCCGCGGCGTCACCCGGGCAAAAACTGCGTACTTCTGACAGAGTTCCTCATAATCCACATTTTCCCCCACCGTGGAAAGGTCGATGGCCTCGTTCCACCGCTGCAGGCCTGCCCGTTTGGCAATCCGTGACACCGTGGTTACATGATCGCCGGAAATGACCTTCACATCCACGCCTTCCTGACGGAAAAATTCCAGCGCTTCTTCTGCGTTGGGACGGATGGTATCCTCCAATACGACAGCATAAAGCGGACGGATCCCGGCCGGAAGATGTTCATCGTCTTCCCAGGCGCCGTTGAGATGTCCGATCACCACCAGACGGTGTCCCTCCTCCATTTCCTTTTCCAGATGTCTGGGAAGCTGACCCAAAATCCTCTCCGGGGCGCCCACAAAGATGGTTCCGGCCTCCCGGAAGCTGACACAGCCCCACTTCCTTTTCGATGAAAATGAGATTTTTTGTACCGGCGCATAGACGGCCTCCTCCGGGAACTCCTGCTTCAGCGCCTGGAAGGTGGCGTTGTTGTCGTCACAGGCCGCCATGTAGGCTCTGACCATGGGGTCTGCCGTCTCCCGGACAGTTTCCCCTAAGGGGATCACCGCGCGCACTTTTAAGTTGCCGTCCGTGATGGTTCCGGTCTTATCCAGACACAGCGTATCCACATGCGCCAGGGTTTCCAGGGAATAAATATTCTGTACCAGGATCTTCATTTTGGCCAGCCGGATCACGCCCGCCGCCAGAGAAACAGAGATCAGCAGCACCAGCCCCTTGGGCAGCATGCCCAGAAGCGCAGCTGCGGAAAAAACCACAGATTCATCCAGCGGGGCTCCCCGGAGAACGAACGCCTCCAAAAACAGCAGGACGCCCAGCGGGATAATCAGGAAGCTGGTAAACCGGGTCACCTTGCGCATGGAGCCCAGCAATTCCGACTGCACCTGTTTTTCCTTTTTAACCTCGTTGGCCAGCTTTGTGGCATAATTTTCATTGCCCACATGGATGACCCGGGCATATGCTTTCCCGGAGATAACCGAGCTTCCGGAAAAAAGCTCCGCGCCCTTTTCCTTTACAATGGCGTCGCTCTCGCCGGTAAGCAGGGATTCATTGACCTCCAGCATGCCTGCCTCCACCACGGCGTCGCTGCAGATCTGGTTGCCGCTCTCCAGCACCATCAGGTCATCCTTCACCACTTCTTCCAGCTCCACCGTCAGATCCTGGCTGTCCCTGCGGACACGGACATGGGGCCGGTTCAGAATCGATAATTCATCGACTAATTTCTTGGCCTTAAACTCCTGCGCGATCCCGATCACGATGTTCAGCAGGATGATGGCGATAAAGATCATATTCGAATACGCCTTCACCGCGAACAGCAGTACGGCGATGGCAAAGTTCAGAAAGTTGAACAGCGTCAGCAGGTTTTCCCGTATGATCTGTCCCCTGCTCTTTGTGATCTGCTCAGCCGCGCAGCCTCCTTCCCCGCGCTCCCGGCGCTCCTGTACTTCACGGGCCGACAGACCCGACAACGGTTCGTTCATTCCAGTATATTCTCCTTCCCGGGCAGTCTCTGCCCTTTCCTTTCGGGATCCTTCTCCCGGTCTGTATTGATATGCTTTTTCATCTGTCCTTCCGCCCAAAAACGTCCCGGGCATCATCAGTCCACCCGCAGCGCCGTCACCGGATCACTCTTTGACGCCTTGCGCGAAGGAATCAGACCGCCAATCAGGGTCAGCAGAATGCTGATGCCGATCAAAAGCAGCGCGTCATACACCGGCAACTTCGCCGTAATATCCTCTAAGCCGTCCAGGCTGTGCAGGATCATATTGCCGGGGATCAGAAGAATCAGCGTAATCGCGATCCCTAAAATTCCGGCACAGGCGCCGATGATAAAAGTCTCCGCATTAAACACCTGGGATACATTCTTTTTCGAGGCGCCAATCGCCCGCAGAATACCGATCTCTTTTTTGCGCTCCAGCACACTGATATAGGTAATGACGCCGATCATGATGGAGGATACCAGAAGAGAAATCGCCACGAAAGCAATCAGTACATAGCTGATCACATTCACAATATCCGTCACCGACGACATCAGCGTACCCACGCTGTCCGTGTAGGAAATCACCTGATCTTCTTTTCCCTGTTCCTCCATCTGCCGGTTATAGTCCTCCAAGATGGCCGTTACCTGCTCTTTACTCTCAAAATCCTTCGGATAAATATCAATTTCCGACGGCACATCTGTATCCGCGTAACCCAGGCTCTGCAGATTCCCCTCGTAAGTCGCATCCTGGATGGAACCCATGGACAGCAGGATCTGCGCCAGTTCCTCCCCGTCCATGTTGACCTGGAAGGCCTGTTCAAAGGCCTCCGGCGAAAGGTTCATGGCGCCGCCCAGATTCTGCGCCAGCTGTGCCATGGCCTGCTGCATGTACTGCTGTATTCCGGCACTGATCTGCGTCATCATCTGCTCCATGACGGATGCCATCTGGTTCTCGATGGCCTGCCCCACAGAAGCCCCATACTGGCCCATCATCTCATTCATATAGCTGCCCATGGCGTCCGCCAGCTGCGCCTGCAGACTGTCCGTATCCACCATCCCGGCGATCCCCGCAGCCAAAAGCTGCTGCGCCTGGGGCGTGCCCAGATAATCCGTAAAATAATCTCCCATTCTGCTGATATCCGGCAGGCCGTTCGCCTCCGCATATCCCCGGTAACCGGCCAGCATATCTCCGGCCAGCTGTTCCATCTGCTCCCGGGATATGGTGATATCCCCCAGGCCGCCCAGGTTTTCCTGCGCCCACTGATCCATCACAGTCTCCGCGTCCGCCGTCTGCAGATACTCCATCAGGTACTCCGCAAAACGATCCGGATCGGTATAGCCGTGCTCCGCAGCGTATTCCTGATAACCTGTCATGATCCGCGCCATCAGATCCTGCAGCTGTTCCCCGGTAACCATCGCGTCCGCGTTTTCCCGGATGATCTCCTGGATCGCGTCCCGGAAGATATTCTGCGCTTCTTCTGTTTCCAGATATCCGAGGAAGGATTCTCCCAGCCGGGAAAAATCTGCTTCCGGATGGGCAGCCGCATATTCCTGATATCCATCCAGCAGCCCGGAAGCCATCTGGCTCACCGCTTCTCCCGAAACATTCAGCCGGATATCCCCCAAGAGCTCCGCCAGCCCGCCGGCAGACATCTGGGGAAGATCCAGATCCAGACTGCCAAAATCAATAAAATCCGCTAAGTCCAGCCCGCCTGCCCCCGCCAGATCCGGCATTTCCATCTGGCCGGACATTCCTTCTGTCAACGCCGACTCATCAAACTGAAACGCCTCCTGCAGCGCCTGGGTATCCACCGTAAACAGTGAATTCAGATCAAAACCATTTTCTGCATTTTCCGCGCCGAATTCCTCGCCGGAAAAAACGTCCACCTGCGGATGGGCGATCTGGTTCTGTACGATTTCTTTTTCAGCCGCACGCTCCATCACATGCCGGGTCAGGGACGGCAGATATCCGATCCCGCTTCCCAGCACCGTGATGGTGGATCCTTCTTCCGGCTGGACAACGCCCACAACCGTCAGTTCCTCCCCATTTTTCACCAGTTCCTGCAGATACGCCTCGTCATCTGACCGGTCCGTCCAGATTCCATACTGGCTGTCATACTCATAATAATCCGCGCTGTCCACTAACCGGAACCCGATATCCAGCAGGTCTTCATAGGAGTAGCTGCCGAAATCCTCCGGCAGCTGTACCGTCTCCTCATCCAGATACTGCCGGATCATCTCATCCAGCTCCATGGAATCCCGGAGTCCCAGGGTATACAGCATGGTATCGCTGATGCCTCCGCTCTGGGTCAGCACGACGACGCACTCATTATAATTCTGGGGCCAGCGGCCCGCTTTCACCTCATACTGGGACTGGTAGAGCGCCGGATCCTCCGGCATCTCAAAAAAGGAATCCGATCCCATCATGGACAGGAACATGCTGCTGGATCCCGTTGCGCCGCCCAGTTCTTCAAACGCCATATCCGGATTTACCTGCCGCACCCCGTCCGGATCCTCCCGGAAAATCTGGGGCGTCACATCATATTTATATTCTACAGAATTTGTGTAATCTTCGATCCCGCTCTGCCCGCTGTCCAGATATTCTTTCAGCGACTGCAGGTCATTGGAATCCACATTGGAAAAAATACCGGTGATCGTCTCAATCACATCGATGTCGCCGCTTTTTTCTTCCTCTTCTTCCATCCCCGGCATCTCGCCCATCATGGACATAAAATCAAAACCCGAACTCTCAATCTGCAGCGGATACTGCGCCAGCGTCTCCTCCTCCATGGTGTCGATATAATCATTGACGCCATTGGAAATGGATAAAATCAGCGCAATCCCGATGATGCCGATGGATCCCGCAAAGGACGTCAGGATGGTTCTGGCCTTCTTCGTCCTCAGATTATTAAAACTCAGGGACAGGGAAGTGAAAAAGGACATGGAAGCCTTTCCCATGTTCCGGTGCTCCGGCTTTTTCAGCCCGGCCTCATCTACTAAGAACGGATCTGTATCCGCCTGGATCTTGCCATCCCGCAGGCGCACGATCCTGGTGGCATAGGCCTCCGCCAGCTCCGGATTATGGGTCACCATCACCACCAGCCGGTCTTTGGCCACCTCCCGCAGCAGATCCATCACCTGGATGCTGGTATCGCTGTCCAGCGCCCCGGTGGGTTCATCCGCCAGCAGGATATCCGGATCGTTGACCAGCGCCCGGGCAATGGCCACCCGCTGCATCTGCCCGCCGGACAGCTGGTTTGGCTTCTTGTGCACCTGCTCCCCCAGCCCCACCTGTTCCAGCGCCTGGACAGCTTTTTTTGTGCGCTCGGCCTTTCCCATTCCGGAAATCGTCAGCGCCAGCTCCACATTGGCCAGTATGGTCTGGTGCGGGATCAGGTTATAGCTCTGGAATACAAATCCGATGGTATGGTTCCGGTAGGAATCCCAGTCCCGGTCCTTATATTTTTTGGTGGATACACCGTTGATAATCAGATCCCCGCTGTCATAGCGGTCCAGTCCGCCGATCACATTTAAAAGCGTGGTCTTTCCCGATCCGCTGGGACCCAGGATAGCCACGAACTCATTATCCCGGAGATTCAGGCTGACATGGTCCAATGCTCTCTGCACCAGATCGCCCGTCCGGTATTCTTTACAAACCTCTCTGATTTGAAGCATGAAAATCTCCTTCTTTCCCGAATAACAACAAAACCCATTATAGTTGACGGAAACGCATTTATCAAGAGGGCAAAAGTACTGCCGCACAGGGAAAATCCCCTGTGCGGCAGTACTTTTGCGTCCGGCTGCCCCGGCAACCCCAGATTGCCTGCCAGCCTTTTCTGTTATATTTCCGGATCCCGCGGCTGCTGTCAGTCATAGATGGAATCTCTGTCCTGCTCCAGCACTGTTCCGTCCGCCGCGTTGATCTCAAAATCATATTCCAGTTCACCGCTGATGCACTCTAACTCATAAACAGCCCGGCCGTCGTCCCAGTCCAGCTTTTCCTTCACCCAGGTCACGTTCCCGGCATTCAGACCGGCCGCGTTCAGGGCGGCTTCCTTCGCCTGGTCCAGGGAGATCACGTTTCCTGCCTGCTGCATCTGCGCCTGCACATCATAGTTTTCGATATCCCGGTCGTAGCTGACGATCTCTCCGGTGGCAGCGTCGATCTCATAATCGTACTCGGTATTATTATAGTAGAATTCCACATCATAGACGGTCCGTCCGTCATCCCGGTCCTTCTGTACCATGATGAAGGTAACATCTCCCTCGGTCAGCCCCGCATGCTCCACTGCCGTAGCCCTGGCCACTTCCTCGCCGATATCCCCGGCTGCCGCGCCCGCGCTGCTTTGTCCGCCGGTCTGTCCGCTGGTCTGATCCTGTGTGGGGATCTCCGTCCCGGCCACTGTATTCGTTTCCGGAGTAACCGTCGGCGTCACCGCCTCTGTCTCCGCCTGCGCGGAGGATGTATTCCCCGCATTGTCATTTCCCGCAGTCCCCGGTGCCGTTTGTCCGGTACCGCATCCGGCTGCAAAAACCAATCCAAAAATCGCCAATCCTGCCAATAATCTTTTTTTCATTTTGATCCTTCCTTTCTGTATGTCGAGATTTCCTATCTGTTTTCTATGTCTTAATCATACGCCCTTTTTATTAGAAACATATTAAAGAACATCTAATTTTTGAAAAAAACAATAAATTTGCTGCCCTCGCCTTCACGGCTTTCCACCCGGATCCTTCCGCCGTGAATCTCCACAATCTGACGAACCATGGAAAGCCCCAGACCAAGACCTCCGCGGGCAGACGACCTGGATGGATCCGCCCGGTAAAAACGGTTCCAGATTTTCGGCAGCTCCTCCTCTGCCATACCGATTCCGTTATCCTCCACAGAAAGCAGGATCCCTGTTTCTGTTTTTTTCAGGATCACACGGATCCAGCCTCCCTCTTTTCCATAGCGGTATGCGTTGCGGATCAGATTGGAAAGCATCCTGGAAAAAAGCGTCGGATCAGCCGCCATCAGGATTTCAGGCTGGATCTCTGTTTCCATCACGATCTGCTGCTCCGGCAGTTCCGACTGTTCCCTGCAGGTCTCCTCCGTCAGGGTACTGATATCCACCGGCAACAGCTGTACGGCCTCTGTTTGCTGTTCCAGGCGCGTAAACGCCAGCAGCGACTCAATCAGCCGCGACATCCGGTAGCCCTGTTTCTGAATCGAACCGATGCACTCATACAGCTCCAGTTCATCCGAGGCATTCTCAAACGCATATTCGCACTGCGCCAGGATCACAGAGACCGGGGTCCGCAGCTCATGGGAGGCGTCGGAAGTAAACTGCCGTTCCGCATGGAAATTGGTTTCCAGCCGGTCAAACATCCGGTTAAACGTCTGCGCCAGCTGCCCCAGCTCATCCCGGGACGCCACCTGGATACGGCGGCTCAAATCGCCGCTCTCTGCCACCTCTTCTGCAGTCCTGCGGATCGCCCGGATCGGCCGCAGCGAACGCCTGGCCAGCAGATATCCTCCCACAGCCGCCAGGAAAATAAATACCGGAAGCATGATCAGCACCGCGGTCCTGAGAACCGCCACGTTGATGGTTCTTCCCGATACCGGGATCACACTGCGCATCCACAGATCAGGATCAGACGTGAACGTGATCCTGCGGTCTAACAGGTAGTACAGTTCCCCCTCTGCCCGGATCTCTTTTAAAACCCCTTCCTCAAAGGGGATCTGCATCAGTTCCTCCGCAGGCATGTAACCGGTGATCACCGAGCCGTCTGCCTTTGCCAGCAGCGAGTAGACATTATCCTCATAAATCTGAAAATCCTTATCAATCTCCAGCTCTCCGTCATCATAATCCACCTCGTCTGCCAGATCCTCCATCACCCGGTATAAAACAGCCCGGGAACTCTTCTGGGCCACAGAGTTGGAAGTCAGGGATGTAAATCCCAGCATAATCAGGGTCAGCAGAATCATAACCGCCGTAAACCACAGTGTCAGTTTCAATTGGATCGATAATCGTTTCATATTGTTTCCTTCAGCAGATATCCGACTCCGCGGACGGTATGAATCAGCTTCGTGCCATACCCGTCGTCAATCTTTTTTCGCAGATAGGTAATATAGACGTCCACCACATTGGTTCCCCCGTCATAATCAAAATTCCAGACATGATCCTCGATCTTCTGGCGTGAGAGAACCCTGCCCTTATTGCGCAGCAGATATTCCAGCAGGGCAAATTCCCTGGCGGTCAGCTTAATCTCCTGACCGGCCCTAAATACCTGATGGCTCTCCGCATCCAGCATCAGGTCGGCAATCACATACTGATTGGTGGGGTTCTGGACACTGGTCCTGGTCATGACCCGGATCCGCGCCATCAGTTCGTCAAAAGAAAACGGCTTCACCAGGTAATCATTGGCTCCCATATCCAGCCCTTTTACCTTATCCGCCACCGTATCGCGGGCGGTCAGGAACAGTACCGGCGTCAGGTTCCCACGCCGGCGCAGGTTTTTTACAACCTCCAGCCCATCCAGTCTGGGCATCATGATATCCAGCACAGCAGCGTCATACTGCGCCGCCTCCAGATACTCCAGCGCCATCTCCCCGTCATAACAGGGATCCACCGCGTACCCTTCCGCCGTAAGCTTTTTTACTATAATCTGGTTCAGGTCCATATCATCTTCCGCAATCAGAATCCGCATATTCTCACCTCCGGAAACAGCATAGCACAGTTACATGAAAAAAAGATTAAAAAAGGCTGACAAACTGATTTTCTTCCTCCACAAATTTCCCGGTATCCATATGCGCCCGCACAAACGGCACGCCTTCCCTCCGGTAAAATACATTATGGTGAATCCAGGCGTCCGGGTTCCCGGACGGGCTGACGGTTCCTCCCAGGTCGTCATAGCTTACATTATGGCAGAATGTATTGTGTACCGCCTCCTCCAGGCAGAACATCACGCAGCCGCCCTCATTCAGCCTGCTGAAATTGTACTGATAGACCGTGCCGTCCCCGGAATCTGCATCCCAGGCCATCCCATCCTGATTCAGGCGGGTATCCCGGCATGCATTATACTGCAGCAGCGCGTCCCTGCATTTCCACGGCCAGATCCCGGCCGCCACCTTTCCCTTTCTGCTGCCGGGGAAACGGTACACACGGTCGTTCATTTCCCCGGCGCAGGAATCTGCCGTATTATACTCCACCACCGGGCGCAGGGCATACATGACGGTAATCCCATCCCCGCCGGCTTCTTTGACATAGTTATCGGTAATCCGGATATCCTGATGCCCATACTGCACAAACAGTTCCTCCGGAAGTTCTGCCGTCATAAATTTTCTGCACTGATAGGTATATCCCACCGCGATACCCCAACGGCTGACTTTGTTTACAAAGCATCCGGATACACGCACCCCTTCAAAACGGGCAGCGCCGGTTTTCTCCTCATCATCCGGTTTCAGGCAGGTAAAATAAATGCCTCCGTTATTCATATGCTTGTCATAAACGTTTCCATTCACATGCGATACCTCAAGGCGTTCCAGGCAGATCTGCCGCAGGGTACCGCCGTTTTTTGCCACCACGGCAACGCCGGTGCGGTTCATCTTCCGCGGGGCAGAATATTCTTCCCCGGTGATCTGTCCCTCATTCGTCACCGCCAGGTCCCGGAGGGTAAGATACGAGACGTCATAAAGCAGAATGGCAGACGATACATACCCTTCCCTAGTGTGAACCGGGGAATCCAGTTCCGTACCATAATCCTGGTACCAGATCCCCTGCCCCTCTGCCTGGATCAGCGGAAGGGCTCCCTCTCCGTATGCTCCCACCACCACCGGCTGTCCCTCTGTTCCCCGGACGCCGATCAGATGCAGGTACTGCCCCCGGAAAACGGATCCCCGTTCCAGGAGCACCTCATCTCCCGGCTGCAGATCCAGACTTCTGACTGCAGCAAGCGTCTGAAACGGATGCTCCGCGCTGCCGTCATTTCCATCCTTCCCATTTACAGAACTAACATAATATATCCTGGACAATGTTCTCATACTCCTTTTCTTTCAGTCTCTTTTCAATGATCATGCTTACTTCCCCGTAGCCGAAGGAATCTCCCTCAAACCGGGTAAACAGATCCGGATTCTCCTCATAAAACGCCCGTTTTTCTGCCTCCGTAACCGGATGCAGTGTGTACGGTCCTAATTTTTCCCCGGAATATACGGTAAAATCCAGTTTGATGCCGGTCAGTTCGTATTCCCGGTACATGGCGGGCGTATAATACCTCGCCCCATATACGACCTCGCCGCGTTCCAGTTTTTCCCGGATTTCGGCGTTTTTCTGTTTCCTTCTCTCCTCCTGCGCCTGAATGCCCGGTTCCGTGACGGTTCCCATCCAGGCTGCAATCTGAAGCCTTGCTTCCAGTTCTTTTTCTGTCATCATTTAGCCGCTCCTTCTATTTCTGTCAATCTACAATTTGTTCTTTTATTATATTCGATTTGTCCGCGCACCTCAAGAAAGTTTCACTGTTATTTGCCGGCAGATACACAAACAGGACTGCCACACAGAATCGTGTGACAGCCCTGTATACTTACAAATCACCTTTTCGCCTGATGGATCCTGTCCATCGGCTGATCCGGCAATACCGTCTCTTATTTGTCAGCAATCGCTGCCTGAGCCGCTGCCAGTCTTGCGATAGGCACACGGAACGGTGAGCAGGATACATAATCCAGACCGATCTTGTGGCAGAACTCTACGGAAGAAGGATCTCCGCCGTGCTCGCCGCAGATACCCATATGAAGGTTCGGATTTACCGGCTTGCCAAGGTCGATGGCCATCTTCATCAGCTTGCCGACGCCTGTCTGATCCAGCTTCGCGAACGGATCGTTCTCGAAGATCTTCGCATCGTAGTAAGCCTCCAGGAACTTGCCTGCGTCGTCACGGGAGAAACCGAAGGTCATCTGGGTCAGGTCATTGGTACCGAAGCAGAAGAAATCAGCCTCTTTCGCGATCTCGTCAGCAGTCAGGGCCGCTCTCGGGATCTCGATCATGGTACCTACTTCATACTTCATATCTACGCCTGCTGCTGCGATCTCTGCGTCTGCAGTCTCAACAACAAACTTCTTCACATATTTCAGCTCTTTCACATCGCCAACCAGCGGGATCATGATCTCCGGAACGATGTTGTACTCCGGATGCTCTTTCATCACATTGATCGCCGCGCGGATCACTGCTGTAGTCTGCATCTTGGCAATTTCCGGATAGGTAACTGCCAGACGGCATCCACGGTGACCCATCATCGGGTTGAACTCTTTCAGGCTCTCGATGATATCCTCGATCTCCTGAACAGACTTACCCTGGGCGTCAGCCAATTTCTTGATATCCTCAGCCTCAGTAGGAACGAACTCATGAAGCGGCGGATCCAGGAAACGGATGGTAACCGGATTGCCCTCCAGAGCTGTAAACAGACCCTCGAAATCCTGCTGCTGATAAGGAAGAACCTTAGCCAGGGCTGCCTCTCTCTCCTCTGCTGTGGTGGAGCAGATCATCTCACGGAACGCGTCGATACGTCCCTCGCCGAAGAACATATGCTCGGTACGGCAAAGGCCGATACCCTCTGCGCCAAGTTCAACCGCTTTCTTTGCGTCTTCCGGTGTATCTGCATTGGTACGAACCTTCAGTGTTCTGTATTTGTCAGCCCATGCCATGATGCGGCCAAACTCACCGGCGATGGTAGCGTCCACTGTCGGGATAATACCGTCATAAATATTACCGGTAGTACCGTCGATGGAGATCGGGTCTCCCTCATGGAACTCCTTGCCGCCCAGTGTGAATTTCTTATTCTCCTCATCCATAATGATGTCGCCGCATCCGGATACACAGCACTCACCCATACCACGGGCAACTACTGCTGCGTGGGAAGTCATACCGCCGCGGACAGTCAGGATACCCTGAGCAGATTTCATACCGGTGATATCCTCCGGGGAAGTCTCAAGACGAACCAGGACAACCTTCTCGCCTCTCTCAGCCCACTCTACAGCGTCATCAGCAGTGAAGACGATCTTACCGCAGGCAGCACCCGGAGAAGCTCCAAGTCCTTTACCCATCGGTGTAGCAGCCTTTAATGCAGCCGCGTCAAACTGCGGATGAAGGAGGGTATCCAGGTTACGGGGATCGATCATGGCAACTGCCTCTTCCTCGGTTCTCATACCCTCATCTACCAGATCGCAGGCGATCTTTAATGCAGCCTGCGCTGTTCTCTTACCATTCCGTGTCTGCAGCATGTAGAGTTTTCTGTTCTCAACCGTAAACTCCATATCCTGCATATCGCGGTAGTGGTTCTCCAGAGTCTTGCAAACGTCAACAAACTGAGCATATGCCTCAGGGAACTCCTCTTCCATCTTTGCGATAGGCATCGGAGTGCGGACACCGGCAACCACGTCCTCGCCCTGTGCGTTGATCAGGAACTCGCCCATCAGTTTCTTCTCGCCGGTAGCGGGATCACGGGTAAACGCCACGCCTGTACCACAGTCGTCGCCCATGTTGCCGAATGCCATGGACTGTACGTTTACAGCAGTACCCCAGCTGTACGGAATATCGTTGTCACGGCGGTATACATTCGCACGCGGGTTGTCCCAGGAGCGGAATACAGCCTTAACAGCGCCCATCAGCTGCTCCTTCGGATCATCCGGGAAGTCCTCGCCGATTTTTGCCTTGTACTCAGCCTTGAACTGGCCAGCCAGAACCTTCAGATCGTCGGCCGTCAGCTCAACGTCAAAGGTTACGCCCTTCTCAGCTTTCATCTTGTCGATGAGCTCTTCAAAATATTTCTTTCCAACCTCCATAACTACATCGGAGTACATCTGGATAAATCTTCTGTAGCAGTCCCATGCCCAACGGGGATTTCCGGACTTCTCAGCCAGAACATTTACAACTGTCTCATTTAAACCAAGGTTCAGAATCGTGTCCATCATACCAGGCATGGAAGCACGTGCGCCGGAACGTACAGAAACCAGAAGCGGATTCTCAGCATCGCCGAATTTCTTTCCGGTGATCTCTTCCATCTTTACAATGTACTCATTGATCTGACCCTGGATCTCGTCGTTGATCTCGCGGCCATCCTCATAGTACTGTGTGCAGGCCTCTGTTGTGATCGTAAAACCCTGCGGTACCGGAAGGCCAAGGCCTGTCATCTCGGCCAGGTTCGCGCCCTTACCTCCAAGAAGCTCGCGCATGCTTGCGTTGCCTTCGCTAAACAAATACACCCATTTGTTTGCCATTTTTGATTCCTCCTAATTTGAATTATCTTTTTGGGCCAAGGCAGCCCGTTTCAAGCGAAAAAACGGTCTTTGGACACACTCGTCCGACCCACATCTATTCTACCATAATTCTGATTATTTTCAACCATTTTTTGTTAAATTTATGACAAAATAATTACCAGAATATCACCGGCCCGTCATAAAGCAGCCTCTGATAAAGAAAGGCTGTCCATCCGGCGCGCAGCATCGCACACCGGCAGACAGCCTCCTGCTGTTTATCACTTTTAAAATGCAAATTTATCCGCAAAATATGCGTCCAGCTCCGCAATGGGGATCCGCACCTGTTCCATGGTGTCGCGGTCACGGACAGTCACAGACTGATCCTCCTCCGAATCGAAGTCGTATGTAACGCAGAACGGTGTTCCGATCTCATCCTGGCGGCGGTATCTCTTGCCGATATTGCCTCTGTCATCGTACTCGCAGTTGTATTTTTTCCGTAACTGCTCAAATACTTTCTCTGCACCCTCATTCAGCTTCTTGGACAGGGGCAGCACACCGATCTTCACCGGAGCCAGCGCCGGGTGGAAATGAAGCACAGTACGGATATCCGGCTTCTCCTCTGTCCCGATATTCTCCTCGTCATAAGCGCCGCACAGGAAAGCAAGAACCACACGGTCCGCCCCCAGGGAAGGCTCGATGACATACGGAATATAACGGGTATTTTTCTGGTCGTCAAAATAGGTCAGATCCTGTCCGGAGGTATTCTGATGCTGGGTCAGATCGTAATCGGTACGGTCTGCGATACCCCACAGCTCGCCCCAGCCGAAGGGGAACAGGAACTCAATATCGCTGGTAGCCTTGCTGTAGAAAGAAAGCTCCTCCTGGTCATGGTCGCGGACACGCATCTCCTCTTCCTTCATTCCCAGGGATTTCAGCCAGTTGATGCAGAACTCTTTCCAGTAAGCAAACCACTCCAAATCCGTATCCGGCTCACAGAAGAACTCTAACTCCATCTGCTCGAACTCCCTGGTACGGAAGGTAAAATTCCCCGGAGTGATCTCGTTGCGGAAAGACTTTCCGATCTGTCCGATACCGAAGGGGATCTTCTTCCTGGAAGTCCGCTGTACGTTTTTAAAGTTGACAAAAATGCCCTGGGCAGTCTCCGGCCGGAGGTATACCGTATTCTTGGCGTCCTCCGTCACGCCCTGGAAGGTCTTGAACATCAGGTTGAACTGGCGAATATCGGTAAAATTGTGCTTGCCGCAGGTAGGACAGGGAACGTTATGCTCCTCAATGAAATCCATCATCTGCTGCTGGTCCCAGCCATCCACAGAGCCGTCCAGAGCGATACCGTTCTCCTCCGCAAAATCTTCGATGATCTTGTCCGCCCGGAAACGCTCATGGCACTCTTTACAGTCCATCAGCGGATCGGAAAATCCGCCCAGATGTCCGGAAGCCACCCAGGTCTGGGGATTCATCAGGATCGCGCAGTCCACGCCTACATTATAAGGACTCTCCTGGATAAACTTCTGCCACCATGCCTTTTTCACATTATTTTTCAGCTCCACACCCAGATTGCCGTAATCCCAGGTATTGGCCAGTCCGCCGTAGATCTCAGACCCGGGATATACAAATCCTCTTGATTTTGCCAGAGCTACAATTTTTTCCATTGTCTTTTCCATCAGAATATTCCTCTTTCCATTTCTATTTATTTATAAAGGACATATAAAAGCACATCATGTTCGGCAGAACCGTCATCCTCATCTGCCCTCACAGTGTCGCCGCCCTCTACGTTTACATGATCCGATACATACGCAATCTCCCCGGGCACCCGGACATCCACATGGCTGCGGATGATCAGCACCTTCAGTTCGTCATCCCCGGTCACGGTTTCTCCCGGCACCACAGGCTGGATGGCAGCCTCCAGCGAGGAGCCCTCCGGCTCATCTTCTTCTCCGCCGACCTGCACGAAATCCATGTCAAAATCATATCCTTCTGCCTGCGCCTGTACAATGCTTCCGGAAAAACACTCAATCCCGTTAAAATCCGAGAACGTCTCCGCGCTGTCGTACTGGATGGTCAGGTAGGCAGTTCCGTCTTCTACCTCCGAGCGTTTGACCCTGACAGAACCTTCATTGGCCCCCGTCCACTCCTCCACTGCGGAATCAATGTAGGACTGCAGTTCCCCGGAATCATAATAGGACTCTGAAAAATCCTCCACCGTATATTCCACGATCCTGCCATTTTTTTTCAGTTCCACCGTACTCTCTGTCACATCTGCGCCGCCGCACCCGGAAAACAGGGCAGCCGCCGCAGAGGCCGCGCACAGAAACGCCAGTCTTTTCTTCATGTTCATCCTCCCTGTAAGCGGAATCTATCCCATAGTTTACACACAAAACCGGACTTTGACAACAATTTTTTTATGTATCTGCCAGGAATGGCAGCGTCCGGAACTCCCTGTCCACGTAAAGGCCAAAGTATGGTTCCAGGATCCTGCTGATCATTTCATATACTTCCCGGGTCACCCGGAAGGTGTACAGCTTTTCCACCGGCGCGGTGATGATATACTGAAGTGTATACAGAGCCGCCGCGTTGACCGGACAGGCCGCCTGTTTTTTGCGGCACGCATCGCAGAGAACCCCGCGCTCCCGCAGTGAAAACCAGTGAAGATCCTCTTTTTTCCCACACTGCACACAGGAAAATACGTTGGGACGCACCCCGTACAGGGTCAGCGTTTTCAGTTCATAGATCCGCCGTACCAGCCGGTGCTCCAAGGAGGGAACGCTCAGCGCCCGCAGCGTCTGGTACAGAAGCTTCAGCTGCTGCCGCCCTTCCTCCGCCTGATAAGGCTGGGTAAAATATTCCGCCACTTCCAGGAAGTAGCATCCATAATAGGTCTTGTCCAGGTCGCCGTAAAGCTCACGGAAATAATTACTGATCTCCGCCTTCACCACAGTGAAGGCCTCCCGCCCCTCGTAGGCTTCAAACTTCCCGAAACAAAACAGGTCCGTAGCCGCCTGCAGCGCGCTCTTCGGCCTTCTGGCGCCCCGCACAAAGGCGGTGACTTTCCCCTGCTCCCTGGTGAGCAGTACGATTCTCCTGTCATACTCTCCCGCCGGGGCTGTCTTCAGCACCATCCCGGTCAGGACACAAGCCTGCCCCATCCTGTTCCTCACATCTCCTCACAGCCGCTGTCCCGTATTCGGAAAATCTGCCCGAGCTGCTCTGGCAGTAAGCCAGATAATCCGACACCTTCCCGCTTTTTTCAAAACACAGCCATTCTTTTTCTTCCATCGCACATTCCCCTCTTCCTGCTTTTTCTTCTGTCGGAATTAGGTTATGCAGTTAGAATATCCTTATACATCCTTGGGGTTATATCCAAAATTTTTCATCTGGATATCGCTGTCCCGCCATCCCTTTCTCACCTTGACCCAGAGATGCAGGTTCACCTTTCCCTCCAGCATCTTTTCGATATCCTCCCGGGCGCGGCTGCCGATTTTTTTCAGCATCGCCCCGCCTTTTCCGATGATGATCCCCTTATGGGATTCCCGTTCACAGACGATCGTCGCCTCAATGTCCGTGATCCTGCCGTCTTTGCGTGTCTTCATCGTCTCCACCGTCACAGCGATCCCATGGGGAATCTCCTCATCCAGACAGCGCAGCGCCTTCTCCCGGATCAGCTCCGCCACGATCTGGCGCTCCGGCTGGTCTGTAACCGTATCTTCATCGTAAAACATCGGCCCGTAGGGGAGATATTTGAAAATCATGTCCAGAACCGTGTCCGTATTGTCCCCGGTCAGCGCCGAAGCCGGGATGATCTCCGCAAAATCATAAATCCGGCGGTAAGCGTCAATAAAAGCCAGCACTTCCTCTTTTTTTACCGTATCCGTCTTGTTGATGATCAGGATGACCGGCGCCTGGATCTTCTGCAGCTGTTCGGCAATATGCCGCTCCCCGGCGCCGATAAACGTGGTGGGCTCCACCAGCCACAGGATCACATCCACATCCTTCAGCGTGTGTTCCGCCACGCTGACCATATATTCCCCTAATTTATTTTTCGCCTTGTGGATACCGGGAGTATCCAGAAACACGATCTGCCCCCGATCCATATCCGTATAGACTGTCTGGATCCGGTTTCTGGTCGTCTGGGGCTTTTTCGATGTGATCGCGATCTTCTGTCCGATGATCCGGTTCATCAATGTGGATTTTCCCACGTTCGGCCGGCCGATCAGCGTCACAAATCCTGATTTAAAATCTGCTTTCATCCTTTTGTATCCTCTCTCATCCCACTAAGTATTCCAGATGGTCAAACAACTCTTTTTCCTGTTTCAGTTTTTCTTCATTCCCAATAGCGCAGATCTGCGCGGAATCCATCACGGCCTCCAAAAGCGCTGCCAGATCCCGGATACTCTGCTGATCGGCCGCCAGCACCTGGTCCCGCTCCTGCTGCAGCTGCTCCCAGGCCAGTCCGGTGAGGCAGGAAGTCAGGGAACGTCGTCCCATAGCCACGGGAGTCAGCGGCGCATCCATCTCGCTGAAGGTACCGATCACAAACTTAGTCATATCCCGCTCATCCACCTGGAAATTTTTCAGATATTCCACCACTCCGCGGTAGACCTCCAGCGTTTTTTTCAGGTTCGGATCACGGTAAGAAGAAAATACGATCTCACCGGTGCGGGCCGCGTTGCAGCCGCATCCGTAGGCGCCGCCCCGCACGCGGATATTCTGCCACAGATACTCATAGCTCATCACCGTCTTGAAAACCCGCAGGGCGCCCCGGTAGGGAAGTCCTGCCTGACGGTAACTGCCCGCCAGGGCAACATACTGGATGCGGGAGGCGTCCATAAATCCCTCGTTAGCCATGGGCAGCGGTCCGATACTCACCCGCTTTTTCTCAGTCTCCGGCAGCAGTTCCGAAAACAGCTGCGCCGTCAGCTCCCGGATCCTGGCAAAACTCTCCCTGCTGCAGGTGGCGCTGACTGTCAGGTTCGGTTTCTGCATGATCTCCCCGATCAGCTCCTGCAAAATGTTTTGCAGGTTTCCCTTTTCCTCTTCATAATTGCCCACGATCTTCTCTAACAGCCGGAACTGGCCAATCCCGCTGAGCAGGTCGCTGCAGTGTGCTTTCCCGGAAGTATAGGCCAGTGCGCGGGTGGCCGCCACAGAATGGCCGGCTTCGCTCAGTTCCGCCTGCAGACGGGATTTATTCTGTGCCAGAAGCTCACAGATCCGTTTTTCATCCGAAAAAAGCGTATGGAGCATGATGCTTTTTGCCAGCTGGATGGTCTTTTCCAGATTCGTCTCCAGCGTGCGCATACGGATCTCAAACTTCGCCTCATATTCTCCCGGCTGATCCACCCTGGCGAAGGTATTGACCTCCGCATAGATCCCGCCGGTATAAAGATTCACCTCATTGGCCAGATCCAGGAACCCATACTCTTTTGTATCCAGCCGTCCCAGAAGACTCTTCAGCACCGCCAGGTACGGGATCTTCTCCTCCGGAATGTGATGGATATCAAACAGATAATCCAGGTAGACGATCCCGTTCGTCTCATAATCATGACGGATAAAGGTCACGCCCTCCGCGGTTTCCTCCTCATTGCTGTAGGGATCGGAAACCCGTTTCATATCCGCCCGGGACAGAAGGGGAATTTTCTCCAGATCTTCCTTCGGCGAGGGAGCTTCCTGATATTTTGCCAGCGCCTGTGTCTGCGCGATCAGCTGCTCCCGCTCCCCGGCGCTGAGAGAATCCCGGTAAGCGTTCAGTTTCTCCTGCAGCTTCTGCTCTTTTTCTGCGTTCAGCCCCGCCTTCGGCCTCAGGCATACATAAGACATATGCGGGTTATCCAGCAGGTATTTCCGGATCAGCCCTTCAAAATAGCCGGTATCCAGCCGTTTTCTCAGCTCCTCATAGACGCTGATCTCCTCAATATGCAAAAACGGCTGCTCCTCGTCGTACAGCCAGCTGTCGCACATCTGCAGACCGAATACCAGGCCTTTGGGAAACCGCCCGAAATCCGCTTCCCGGAATTTAAACTCCGCCCCGTTGATGGCGGCTAACAGCGTCTTTTGATTCAGCCCGTTTTTCACCTGCTCTTCCAGCACCTGCCGGATGATGCGGCGAAAACGTTCCTGCTCCGAAGCGTTGGTATTTTTCGCCACCACCGCAAAGTAAGGCTGGTAAATCCCGCTGTCATAACCGCCGTAAATATCATCCCCGATCCCGGCGTCCAAAAGCGCCTGCTTCACGGGCGCCCCCTGGCTGCTCAGCAGCGCATAATCCAGGATATCAAAGGCAATGTATTGCATCCGGTCCAGGTTCGTCCCTACCGACCAGCTGCAGGCCAGGTAGGTGTTGTTTTCTTCACTCTCCGAACCGGAAATATTGTAATATTTCTCCACGCTGGCCGGCTCTGCAAAAGGCTCCTGGGCACGGATCGCGGAATCCACCGGACTCTCCTCGTACATGGACAGATATTCCTCGTCCAGCCAGCGGAGCTTTTCCTCCACGTCCATATCCCCGTAGAGATAAATATAGGAATTGGACGGGTGATAATAGGTTCTGTGAAAATCCAGGTACTGCTCATAGGTCAGTTCCGGAATCACATCCGGGTCGCCGCCGGACTCGTTTCCGTAGGTAGTATCCGGGTAGAGGGAATTGAGGATCTCCCGCTCCATCATACTGTCCGCCGAGGAGAGGGCTCCCTTCATCTCGTTGTAAACCACGCCGTTGATGGTCAGATCGTCCTCCGGCGCGTTCAGCTCATAATGCCAGCCCTCCTGCCGGAAAATGTTCTGCTCCTTATAAATATTGGGATGCAGCACCGCATCCATATAGACGTCCATCAGATTCTGGAAATCCTTATCGTTGCAGCTGGCAATGGGATAAACCGTCTTGTCCGGATAGGTCATGGCATTCAGGAATGTATTCATGGATCCTTTCAGCAGCTCGATAAACGGATCCTTGACCGGATATTTCTCACTGCCGCAGAGTACCGTGTGCTCAATGATGTGCGCTACCCCGGTACTGTCCGAGGTCGTGGTGCGGAATCCGATAAAAAATACTTTGTTCGGGTCATCGTTGGAAACCACCACCACCCGCGCCCCGCTCTTTTTATGGCGCAGAAGAATACCCTCCGAATGGATATCCGGAAGGGAACGCTGCTGTCTGATTTCATACACATCTGACTGATTCCATTCTGACTTCAAATCTGTTTCCTCCATCTTCTTTACAGTCAAAGTCCGGAAGTCTCCGCAGCATACACCGGCAGAGACTTTCCGGGCAAAAGATTTTTCCTTATCATTCCTTATTTTACACAATTTTAACCAGATTGCAAGGAATTAAACGGTGATCAGGTGCTCCCCGTTTTTGATCAGCTCTGTCAGCGGCGGCCCCCATTTGCGAAGCGTCACTCCCAGCTGTCGGATCTCCTCCGTCAGTCCCAGCTCCTCGGCGCAGGCGATGCAGCCCTCAAACTTCACGCCCCGTTCTGTCGCCTCCCGGAATTCCCGCTGGATCTCCGCGTTTTCCGCCAAAAGCTTCACCGCAGCGCCCCAGACGATCACAGTGACCTCCTTCCACCAGCCGTTTTTTAGGGAATTTTTTGCGTACATCATCACCATCAGTTTTGCTGTGAGCGGATCTGCATTCGTCCATAAAATGTACAGTCTGTCCCGGTTCATATCATCCTCTCCTTTGTCCGTTTTTCTCAATTATAGTAGATTTTTCCCATAATGACAACGCGCACAAAAAAGAGAGCCGTCCTCTGACAGCTCCCTCAGCATTAGTATTATCCATTTATGTATCCGGATCTGATCCGTAAGACTAAACCCGTCTCACGTTAGCGGCCTGCACGCCCTTGTCGCCCTCGACAACGTCGAACTCCACCGCTTCATTCTCCTTCAGTTCCTTGAATCCATCCATATCAATGGCGGAAAAGTGAACGAAGATATCATTTCCCTCTGCATCTGAAATAAAACCATACCCCTTTTTGGCACTGAACCATTTCACTGTACCCTGCTGCATAAACGCTTCCTCCTAAAACTTGCACAAAAAATATGCTTTCATCACTGTTTAAAAATAGCACAAACACAGAGTTTTGTCAACAGAGGAAACAGTTTTTGTTATAAATATACAACAATTTTCCCACATTTTCTCCTAAATGCTTTCGGGAATTTGCACAATTTTCTTTTATTCAGAATTCACCGCCGTCTTCCCCGGCCTGCCGCGTCTCTTCCTGCTTATCATAGGAGACCGTCACCTGGGGGAACGGAAGCTCAATGCCGTTTTCATCCAGGGCATATTTGATATTCTCTGTCATCCGCCATTTGACTTCCCAGTAGTCCTCGGTCTTCACCCAGACCCGGATGCCCATTTCCACAGCGCTCTCCCCCAACTGATTGACAAACACCAGCTTGGATTCATTTTCCAGGCATTTTTCCTCAGCGTCCACCACCTGCCGCAGGACCTCCTTCGCATGGCGGATATCCGCATGGTAGGAAATCCCCACATTGATATCCACCCGCCGCTTATCCTGCTGGGTCATGTTGGTCAGGCTTCCATTGGAAAGCGCCCCGTTCGGCAGAATGATCGTCTGGTTATCCACCGTCAGCAGCTTCGTGTAAAACAGCTGGATTTCCGTCACGGTTCCCTCATTCTGGTTATTATCCTCGCGGATATAATCGCCCACCACAAAGGGTTTCAGCAGAAGGATCAGCACACCTCCGGCAAAATTGGACAGGGAACCCTGCAGCGCCAGGCCGATGGACAGCCCCACAGACCCGATCACGGCGATCACGGAACTGGCTGTGATACCGAACCGTCCCAATATGATCATGATCAGGATAAAATGCAGGCCCACATTCGCCAGATGGTCGAAGAACTGCTTCACACCCTCATCCAAATTCGTCCGCCCTAAAAATTTCCGGATAAATTTCCGCACCACTTTGATCAGCCTGCGTCCCACTAAGAACACAATGATCACGATGATCAGCTTTACCAGAAAATTCAGCACCGTCGGCATGGAATCCTGAAAATAGTCGATCAGCATGTCCCAGGTGAAAAACTGCACCTTACTGTTCATGGAATCCGCAATATTCTCTGTCACTTCCTGCGCCACATCACTGCTCAGAATAAATTTCATTCCCCACCTCTATCTCTCATATCCAGTATTTCTTTCCGTCTCGCTTCGCCGGGTACCTGTTTATCCGCCCGGACTCCGTTCAGAAAAACCCTCAGGCAAGCGCATGGATGAACAGCCCGCTCCTCAGCTTCGGTTCAAACCAGGTGGATTTGGGCGGCATCAAAAGACCGGCATCCGCCACTGCAAACAATTCCCCGATGGATGTGGGATACATGGCAAAAGCCGCCTTTGCATCCGTATGGCAGCGCCGCTCCAGCTCACCGGTTCCGCGGATCCCGCCCACGAAATCAATCCGGCCATCGGTTTTCGGATCTTTGATCCCCAAAACCGGATCCAGCAGCAATTCCTGCAGCAGGGAAACATCCAGCCCCTTGACCGGATCTTCCTTCTGATCCTCTTTGCGGATCCTGCAAAGATACCAGCTATCCTCCAGAAACATGGTAAAGGTTCCCTTTTCCCGGGGTCTTTTTTCCCCGCCGGAAAGTTCGGAAACTTCAAAAATTTCCCGCATCTTTTTCAGCAGTTCCCCGGCCGTCAGGCCGTTTAAGTCTTTCACCACCCGGTTATAATCCATAATATGAAGCTCCTCGTCCGGGAATAACACCGAAAGGAAATAGTTAAACTCCTCCGACCCGTCATAATCCGGATGCTCTGCCCGGCGCTTTTGCCCCACCCTGACGGCAGAAGCGGCGCGGTGATGGCCGTCCGCAATATAAATACTGCCGATCCCGGCAAACGCCTCCTGAATACTGCGAACCGCTTCTTCGCCGCGGATCACCCAAACCCGGTGGGCGACGCCGTCCGGAGATATAAAATCATATTCCGGCTCCGCTTTTTTCTGCTCTGTCACCACAGCGCGGATCGCCTCATCCGCCCGGTAAGCCAGGAAAATCGGTCCGGTCTGGGCATCACAGGCATCCACATGGCAGATCCGGTCTTTTTCCTTCTCCGCCCGGGTATTCTCATGCTTCTTAATCACGCCGTTTTCATAATCGTCAATGGAGGCGCAGGCGACAATCCCGGTCTGCGTCCTGCCATCCATCGTCAGTTCATAAATATAATAACAGGGCCTTTCATCCCGGATAAAATCGCCTTTCTCCACCATCTCCCACAGGGTGTCATGGGCTCTCTGGTAAACCTCCGGCGCATACGTATCCACCGAGTCGTCAAACTGTGTCTCCGCCCGGTCAATCTTCAGAAAAGACTCCGGCTCCCTCTCTACTTCCGCTTTCGCTTCCTGCCTGTTGTAGACATCATAGGGGAGCGCCGCGATCCGCGCCGCTTTTTCCCGGCAGGGACGGATCCCCGCAAATGGCCTGATCACCGCCATATTGTATTCCTCTCTTTCTGCTGTCCGCCCGCAGATATCGGATACCTGCCCGTACAGCAATCATAATTCCCAAAAACCGGGAATCCGGACAGAAGCATCTGCCGAAATTCCCGGTCATTCATCCGTTTTTATTTTACAACCCTGATCTTCAGCACGCCATCGATCGCGGACAGTTTTTCCACGATCTCATCGGTTGCCGGAGCATCCAGGTCAATCAGGGAGTACGCGTAATCGCCGCGGCTCTTATTGGTCATATCAGAAATATTGATTCCTGCGTCCCCAAGAATCGCCGTGTACTGGCTGATGGTATTCTTCACATTCTTATGAAGGATCGCGATCCGTCCCGCGCCGGAGCAAACGCCCATGTTGCAGTCCGGATAATTTACAGAATGCGTGATATTGCCGTTCTCCACATAGTCCACCAGTTCATTGACCGCCATGATCGCACAGTTATCCTCGGACTCTGCAGTGGAAGCCCCTAAGTGAGGGGTTACGATGCAGTTTTTCACGCCTGCGGTTGTCGGGTTCGGGAAATCCACCACATACTTGCGGACCTTTCCTGCCTCTAAGGCTTCTACCATGGCAGCTTCGTCCACCAATGTATCCCGGGAGAAGTTCAGCACAACCACATTTTCTTTCATGGATGCGATAGCCTCCCTGCTGATCATGCCCTTCGTGGAATCCAGAAGCGGCACATGGATCGTGATAAAATCACACTGCCTATAAATTTCATCTGCTGAAAGCACATGCTGTACATGCTGGGAAACATGCCATGCCGCGTTGACAGACAGATAAGGATCATACCCCAACACCTTCATGCCGAGCTCTACCGCCGCGTTCGCCACACGCACGCCGATGGCTCCCAGGCCGATGACGCCCAATGTCTTGCCCTGGATCTCCGTACCGGCAAATGCCTTTTTCGCCTTCTCTGTCGCCTTTGCAATACCCGGATCATCCTGATTGTCTTTCACCCACTGGATGCCTCCGGTGATGTCACGGCAGGCCAGCAGCATACCGGCAATCACCAGTTCCTTCACCCCGTTGGCATTGGCGCCGGGAGTATTAAATACAACAATACCCTTCTCTGCGCACTGATCCAGGGGAATATTGTTCACGCCCGCGCCTGCACGCGCAACCGCCAGCATGGACTCCGGGAAATCCAGGTCATGCATGGCCGCGCTTCTGACCAGGGCTACGTCCGCCTCCGCGAAGTCTTCCGTCTTTTCATAAGTATCCGGGAACAAATCCAGACCGCAGGCTGCGATCGGATTCAAGCAGGTATATTTTGCCATTTTATTCATCCTCTTTTCACTGTTCTGTCTTTGCAGATTTATTTGTTTTCCGCCTCAAATTTCTTCATAAACTCTACAAGAGCCTTTACACCCTCGATGGGCATTGCATTGTAGATGGATGCGCGCATGCCGCCGACGGTTCTGTGGCCCTTCAGGTTCTCAAGACCTGCAGCCTTTGCTTCCTTGACAAACTTCGCCTCCAGGTCTTTATCGCCGATGACAAAGGGAACATTCATCAGGGAACGGTCTTCCTTGCGGACAGTACCCCTGAACATGGTATTGTTGTCCAGGTAATCATACAGGATCGCCGCTTTCTCCTCATTTCTCTTTTTCATTGCCTCCAGGCCGCCCAGGCTCTTAATCCATTTGAACACCTTGCCGCAGATATAGATACCATAGCAGGGCGGGGTGTTGTACATGGAGCCCTTGTCTGCCATCAGCTTTAAGTTCATCATGGTCGGCACATACTCCGGCAGGTCATCACGGAGCAGATCCTCGCGGATGATCACGATCTGTACGCCGGACGGTCCGATATTCTTCTGAACCCCGCCGTAGATCACGCCGTATTTCTCTACATCAATCGGCTCAGACAGGAAGCAGGAAGACACATCCGCCACCAGGATCTTGCCTTTGGTATTCGGCAGCTCATGGAACACGGTGCCGTAAATGGTATTGTTCTGGCAGATATAAACGTAATCCGCATCCTCAGAAACCGGCAGGTCTGAGCAGTCCGGAATATAGCTGTAGGTCTGATCCTCAGAAGAGGCGATCACATTTGCCTTTCCGTATTTTTTGGCCTCCTGCCATGCCTTTTTCGCCCACTGGCCGGTGATGATATAATCCGCAACACCGTTTTTCATCAGGTTCATGGGAATCGTCGCGAAATGAAGCGTCGCGCCGCCCTGTAAGAATAATACTTTATAATTGTCCGGGATCCCCATCAGGTCGCGCAGATCTGCCTCTGCCTCATCAATGATCTCCTGGAACATGGAAGAACGATGGCTCATCTCCATCACAGACATGCCGCATCCGCGGTAATCCATCATCTCTTCCTGTGCCTCTTTCAGCACCTCCACCGGCAACACTGCCGGACCTGCCGAGAAATTGTACACTCTGCTCATTTTTTTACCCTCCTATATTGCCGGCCGCACACACACAACATGCGAATCGGCGAAAATTTATTGCTGCTTCCCACCGCAAATCCTGTGCGGGCGGAAGTAGTGTTCTTTTGTTTTACTCCTGTCTGCTTCACTCACAGCAGCCGTTCAGGACTCAGCCGCCAGATCCTCTTTGTCAAACGCCTCGCTGATGGGCGCTCCCGGCGCCACCATCGGCCATACATTGTCATTGCTGCCCACGATACAGTCGATGAGCACAGGCGTCTTCATCTCCAGCGCCTTTGCGAAGGCATCCGCGAACTCTTCCTGTGTGGTCACACGGATCCCCGACGCACCCATGCCTTCTGCGATCTTCACAAAATCCACGCCGTCGCCAAATACGGTGTTGGAATAGCGCCCGCCATAAAACAGCTGCTGCCACTGATGAACCATGCCCAGCACGCTGTTATTCACTACGATCTGGATCAGCGGAAGCTGCTGGCGCACAGCTGTCATGATTTCATTCATATTCATGCGGAAACAGCCGTCCCCGGCAATATTGACCACCTGTTTTCCCGGGTTCGCGATCTGTGCCCCGATGGCCGCCCCCAGGCCGTAGCCCATAGTTCCCAGGCCGCCGGAAGAAAGAAACGTCCGCGGGCTTGCATACTTATAATACTGCGCCGCCCACATCTGATGCTGTCCCACTTCCGTCACAATGATGGCGTCTCCCATGGTCTGACGGTAAATCTCCTCCATAATAAATGGCCCGGTCAGACCTGATTCCGTATAATGCATGGGGTATTTCTCTCCCAGCTCCTGTACCTGCTGCATCCATTCCGCATGCTCCTGCTGGTCAAGCATCTTGTTCAGGCGGATCAGGATCTCATTGATATCCCCGATCACGCTGGCATCTGTCTGGATGTTTTTATTGATCTCCGCCGGATCCACATCAAACTGCAGGATCTTCGCATTCTGGGCGTAACGCCTGGCATCCCCGATCACACGGTCGCTGAAGCGGACGCCGATGGCGATCAGAAGGTCGCAGGTGCTGACCCCGTAATTGGAAGCCTTGGTGCCATGCATTCCCAGCATTCCGGTATAGCGGGGGCTGGTGCCGTCAAAAGCTCCTTTCCCCATCAGAGAATCACAGACAGGCGCGTCAACCAGCTCCACAAACTTCGCCAGCTGCCGGCTGGCTCCCGAGATCACTGCGCCGCCGCCCACGAAAATGTAAGGCTTTTTCGACTCCCGGATCAGGTCTGCCGCCGTCTGCAGATCCTCCTCCGTAATGTGTTCCGTGGAACGTTTCACCGGCACAGCCTGCTGGAAGGAAAACTCTGCCTTCGCAGCGGTCACATCCTTCGGAATATCCACCAGCACCGGTCCCGGCCGGCCGGTCTGCGCGATCTTAAATGCGCGGCGGATCACCTTCGCCAGGTCATTTACATCCTTTACAATAAAGTTATGCTTGGTAATCGGCGTTGTGATACCTGTAATATCCACTTCCTGAAAACTGTCCTTCCCAAGAAGGGAAACACCCACATTGCAGGTGATCGCCACCAGCGGGACAGAATCCATATAGGCGGTGGCGATCCCGGTCACCAGATTGGTCGCCCCCGGTCCTGATGTGGCAAAACAAACGCCGGTCTTTCCTGTGGAACGCGCATAACCGTCGGCCGCGTGGGACGCACCCTGTTCATGAGAAGTCAGCACATGGCGGATCTCATCGCTGTGTTTATACAACTCATCATATACGTTCAAAATCGCGCCGCCCGGATACCCGAATACAGTATCCACACCCTGCTCCTTTAAACATTCTATAACGATTTCAGCTCCTGTCAACTGCATAATCCAAGTTCCCCTTTTCTACTGTCCGTCTCACACAGACCTGTTTCTCCTGTATATACACCGGATCCGGGATCCCGCCGCGGCAGGATCCCCGTCTCCATCTTATTCTTCGCCAGGCACTTTTAAGATTGCGCCTGTATTTCCGGATGTTACCATCGCCTGGTAACGTCTTAAGTAGCCGGTTGTGACCTTCGGCTCTCTCGGCTGCCATTTTGCTCTTCTTGCAGCCAGCTCCTCATCGGACACCTTCATGTTCAACGTGTTGGCATTGATATCGATCTGGATGATATCTCCCTCTTCCACCAAGGCAATGGGGCCGCCCACTGCCGCCTCGGGAGACACATGGCCGATGGCCGCGCCTCTGGAAGCGCCGGAGAAACGTCCGTCTGTGATCAGGGCTACCGTAGAGCCAAGCCCCATACCAACGATAGCGGAGGTGGGATTCAGCATCTCTCTCATACCAGGGCCGCCCTTCGGTCCCTCATAGCGGATCACCACCACGTCGCCCTCATGGATCTTGCCGCCCTTGATCGCTGCGATGGCATCTTCCTCACAGTCAAATACTCGGGCCGGACCCTCGTGCGCCAGCATCTCCGGAGCCACCGCGGAACGTTTTACCACAGCGGAGTCGGGAGCCAGGTTTCCTTTCAGCACAGCGATACCTCCCGTCTTGCTGTAAGGGTTATCAATGGGACGGATCACTTCCGGATTGCGGTTTACAGCGCCTTTGATATTCTCGCCCACCGTCTTTCCTGTTACCGTCATACAGTCTGTATGCAGGAGACCCAGCTTGTTCAGCTCCGCCATAACAGCCTGGATACCGCCGGCCTCATTCAGATCCTCCATATATGTGGGGCCTGCAGGCGCCAGATGGCAGAGGTTCGGCGTCCGGTCGCTCATCTCGTTGGCAATGTCCAGATTGATCTCCACGCCCGCCTCATGCGCGATGGCCGGGAGATGGAGCATGGTATTGGTAGAACAGCCAAGAGCCATATCCATGGTCAGGGCGTTCATAAATGCATCCTTTGTCATGATGTCCAGCGGACGGATGTTCTTTCTCCACATCTCCATAACAGCCATGCCGGCATGTTTTGCCAGCTGGATCCTGGCTGAATAAGGCGCCGGGATCGTTCCGTTCCCGGGAAGACCCATACCGATGGTCTCGGTCAGGCAGTTCATGGAGTTTGCGGTATACATACCGGAGCAGGATCCGCAGGTAGGGCAGACATTCCGCTCAAAATTCGTCACATCATCTTCCGTCATCAGCCCCGCCTCATAGGAGCCAACCGCCTCAAACATGGAGGAAAGACTTCTCTTCTTTCCGTCCACATGACCGGCCAGCATCGGGCCGCCGCTGACAAATACCGTGGGGATGTTCAGTCTGGCTGCCGCCATCAGAAGCCCCGGTACATTCTTATCACAGTTGGGAATCATCACCAGCGCGTCAAACTGATGCGCCAGCGCCATACACTCGGTGGAATCCGCGATCAGGTCACGGGTCACCAGGGAATATTTCATGCCGATATGCCCCATGGCAATACCGTCGCACACAGCAATGGCCGGGAACACGATGGGCGTACCGCCTGCCATAGCCACGCCAAGTTTGGCCGCCTCTGTGATCTTGTCCAGATGCATATGGCCGGGCACGATCTCATTGTAAGAGCTTACGATACCTACCAGGGGGCGATCCAGCTCTTCCTTCGTGTATCCAAGAGCATTAAACAGGGATCTTGCGGGTGCCTGCTGCATTCCCGATTTTGCGTTGTCACTTCTCATTTTCCATGTCTCCTTTTATAAAAAATAGTTCTGTCAACTGTGGGATTTTCTCTTCATCCGATCCGCTCACAGATCAGGTCACCCATGGCTGCGGTGCCCACCTGTGTCACAAAAGCCTTCTTTTCCTCTTCCTGCGGCATAATGTCAATGGTGCGGTATCCATCCTTTAACACCTGTCTGACAGCCGCCTCCACAGCGTCCGCCTCCTTGTCCAGGTCAAAGGAATAACGCAGCATCATGGCTGCCGAAAGAATCGTGGCAATCGGGTTCGCGATGCCTTTGCCCGCGATATCCGGCGCAGAACCGCCGCTGGGCTCATAAAGGCCAAACTTTGTATCATTTAAGCTGGCGCTGGAGAGCATACCGATGGATCCGGTCACCATACTGGCCTCGTCGGACAGAATATCGCCAAACATGTTCTCTGTCAGGATCACATCAAACTGCTTCGGATCCTTTACCAGCTGCATCGCGCAGTTGTCCACCAGCATATGCTCATAGGAAACCTCCGGGTAATCTGCTGCCACCTCTTCCACAACCTTTCTCCAGAGGCGGGAAGAATCCAGCACATTGGCCTTATCCACGCTGGTCACCTTTTTCCGGCGCTTCATGGCAATCTCAAAGCCTTTCACCGCGATCCTGCGGATCTCATTCTCATTATACGTAAGGGTATCCACGGCAGTCATCACGCCGTCCACTTCCTCCGTCTTTCTGGCTCCGAAGTAAAGCCCGCCAGTCAGTTCCCGCATGATCATCATATCAAAACCGTCCCCGATGATATCATCCCGTAAGGGGCACGCTTCCTTTAACTCTTCATAAAGATATGCCGGCCGCAGATTGGCAAACAGATTCAGAGACTTGCGGAGCTTCAAAAGCCCGGCCTCCGGTCTCAGCTCCGGCGGCAGCTTATACCAGGGAGATATACTGGTATTCCCGCCGATGGATCCCATCAGAACCGCATCGGAAGCCAGCGCCTGTTCAATCGCCTGATCCGTCAGCGGAACGCCTGTGGCGTCGATCGAACAGCCTCCCATCAGAATATCGTCATACATAAATTCATGGCCGAACTTCTGCCCGACGCAGTTCAATACCTTCTGCGCCTCAGCGACAATCTCCGGCCCGATGCCGTCTCCGGCAATCACTCCAACCTGAAATTTCATCGTCAGATCCTCCCATTCCACGCTTATCTACCTATGATAGTATAAATTGCTGTCGATTTCAAGTAGTATCTTCTTCGACAGTCCGGCAACGGAAAAAGGAGCCTGTGAAATATCCGCATATCTCACCTGCTCCTTTTCTTATCCCTGATTATTTCTCCTCAACCGCGTCTTCTGCCTTTTCAATCTGGGCGATCGCTGCGCGCTGCATGGGGATCCGGCAGTTTTTGTTATTGCCGAACTCTACGATTACCAGGTCGTCCTGGATATCGATGATCGTGCCGTAAAATCCGCCTGTGGTACATACCGTATCGCCAACAGCCATCTTGGACATCATGTCATTCTTTCTCTGCTGCTCTTTCCTCTGCGGACGGATCATGAACACAAACATGAACACCACCAGGATCACCACCCAGATAATGATGCCGCCGGCGCCGCCCATGGCTTCCTGAGCACTTAATAACTGCATACTCGATTCCTCCTGTTTGTTTATCGTATGATTCACTTGAAACTGCTTCTGTCTCAATATCTTTTACATTCTACACAATCTTCCTCTATAGTTCAAGTTTTTTCTGTATTTTTGCAAAAATAATCACCGGCAGCCGTCACCCGCCCTGCTTCATCCGGTATAGCTTCTCCGCCTTATAGCTCTGGTACCTGCCGGCGTCGATGGCGTCCCGGATCTCCTCCATCATCGTATTATAAAAATACAGATTATGCAGCACGCACAGACGCATCCCCAGCATCTCCTTTGCCTTCAGCAGATGCCGGATATACGCCCTGCTGTAAGTCCGGCAGGCCGGGCAGCCGCAGCCCTCCTCGATGGGCCGCATATCCCGCTCATACTTCTGGTTAAACAGATTCATCTTGCCGTGATTGGTATAGACATGGCCGTGACGCCCGTTGCGGCTGGGGTACACACAGTCGAAAAAGTCTACGCCCCGGTCTACCGCCTCTAAAATATTGGCCGGAGTCCCAACCCCCATCAGGTAGGTGGGCTTATCCTCCGGCAGATACGGCACCGTCACATCCAGAACGTGGTACATCTCCTCGTGGCTCTCTCCCACTGCCAGACCGCCCAGGGCATAGCCGTCCAGCTCCAGCTCTGTGATCTGTTTTGCGTGCTCCACGCGGATATCGTCATAAACAGCGCCCTGGTTGATCCCGAACAGAAGCTGATGGGGATTCAGAGTATCCTCCAGAGAATTCAACCGCTGCATCTCCGCCTTGCAGCGCCTCAGCCAGCGGGTCGTCCGCTCCACGGAAGGCTTCACATAACTGCGGTCCGCCAGCGCCGGCGGGCACTCATCAAACGCCATGGCAATGGTGGAGCCCAGGTTGGACTGGATCTGCATACTCTCCTCCGGCCCCATAAAAATCTTCCGCCCGTCCACATGGGAATGGAAATGCACGCCCTCCTCTTTGATCTTGCGCAGGCCCGCCAGCGAAAACACCTGAAACCCGCCGGAATCCGTCAGGATCGGCTTATCCCACACCATGAATTTGTGCAGGCCGCCCAGTTCCCGGATCAGCCGGTCCCCCGGGCGCACGTGCAGATGATACGTGTTGGACAGCTCGATCTGTGTTTTGATCTGCCGCAGGTCGTCGGTGGACACCGCGCCTTTGATCGCCGCCGCCGTCCCCACATTCATAAACACCGGCGTCTGGACAGTCCCATGGACGGTTACCAGTTCGCCCCGCTTGGCGCGGCCGTCCTTTTTCAGTAATTTGTACATAAAAGTCTCCCTGATTGCAATTTCAAAATTTATCCTCTATAATGTACTCTATCATGACATAAAAATCAAGGGAGGAATTCCGGCATGGCAGGTTCATCTTTCGGCAGCATATTTCAGGTCACCACATGGGGCGAGTCCCACGGGAAGGGCGTCGGCGCAGTCATCGACGGCTGCCCCGCAGGCCTTTCCCTGTGTGAGGAGGATATTCAGAGGTTTTTAGACCGCAGGAAGCCGGGGCAGTCCCGGTTTTCCACGCCGCGGAAAGAGAGCGACCAGGCAAAGATCCTGTCGGGGGTATTTGAGGGAAAGACCACCGGCACCCCCATCTCCATCTTAGTGCGCAACGAAAACCAGAAATCCGGGGATTACAGCGAAATTGCCTCTTACTACCGCCCGGGACACGCAGACTACACCTTCGACGCCAAATACGGCTTCCGGGATTACCGGGGCGGCGGCCGCTCTTCCGGCCGGGAGACCATCGGCCGGGTGGCTGCCGGAGCTGTGGCCTCCAAAATCCTGGGAGAAATGGGGATCCGCTTCCTGACTTACACCAGATCCATCGGCCCGGTCTCCATCTCAGGACAGTATTTTGACGAAGCAGAGATTTCCAGAAACCCTCTGTACATGCCGGATGCGGATGCCGCCGCGAAGGCGCAGGAGTATCTAAAGCAGTGCATGTCCGAAAAGGATTCCTCCGGCGGCGTCATTGAGTGCGTGGTCACCGGCATGCCCGCGGGCATCGGTGAAACCGTCTTTGACAAGCTGGACGCCGTCCTGGCAAAGGCCATCTTCTCCATCGGCGCGGTAAAAGGCTTCGAGATCGGCTCCGGTTTTGCGTCCGCTGCCATGAAAGGCTCCGAGAACAACGACGCCTTCCTCTTCCGGGACGGGCGCATCGCAAAAGAAACCAACCACGCCGGGGGCATCTTAGGCGGCATGAGCGATGGTTCCCCCATCATATTCCGGGCAGCCATCAAGCCCACCCCTTCCATTGCCCGCACCCAGCATACGGTAAAAAAAGACGGCACTCCCACAGAGATCAGCATCCAGGGACGGCACGATCCCGTGATCGTTCCCCGGGCCGTGGTGGTGGTAGAATCCATGGCCGCGCTGGCCATCCTGGATCTGCTGATGACAGGCATGACATCCCGGATGGAGAACCTGAAAAAAATCTATCTTCCCTGAGACAGAAACAGCCGGGGACTTTCCGTCCCCGGCTGCACACATTTTCCTAATTCAGCTTATGGATATAGATACTGTTGGGCTGCTCGATCCTGATCGGCTTCGCGCTCAGCAGATAACATTTCCTTTCGTAATCCATCTTATATACAAAGATCTCATCTGTGTTATGGCTGAGCACTACGAAATGCTCGTTGTCCGGCATCACAACCACCGCCTTCGGATAGTCGCCGCTGCACTTGATATGGCAAAGTCTGGTTAAAAGCCCGGTGCTCTCATCCACATCATAAACCATCACGGAATTGATCCCGGCGTTTGTCACAAACAGATGCTTCCCATCCTCAGAAAATTCTATGCCGGAAGCAGCCGCCTGCTGATTTTCCCCTTCATCAATGGTGGAAATCTTCTGGATCGGCTCAAAAATATCCTTTCCAACCTTCACATGATCCGGAACTGCCTTGTAAACGCAGACGCGGTTGCTCATCTCTCCCAGCACATATACATACTTGCGCTGTTTGTCAATACGGATCATCTTCGGGCCGCTGTCCAGATCACAGCGGATAATATCATTCAGATGAAGCTTTCCAGTTTCATAATCAATATCATACACCTTTACCTGGTCAAGCCCGCTGTCCACTGCACAGAGACCTTTGAAATCCGGCGTCAGCTTCAGACAGGTCACATGGGGCATGGAACGGCGGTCTGTCATGCTGAGGCCAATCCCCTTGTGGAATACACGGTCCGCGATCTCCCCCAGGGAGCCGTCCTCATTCAGTTTCATCACCGAAATACGTCCGTCATGATAGCCGCATTCAAACAGGAACCTGTCATTGGGGTCTGTCTCCAGATAACAGCCGCGGATACCGCCGGTCCATTTACTGTTGAGGAACTCCAGGTCGCCATCCTCCAAAATGCGGTATGCGTTTACCCCCAGATCCGCAATCGCGTAGAGATATTTCCCGTTATTGGACACCAATACGTCCGACGGGTTATTGATCGGCACCACTTTGCGCTCTTTCATCATCCATGTGTCGGAATCTATATCGAAGATATGGATACCCTCACTGCTGCCATAGGTATACGTACCTACATATGCAACATAACGATCTTTTGCCATGTCCTACTCCTCCTCTTTCCTTCTCAGAATATCATACGGATCCGGCGTGCATTCCAGATCGACATACAGCGCCTGCTTCGGATGGGGCGCGGAATCCATCTCCTCCCCCTCCTCGTTCAGGATCCGTCTCACTTTCACCTCTATATTATCCCCCTTCGGCTTCATAATTTCAATAGTTTCTCCCACAGAAAATTTATTTCTCTGGTGAATTCTGCAAAGCCCGTCCCGGCATTCCTCCACTACGCCCAGGTAAGTATATTCCTTTACATACGTATTGCTGTCATAGATCTGGGCATCTTCGTCCGGTTTCCCAAAGAAAAATCCGGTGGTAAACTGGCGGTAGGTGCAGTTGGAAATCTGCTCCAGATACCAGGGCATGTTTTTCTGATAGAGCGCCGGATCCTTCAGATAATCGTCGATCGCCTTCCGGTAGGTGCGGGCAACCGTCGCCACATAGAGCGCCGTTTTCATCCGCCCCTCAATCTTGTAGCTGTCGATCCCTGTCTCCATCAGTTCCGGGATATGTTCGATCATGCAGAGATCCTTGGAGTTAAAAATAAAGGTTCCCCGCTCATTTTCATAAACAGGGAAATACTCCCCCGGCCTGGTTTCCTCCACCACCGCATATTTCCAGCGGCAGGGATGGGTACAGGCACCCCGGTTGGCGTCCCGGCCGGTAAAATAGTTGGACAGCAGGCAGCGCCCGGAATAGGAAATACACATCGCCCCATGGACAAAGGTCTCCATTTCCAGTTCCTCCGGAATCTGTTCCCGGATCTCCTTTAACTCCCTCATGGAGAGCTCCCTGGCTGTCACCACACGCTTCGCTCCCAGCCTGTGCCAGAACAGATACGTCCCGTAATTCGTATTGTTGGCCTGGGTGCTGATATGGATGTCGATCTCCGGGCATACCTCCCGCGCAATATCAAAAACACCGGGATCTGAGATAATCAGCGCATCCGGCCGTATCTCCTTCAGCTCAGAAAAATATCTGCGCACACCTTTCAGGTCCGCATTATGCGCCAGGATGTTGGCCGTCACATAAACCTTCACCCCATGCCCATGGGCAAATGCAATCCCCTCGCGCATCTCCTCCGGGGAAAAATTCTTCGCCTTGGCGCGCAGTCCGAACGCCTCCCCGCCAATGTACACGGCATCTGCGCCGTATACAACGGCTACCTTTAATACTTCCAGGCTGCTGGCCGGGATCAGTAATTCTGGTCGCTTCATGCTTCTTTCCTTTCCTCATTCTCCATATTCTGCGGTTTCCCATGTCTGACACTGACCGCCGCGCCATCCCCTATGGTCAGCACCGATGTGGTCAGGTCAGGATGGTGCGTCAGCGCATACAGGTATTCCCGCATCCGCTTATGGATCGTACGGTTTCTCCTGGTCACCGCAAACCGGGACTCGATAATATCCCCGTCCTGCAGCACATTATCAGAAATCAGGATCCCTCCCGGCGCCAGAAGACGCAGCGCATCTTCCATAAAATGAATATACTGCCCCTTTGCGGCGTCCATAAAGATCAGGTCGTAAGTGCCCTCCAGCCCCTTTAAAACCTCTGCGGCATCTCCCTCTAAGAGCGTGATCTGTCCGGCCCGCCCGGCTCTCTCAAAATTCGCCCGGGCGATGGGAATCCGCTTTTCATAGTTCTCGATCGTGGTGACAGACCCGCCGGCCGGGTTATATTCTGCCATAAAAAGAGCAGAAAACCCGATGGCAGTCCCTACCTCCAATATCCTTTGCGGCCGCGCAGCAGCCAGCAGGAACTTCAGAAAACTCTGCATTTCCCGCCGGATAATGGGTACGCCGGAACCATGGGCTTCCTGCTCGATTTCCTCCAACAGAGGAGTATTGCCTGTATTCAGAGAATTAATATAGGTAACAAATCTCTCTTCTACGATCATCAGTCATCCACCAGTACATTTTCAAAATCCAGGCAGTTGATCATCTCCCGGTTCACCTGCTGCACAATCCTGCAGACTGCCACCTCTGCGCTCAGAAACTCCTGCAGCATGGGATCCCGGTACACATCCGCGTATTCCTTCTCCAGACGGTCGGTCTCCGCGAACAGATCCACGCTCTCCCGGGAATTCTGGAGAAGATAGTTTTTCTTCCGGAACTCCTGCAGGCGCTGCTCCTTCTCCGGATGCATCCGCACCTGTGTGCAGGCAGCCTTATACCGCTTGAAATCCTCACAGTTTTCCAGGGACACGATCAGGTCGTCCAGGCTTTTTCTCACTGCTAACATTGATGTTCTCTCTCCCTTTCCGGCATCCGCATGTTCTTGCGGTATAGCCGGATCATATTCTGTATGTTCTTTTTTCCTGCGAAATGTCATTTTGTCCCCCATAGTAAACCGCCGCTTCCCACGGCGCAAAACCCCATTTACACTTCCATAATAATCGGGATGATCATCGGACGGCGTTTGGTCCTCTTCCAGACATACTCGCCGAGGGCGTCCTTGATCTGCGTCTTGATCCGTCCCCAGTCTGTCACGCCCCGGTCTGTCAGCTGATGAACCGCGTCATTGAGCACATGCTGCGCTTCATCCATCAGACTCTCGGATCCGCGGACATAGACAAAGCCCCTGGATACAATATCCGGCCCCGCAAGCAGCTGTCCCGATCCGCCCTCCAGCGTCAGCACAACGATGATGATGCCATCCTCTGCCAGGTGCTGGCGGTCACGCATGACAATATTCCCCACATCGCCGATGCCCAGACCATCTACAAACACCGGGCCGGCCGGAACCTTCCCCACAACTTCCGCGCCGTCCTCGCTGATCTCCAGCACATCGCCCGAAGAAATCATCAGCACATTCTCCTTCGGCATCCCCAGCTCCAGCGCCAGCTGCGCCTGCGCCTTCCGGTGGCGGAATTCACCGTGTACCGGAATCGTGTATTTCGGCTGAAGCAGAGAGTAGATCAGCTTCAGCTCCTCCTGACAGGCATGTCCGGACACATGGGTATCCTGGAAAATCACATCCGCGCTCTGGCGGTAAAGCTCATTGATGATCTTGGAAACCGCTTTTTCATTTCCCGGGATCGGATTGGAACTGAAAATAATCAGGTCATTGGGATGGATCTTCACCTTGCGGTGCACGCCGTTAGCCATCCTTGAGAGGGCTGCCAGAGGCTCACCCTGGCTCCCTGTGGTAATCAGCACCGTCTTCTCATCGGGATAATTTTTCAGCTGCTCAATATCAATCAGCGTATTCTCCGGCACATTCAGATACCCCAGGCTGGAAGCGATGGAAATAATATTCACCATGCTCCGTCCCTCCACGACTACCTTGCGCCCGAACTTATAGGCCGTGTTGATGATCTGCTGCACACGGTCCACATTGGAGGCAAACGTCGCCACAATGATCCTCTGCTTCGTATGGTCGCTGAAAATGGAATCGAAGGTCTTGCCGACTTTACGCTCCGTCATGGTAAAGCCCGGCCGCTCCGCATTGGTACTGTCGCACATCAGAGCAAGGACGCCCTTTTTCCCGATCTCTCCGAAACGCTGCAGATCGATGGCGTCCCCGTAAACCGGGGTATAATCCACCTTGAAGTCTCCCGTGTGCATGATCACGCCTGCCGGCGTATAGATCGCCAGCGCAGCCGCATCCTGGATGCTGTGGTTGGTCTTTACGAACTCTACCCGGAAACAGCCCAGGTTGATATGCTGCCCGTATTTCACCACCTTGCGTTTTACCTTATCCAGCAGCCCGTGTTCTTCCAATTTGTGTTCGATCAGCCCGTTGGTCAGCTTGGTCGCGTAGATCGGCACATTGACCTCTAAGAGAACATAGGGCAGAGCCCCGATATGATCCTCATGCCCGTGGGTGATAAAAAATCCTTTCACCCGGTCGATATTCTCCTGCAGGTACGTGATATCCGGCACGCAAAGATCGATCCCGTACATATCATCCTCCGGGAACGCCAGTCCGCAGTCCACAACAATAATACTGTCTCCGCATTCAAAGGCAGTAATATTCATCCCGATGGATTCCAGTCCTCCAAGGGGTATGATGCGCAGTTTTGAATTGTTCTTTTTTAACAAATAATACACCTCCAGATTTTAAATTTTCCGTTCTGATTTTTCACTCGGCGGTATGCAGCCATACCTGTTATGCAAAGTCAACGTCCTCTAACATCTCGGCGAAAACCTTTGCGATCGCATTCAGCTCCACATCGTCCTCTACCAGTTCATAGACCACGTCGTCTTCTTCTGTCTGTATCTCTTTTAAAATGTACGCCACAGAGTCCTCCTCCTCTTCTTCTGTCGCAAGAAGATAAGTCACTCCGCTGATACAGGTCTGCTCTAAAATATAAAGTTCCAGTTCTTCCCCGGTCTCGGGGGATGTCAGTCGAATTCGTTCCATATTTCCCTAACTCTGACGCGATGCGTCCAGATAATTCTGCAGTATGAAAACTGCTGCCAGCTTGTCAACATATTCTTTGCGGTTTTCCCGGCGGATGCCGCCCTCCATCATGGCCTGGTCTGCCAGGACTGTGGTCAGCCGTTCATCCCAGAGGATCACCGGAAGTCCGGTCCGCCGTTCCAGCATCTGCCGGAACTCCTGCGTCTTTTCACAGCGTTCCCCTTCTGTGTTATTCATATTCTTCGGGTAGCCCAGTACGATCCTGTCCACCTCATATTCCGTGATCAGTTCTTCGATACGCGCCAGGGTCTGGCGCAGCTTATTCGGCGATTTCCGCCGTATGATCTCCACTCCCTGCGCAGTCAGAAACAAAGGGTCGCTCACCGCAACCCCCACTGTCCTGGAGCCGAAATCAAGGCCCATAATCCTCATCTGATAACCTCTATTCCCAGTGATGTCTCTTCACATAGTCCTTTAAGACCTCCTCCACCAGCTCGTCCCGCTCAATCTTCATGATCAGGCTGCGGGCATTGTTATGGCTGGTGATGTAGGTCGGATCCCCGGACATGATATAACCGACGATCTGATTGATCGGATTGTATCCCTTTTCCTGCATCGCCCTGTAAACAATCTCCAGGACATCCCCGATCTTCAGCTCAGGCGCCTTCTGAACCTTAAAGTACTGTGTGCTGCTTAAATCCTGCATCGTATCAACCTCATATCACGTAAAAATTTCTGAATCTCTTTTATTCTAAACCAAATCCCCGAAAAATTCAACCTTCATTATCCGGTTTCCGAGGGATTCCTCCGAGGGATACCATGTTTTTACATATTCCGGCGTAAATCCTTCATAGTATTGTTTCCCGTTCAGCCACACCGGCTCCTCAAAAAGAACCTCCACGGTCTTCCCCCGGTACCAGCGGACAAAATCCGTTTTCAGCTGTTCTGCAATCCCCATCAGGATATGACTGCGTTCCCCCTTCACCGATTCCGGGATCTGATCCGGCATTTTTGCCGCCGCGGTCCCGTTCCTGCGGGAATATTTGAACACGTGGATCTCATAAAAAGCCGCTTTTTTCACAAACTCACAGGTCTCTGAAAACTCTGCCTCCGTTTCCCCGGGAAATCCCACGATCACATCCGTAGTGATCGCCGGATGTTCATAATACTTCCGCAGGATCCCGCATTTTTCCAGGTATTCCTCCGCCGTATACTTCCGGTTCATCCGTTTTAGTACCGTATCGCTGCCGCTCTGGAGGGAGAGATGGAAATGAGGGCAGACCTTCTTTAACCCCGCCAGTTCCTTTACAAATTCTTCGGTGATGATCCCCGGCTCCAGGGAACCGAGACGGATCCTGCGAACGCCGGGGATCCCGTGCAGCCTGCGGATGATGTCCAAAAGCGTACAGCCCAGGTCGCGCCCATAAGAACTCAGATGGATCCCGGTCAGCACAATCTCCTGGAATCCGTTTTTTACCAGTTCCTCTGTCTCCGCCACCACGTCTTCCGGCTTCCTGCTGCGGATCCTTCCCCTGACGTAGGGGATAATGCAGTAACTGCAGAACTGGTTGCAGCCGTCCTGGATTTTCAGGAACGCCCGGGTATGGTCTGCCGGATGGCTGACTTTCAGTTCCTCATAGGGCTGTCCCGGGCGGTTGATATCGATGATCTCCGATACCCCGGCCCCCGGCCTCCCTTCCTGCGTTCTGCCTTCCGCCTGCTGCCGCTGCGCCTCACATTCGGCAATCAGCTCCAGCAGATCCTGCTTACAGTTATTTCCGATCACAATATCCGCAGCCCCATCTTCCTGCGCCTGCGCAGCCGCCGTCTGCACATAGCAGCCTGCCGCCGCCACAATAGCGTCCGGGTTCTGCCTCCTGGCCCGGTGGATCATCTGCCTGGATTTCCGGTCTGCCACATTGGTGACAGAACAGGTATTGATCACATAGAGGTCCGCCTTTTCATGAAAAGGCACGATCTCATACCCCGCCTGCTCCAGCATTTGCTGCATGGCCTCTGTCTCGTAAGAATTCACTTTACATCCCAGGCTGTGAAGCGCTGCTCGTTTCATCTCTGTTTCATCCCTTTCTTTTTGCTTTGATCCATAAAAAACCGCCTCCGCAGGCAAACGTTTTCCCGTTTTGCCAATGTTTTTCTTTTGTTTTGTCCGGCAATGTTGACATTTTTTTCAAATAAAGTTAGTATTAATATCAGAAAAGAAAATGCACACCATTGGGAGGACTGTTTTTATGAAAAAAGTTCAAGTATCATTAAATTCGATTGATAAGGTAAAAAGCTTTGTAAAAGACATTTCTGATTTCTCATGCGACTTTGACCTGATCTCCGGCAGATATGTGATCGACGCAAAATCCATGCTCGGCATTTTCAGCCTGGATCTGGCAAAGCCCATCGACCTGGCCATCCATTCCGGGGATGAGGATATCGCAGAGATCATGGAAGTATTAAAGCCTTATCTCGCTCAGTAAAGCACAGATATGCAGACAAAAGAATCCTGCTGGACAGGATTCTTTTTTTTTGCAGAAAACAGACGCTCCCCGCAGCATTTCCGCCTATTCTGCCTCCACCAAGATCGTCTCGGTGGTTTCGATGGCCGTTTTTACCAGTTCATCAATCTTCTCCTCCAAATGCCGTTCCGACCGTCGGATCACATTCAGGTTCGGTTTCGTCACCGGATGCTTCGCCACAAAGATCGTACAGCAGTCTTCATAGGGCTGGATGGACGTCTCATAGGTATCGATTTTTTCTGATATGGCAATAATATCATTCTTGTCGAAGGCAATCAGGGGACGGTAAACCGGCAGCGTGCACACCTCATTGGTGGCCGCCAGGGAATGCATGGTCTGGCTGGCCACCTGGCCGATACTCTCCCCGGTCACCAGTCCCAGGCACTTGTCCTCTTTTGCGAAATGCTCCGCGATCCGCATCATATAACGGCGCATAATGATGGTCAGCTCATCGTGGGGGCACTGGTCATAGATATAGAGCTGGATATCTGTAAAATTCACAATATTCAGCTTGATGGGGCCGCTGTAGCGGGCCACGATCTTCGCCAGATCCACCACCTTCTGCTTTGCCCGCTCGCTGGTATAGGGCGGCGCATGGAAATACGTCGCCTCAATGGTCACGCCCCGCTTGGCAATCATGTGTCCGGCCACCGGGCTGTCAATACCGCCGGAAAGCAGGAGCATTGCCCTGCCTGCCGTTCCCACCGGCATGCCCCCCGGCCCCGGGATCGACATGGAATAAATATTGACCTTGCTGCGGATCTCCACGTACAGCATAATGTCCGGATGATGCACATCCACATGCATCCCGGGGCAGGCCTCTAAAATCCGCCCGCCGAGTTCGGCGTTGATCTCCTGGGAATCCATGGGGAACGCCTTGTTCGCCCGGCGGGAACTTACCTTAAAGCTTTTTCTGCTGTCCGGGTACACTTCCTTCATATAGGACAGCACGTCCGACGCCAGCTGTTCAAACCCCTGCTCCTCCACCTGCCACATGGGACAGATGGCCACGATCCCGAACACCCGGGAAAGCGCCTGGACGGTCTCCTCATAATCGTAATCCCCCAGGGCCTCCACATAAATCCTTCCCCGCTCCTGGCTGACCGCAAACTCTCCCTCTACCGGCTTTAAAGCGTGCTCGATCTGGCGCACCAGCGCCTCCTCAAATACATGGCGGTTCTTTCCCTTGATACCGATCTCTCCATATTTAATCAAAAACAAACGAAACATCTCTTCCTCCTTTATCGGGCAGACCGCTGCCCGCACGGGTATCTTCCCTTAACATCTTCTGTATCTGCGCAGCACCGGCAGCAGCTCCGCCAGCGCCTGGTACGTCTCATCTAATTCTTCCTTCGTGGTATGGAAATTGAAGCTGAAGCGCAGGGCTGACTCCTGATGCGCCGCGTCCAGCCCGATGGCCGCCAGCGTCCCGGCCACAGACGGATGATTGGATGAACAGGCGCTTCCCGCCGACACATAAATCCCTCTCTCTTCCAGCGCGTGCAGCAGCACCTCGCTCCTCACCCCGGGGAAGCTGGCATTCAAAATATGCGGCGCGCTATCCCTGCCTGTCCTCCCGTTGATTTTCACATCTTTCAGGGTCAGGAGACGGCCTGCGAAATATTCCTTCAACCGATACAGCTGCTCCGTATGTTCCTCAAAATTCTCATAAATCTCCCGGGCTGCCGTTCCCAGTCCGGCAATCCCCGGCACATTGACCGTGCCGGAACGCATCCCCTTCTGCTGATCCCCGCCGAACGAAATCGGCCGGATCTTCGTTTTTTCCCGGATGTACAGGAAACCGACTCCCTTGGGGCCGTGGATCTTGTGCCCGCTGACAGACAGCAGGTCGATGTGCATCCGTTTGGGAACGATCTTAAACTTTCCGTAAGCCTGGATCGCATCCACATGGAACAGGGTCTGTGGACATTTCTCATGGATCAGCTTTCCGGCTGCCTCCACCGGCTCTAAGGCCCCGATCTCATTATTGACCATCATCATGGATACTAAGACCGTATCCTCACGCAGCGCCGCCTTCAGATCCTCTGTGGAAATCTCCCCGTATTCATTCACCGGCAGCCAGGTGACCTCAAATCCCTGCTCCTCCAGGAAACGCATGGCATTTTTCACCGAAGGATGCTCCACACCGGTGGTGATGAGATGCTTCCCCCGCCTTTTGTTTGCCATGGCGCTTCCCAGGATCGCCAGATTGTTGGACTCCGTCCCGCCGGAGGTAAATACAATTTCCTTTTCCTGGCAGCGCAGTGTTTTCGCAATCGCTGCCGACGCCTCTTTTACATATTGTTCTGCCTCCACGCCCAGCGTGTGCATGGAGGAGGGATTGCCATAATCCCCGGTCATGGTTTTTACTACAATCTCTCTGACTGCCTCCGAACACCTGGTCGTGGCAGAATTATCCAGATAAATCTGCATCGTTCCGCTTCCTCTCCGGTTCTCTCCGTCTGTTTTCTCCCGGGCCTGCCTATGCCCTCATCTCCCCGTCAGCTGTTCTGGCGCTGTCCTCCCCCAGGCTTTCCAGATACAGCATCACCATGGACATGGCGCAGCAGGCCGCCGTATCGGTGCGCAAAATCCGTTTTCCCAGGGAAATCACATCCATCTTCTGGCGGGCCGCTTCGATCTCCTGTTCCGCAAAACCGCCCTCCGGACCGATCAGAATGCTGATGGATTTTCCCGGCTGCAGCTTCGCCAGCGCTTCCCGGGTAGCCTGCATGCCCCGCTCATTTTCATAGGGTACCAGATTCACGTCACAGGAGGCGGCGTACGCCAGCGCTTCCGGATACCCCATCACCGGATGGATCCGCGGAATCAGGCTGCGCTTGGACTGCTTGGCCGCCGTCTCACTGATGGCCTGCCAGCGTTCCACCTTTCTGGCCGCTTTCTTCTCATCCAATTTCACCACACAGTAGCGCATGGACACCGGGATGATCTCGTAAACCCCCAGTTCCACCGCCTTCTGAATCACCGATTCCATACGGTCGCCCTTCGGCAGCGCCTGGAACAGATAGATCCTGGATGGAAGCTCCGTGCTGGGGGCTTCCTCATTTAAAATATCCGCCTGGACGAACTCGTCCGTCAGCTCCGCGATCTCACAGAAAAAATCCTGCCCGGATCTGCTGCTGACCCGGATCTTTTCTCCCGGGCGCATCCGCAGCACATTTTTGATGTGATTCACATCGCTTCCGGTAATGGTCACGTATTCTTTGCCAACCTGTCCGTCCTCAATAAAAAACTGATACATGGCTGCTCACTTTCTGGCGGTAATCCCCACCCATTCACCCTGATGGTTGATTTCCAGGATGGTCATTCCGGCCCTTTCAATCGCTTTTTTCACTTCCTGCTCCTTGAAATCAATGATGCCGGAGCTGATAAAAATGCCGCCCTCTTTTAAACGCGCCGGGATCACCGGAGCCATGGGAATGATCACATCCGCCAGGATATTGGCCACCACGATATCATATTTTTCCGTGCCCACCTTCTCCTGCAGCCCGGTATCATCGATCAGGTTTCCCACATAGAAATCTCCCTGCTCCCGGGTCAGATGATTGACTGCAAAATTTTCATATGTGGAAGTAATACAGTCCTCATCTACATCCGTCCCGGTCAGGTGTCCGGCGCCCAGCTTCAGGCTGACGATGGAAAGGATCCCGCTGCCGCAGCCCAGATCCAGCACCTCGTCCCCCTGCTTCATATATTTAATCAGCTGACGGATACACAGCTGCGTGGTCTCGTGCTTGCCTGTCCCGAAGGAAATCCCCGGATCGATCTCCACTAAAATCTTGTCCGCATCCGCCGGATCCAGTTCCTCCCAGGTGGGTTTGATCAGGATATCCTTTGTCTCCTGCCCGTCGGCCACTGCATTCTCAATCGTAAACGCATGGAAAAACGCTTTCCAGTTATTGACCCAGTCCTGGTCTTCCGTCTCGCTCTCTGTGACCGTACCCGCGCCCACTTCCACAAACAGACGCAGCTCCTTTAAGCCGTCCTCCACCTGTCTCAGCTTTTCTGTGTGATCTTCCTCCGCGTCCAGATAAAAGCTGATCAGGCTCACGCCGTCATCCGGCGGCAGCTCCGGCAGAAAGTCGATAAACATCTTCGCCATATCTTCCTTCCCCAGCGGCACCTTATCCTCAATCTCCACCCCGTCGATCCCCAGATCGCTCAACATGCTGCTGACAAAATCCTCCGCAGCCGTGGTCGTCTCTATCGTATATTTTTTCCACTTCATCGCCGATTCCTCCGAAAATGCATACTGTTCATATAATAACGTAGGAATCTGCGCTGTGTCAACCGCCCGACGCCAAAAAATCGCGCCCTTTCATCCGGTATCGTCCAGCACCGTATCCAAAATCTTTGCCAGGGGGTCCATGGCGTTCATGGCCTCCTGCAGCGTATTGGTCTGGGCGCCCACCTCCACCAGCACGGACTTCGGCCGGAAATGCAGATTATAGCGGTAGCCTTTCAGGTAAATTTTTCTCGTAAAATCCGGATACATCTGCCGCGCCGCCACCTGCAGCTGCAAAGAAAACGCCAGATTGTCTTCTATGTAGGGATTGGGGAGATAGCTGATATCCCCCATGGCAGTCGTCCGGCTGAGGCCGTTGAAAAACATCACCTGCGCCATCTGCACCCCGTTCTGCTCCGTCACCAGCCGGGTCGTATCCGCCACGCCGTCCCGGTGCAGGTCGATCACCACCTCAATGGTAGGGTGGTCGCTCAAAATCTGCTGGATATAGGGAGCCGCCACACTGTATGCCTGATCCCGCTCGGTATCATAGACGCCGGTATCGTGAAGCACCTGGTAACCGTAAGTATCCCGCAGGATCTGCGCCAGATGTTCCCCCACCCCCACCACTGTAGTGGAGAGATCCCCCGCCGTGGAATCGCTGTATCCTTCGGAAGCATGGGTATGATAGATCAGAATCTGCGGTTCTGCATCCTGCCGTTTCTGGATGCTGCAGTTCTTTGTCAGCAGGGTTCCCGCATTCAGACGGCTGCTGTCGATGGTAGTGGTGCTGTCCACCGTATAAAAATTCTGGATCAGGTAATCAAAATCATTCAGTTTTTCCAGCGCGATCCCGCCGCCCGCCCCGGCCGATGCGGTTTCCGCCTGTTCCCGGGACTGCCCGGCCTCCGCATTGGCAGCCTGCGTTTCTTCCTCCTGCTGCCCGGCGGCTTCCGCGTTTTCCTGCACCGCATTCTGCGCTAAGATCTTTTCATACACCAAGCTGCTCTCCGCCTGGGTGGCATAGGTATATTCCGAATCCTCCGGTTCCGCCGTCAGGCTGTTTTCCGACAGGTTCGGAGCAATCTGCCGCAGGATCAGGGCACAGGCCTGGTAACTGATGCGGAAGGTCTGCGAGCGGCTCCTTTGTGTAAGGAAACACACGCCTGCAAAAAGGAAAATCACCGTCATGCAGGCAAGTACCAGCATCCCTTTTCTTCTTCTTTCTTTTTTCAGTCTCTTTTTTGTCACACTCAGCATAGAAAAACGCCCCATATCCAATATATGAGCGCCCCCGGCTTTTATGCCTCAAATCCCGGACAGAACGCTAAATTGATCCCCTCAGAAACTGTATAGCTCATCTGTTTGATCTGGGCGTCGATATCCTTTGTCGTGACAAACATCTGATTCAGCTGCGGCGACAGCAGTCCCCGCACCAGCTCCCGGTGTTCCGCCTCATCTAACTTTTCCCAGGAATCTGTCAGGGAAGGCATGGAATCCATACGTGACAGTTCCCGCAGAAATTCCGCCATGGAATCCTGCACGATGGTGGCCGCCTCCACCACCGTGGGAATCCCCAGGGCGATCACCGGAACTCCCACGGTTTTCTCCGTGATGCTGTGTCTGTGGTTTCCCACCCCGGATCCGGGGCAGATCCCGGTATCGGAAATCTGGATGGTACGGCAGAGACGACGGGCGCTCCTGGCAGCCAGGGCGTCGATGGCGATCAGGCAGTCCGGCCTGACCTGCCGGATGATCCCGGAAAGGATTTCCCCGGTCTCCATCCCCGTCTGCGCCATCACCCCCGGCACCACCGCGCTGACGGCCTGCACGCTCCCATTGGCAAACGCAGCGCTTCCGTACTCTTCCAGCAAATGCCGGGTAATGCACAGATTGTCCGCCACCTGCGGTCCCAGGGCATCCGGCGTCACACTGCGGTTCCCCAGCCCCGCCACCAAAACAGAAAGCTCCCTTTTCTTTCCCGGAACCAGACGCCAAAGAAGCTCTGCCAGCTTCCGGGAAATATCGCGGTGATAATCCCCGGACTCCTCCGGCAGCAGGGAAGACTCCAGCGTGATATACGTTCCCCTGGGTTTCCCCATCATTTTCCCTGCATTCTCTGTTTTGATCTGCACCGTGGTCACACGGATCTCCCCATCCTCCGACGCCTCCTCCCGGACAGAAATCCCCCGGGAAGACTCCTGCTGCTCCTGCAGCCGTTCCTGTTCCTCCAGCGCCAGATCCGTTCTCACTTCAAACATATTCCGCTCCTCTTTCTGCTGATTTTTCAAGAGCCTGACAACTCTGACATAGTATTTTTCCTGTACCTGATTTTATACATATCTTTTACCGCATATTTTGGGTAATTTTTCTTCGATTTCCCTTGACAATTCCAGATCCGGGCGTTACAATACATGAGTATGTTTACATTAGAACGTCCGTGTCCGGCTTTAATGAAACAGTCAGGGCGACTGTATATTATGCGGCAGTTGCCAGTTACAAGAATTCTCGAGTATGGGAGGTGTACAGATTGGCTAACATTAAATCAGCGAAGAAAAGAATCCTGGTTACTCAGACCAGAACAGACAGAAACAAGTCTATTCGTTCTGCAGTGAAGACATCCATCAAAAAGGTGGAGGCTGCAGTTGCGGCAAACGATAAGGAGGCAGCTCAGGCAGCTTTAGTTGCAGCGACTTCTACCATCGACAAGGCTGCAACAAAAGGCGTTTACCATAAAAACAATGCTTCCAGAAAAGTTGCCCGCCTGGCAAAATTAGTTAACAGCATTGCTTAATTTGTTTTAAAATGAACAGACAAAGACCTGCGGTTCCGTCATGCCGCAGGTCATTTTGTGTGTTACTTTTTCTCCCAGAACTTCTGCACGGCCTTCCTGGCCAGATCCGGATCCATCCCCATTCTGTCACAGAGCATCCGCTCCGCCTCAGCGCGGCTCTTCCCCTGCCCCCTGCATTCCTCAACCAGACTGCGGCTGACCTTCTCCAGCATAAGATTCTGGCTTTCCAGCTGATTCGTTTTTTCCTGCAGTTTGGCATCTCTCTCCTCTATCTGCGCATCCTTTTCCTTCAGCTGTTCCCCCTGCTTCCGGATCTCCGCCTCCATCTCATCGATCATATACTGCGCTGTGTTCCGGTCCAAGATCCTCAGT